>CALFRH010000625.1 GCA_937919225.1 uncultured Parvularcula sp.
TGAGGATAAAGTCTTTCCGCCTCCCCCGGGCAGCCGGGAGTGGGAACAACGGCAAATAAAAAGGGCGGCCCGAAAGCCGCCCTTTTCACGCTGATGCCGTATTCGGCTTAGAAGTCGTACTTCACGCCAACCCGGATCTCATAGAGAGACGCATCGCCAACACGCGATTCTGGAACACCGCCAGGAGGTGACGTTGGCGGGAAATTCGCCTCGCGAAGGATGCCCCACTCATCGTTTAGCAGGTTGGTGAAGTTATCGATTACGATAAAGGCTGATGTTTTATCGTTCTCGCGGATACCTGGGAACTCTTGTTCGAGGCGGATATCCATTTTTCCCCACCAGGAACCAGCGTTTGCGTTCCGAGTACCCGGCTCAAGAAGGACGTTGTTTTTAAAATCAAGGAACGGCGTGAAGTTATAAATGCTTGCCGTACCATTCTGAGCAATACTGTAAGGACGACCCTCATTCAGTGAACTGAATGTCGTAATCCGTGTCGTATAGTCACCGAAGAACTCACGTTCCCACCCCGTAGTCAGGGTCAAGCGGTGCTTAATGTTGTAATCGGACGTCGAGCGCACCTGCTCCTGCGGGTCAAAGAACGCGCGCTCCACATAGTTGGTGAAGGCCACCGCACTCGCCATAGCGTTGACATCTTCTGAGTCGTTGTACGCATAGCCGAGAGCCCAGTCGAAGCCATTGTCGTAGTCCTTAGAAACAGAGAATGACGCCGTGAAAGAACGGTTTCCTTCAGAGCTATTGGTCAGGACGAGGCTTTCTTCGCGAACACTATCGTAGATCGGGTACCCATCTGTTGTGGTCCCGATGCGATCAATGTCCCCCTGAAGAATAATAGCCGAGTCTTGTCCGCGCGACCAAAGAAGGTCCGCATTCAAGATATACTCACCACCAAGGAAACCAGGCGCGAGCGCGTCAAGGAGATAAGTGGCGCCGAGATTGAATTTCCACTCTGATGGATTTTCAAAGTCTGGGTCGGTGTAGTTGATGGCAAAGTTGTCGCCTGTTCCGCCAGCAACCGCATCGGCCAGTTCAGTTGGGACACACCAACCGGGACCGTTTGGAACACCGTCCTCACACTGAGAATACTCAACGGACGCATCAAAGAGACTACGCTGTGTTGAATAAAGTGGGTTCCGTAAAGAACCATCACGATTGGTGAGATCGTCTGTCAGACCAAATCCACGGCCCCGCTGACCAAACTGCAGAACATTGTTGGCGGAATAGCTGTTAGACAGCCAAACGTTCGGGTTCCCCCCAGAGTAGAGGCCAACACCACCACGAAGCGTGAACTCGGCGATGGGATCCCAGGTGAACGCAAAGCGTGGCTGCAACAGCCCTTCGCCATCCAGGTTCTGTGCGTTGGAGAACCCATAGTCCGAAACGAAGTCAGGGTTTTCAACTGGCAGATCGTCTGACGTGTACCAATCGTAGCGCAGACCGGCGACAATACTTAGATTATCTGTCAGATCGAATTCATCCTGAGCGTAGACAGTGTTGAGCGCATAGCCCCAGTCAGCGGCGGCGTCCGCTGGGTTCAGGGAAGGCGCATTGTTGTAGTAAACAGCGCTAGCCAAGCCATCACGGAAATTGTCGATCCCGTCGAAACGGATTTCAGTTTCCGTATGCTGAACGAAAAGGTTAAAGACTTCCAGCTCTTCACGCTCATAGCCGAACGTGATGTTATGACCTTTAAAGTCATACTTTCCTTTAAGAGCGTAGTTGAAAACCTCATAGCTCAACTGATTGGTCTGACGGCTGTCATCGCCGCCGAGATATACATCAACCTCATCAAGCTCTACGCGAATCTCACCAAAATCAGTCCCACCAACAGAGAGTTGACGGTTTTGAAGATCGACATATCCGACCCGGACTTCCGTCGAGAAATTGTCAGTCCAATCCGAGTAGATCGAACCAACATAAGACTTTAGCTCAGCGCCACGTTCATACAGATGGTTAGCGAACTCGAACTCAGTGTTATCGTCGTCCGCCTCAGTAATGTTGAAGCCGTCATTGTAGTTATAAGTGAATGCTGCACGGTGCTGATCAGAGATATTCCAATCGAGTTTGATGAGAAGTTTTTCGTCCTCATTATCGACACCTTGTGGGATCCCACCAGGCTCATACTGGTAAATGTCGCGCGCAATTGCAGCGATCTCATCAAGCTCCGCCTGAGTGACGGAAACTTCATTTACCGCTCCGGAACCAACCGGCCCACGGTCAAATGTGTTCACTCCCTCAAGCTTTTCATAGGCAGCAAAGAAGAAGAGGCGGTCTTTGATGATTGGACCACCAATGTTGATGCCGTAGCGTGACTCATCAAATTCAGTCAGCGCAACATCTCTTCCCTCCAAAGAATCGCCACGAAGATCGTCACTCGTAAAGTCATAGAACAAGCTGCCTGTGAACTCATTTGTACCAGACTTTGTCACCGCGTTGATATTACAGGCTGAGAACCCGCCATATTCAACATCAAAAGGCGCTAACTCAACCGAGACTTGCTCAATCGCGTCGAAAGAAAACGGGATTCGTTCCGTAGGATAGCCATTGTCATTCAGACCAAACGAGTCGTTCAAACGCACGCCGTCTACGGTGAGGCTGTTAAAGCGTGGGTTCTGACCAGCACACTGAATCGCGTTCACCCCGCCCTCGGATTCATCGATGTAAATCCGGGCGTCAGCACGAATAACGTCAGTGATGTTACGGTTGATAGCAGGAACGGTCTGAAGCTCGCCAAGGCCGAACGTTGCGTTTGGCCCAATGGCCACCTGTTCGGTAACTGATCGGGTGCCAACCACCACAATCTGATCAGATGCCGAAGCCTCTAGGTCAAAAGTTAGATCAGCGGTTTGGCCGAGGTTCAACTCAACACCTTCAGCACGCTCACCGGCAAAGCCTGAGCTTGTCACAGACACGCTGTAGTCATCACCAACAGGCAGGTTGCGAACCCGGAAATCACCGGAGGCGTTGGTCGTAACGGTCCGCGTTAAGCCAGACGCCTCGTCGCGAACGGTAACGGTGGCCCCCGCGAGCGGTGCGCCTGCCTCATCGGTCACGGTCCCACGAACCGCGGAAGTGGTCTCTTGCGCTGCGGCGTACCCGCCAAGAAGCGCTAGTGCAGCGGAACCCGCTGCAAGCGTGCATTTAAAATTCATTCTGAACCCCGTTTAGAAACTAGGGGCGCATCCGCGCCCATGACGAGGCGGTAACCTTAAAATGCGACAGTTTTGTAACAGACTCTTGAGGGATTCATGAATCACTGCACAGAGATGCCAGTGTGGCGCAGCCGCAACAAAAAACTGCGACAAATTGGTACCCAGAAAGTTTAGGGTGGTCGTCCTTTGGGCGCGTTCCCAGACGGCGAACCGGGCCCACCTCCCCTGGAAACGCGTGTGCCTACATCCGCTCTGGGACCGAAATACCCAATATCGTCAAGACACTAATCAATTGCTGGTAGGTGATACTAGCCAGTCGCAACCTGGACGACCGTTTCGCAGTGTCTGCCTCATCGCCGATCCGGCAGTCGGTATAAAACCGAGAGAAAGACTGGGCGAGATGAAAGGCATGGTCGCACAAAATATGCGGCAACCGCTTCTGATAGGCAGCGCGCACCGCTTCGCCATAGGCGCTTAAGGCCAGGGCCAAGCCCCGCTCCGACGGCTCGCCAAGGATGAGGCTGGCCCCCTCCCCCGTCTCTGCCGCGCGGGAGAGAACAGAGCGGATACGCACCGCGGCGTACAGAAGATAAGGCCCTGTTTTTCCTTCGAAAGAAACGAACTTCTCCAAATCGAAAATATAGTCCGTCGTCCGCGGATTGGACAAATCCGCAAATTTGAGCGCGGCAATGCCGACACGTTGGGCGATTTGTTCTTGCTCTTTTGGAGGTAAGTCCGCCGCCATGCCCCCTTGCGTGATCCGGGTGGAGGCCTCGCCCACCACCATGTCGATCAGGTCGCGCAAGCGAAGAACACCGCCCTCGCGGGTTTTGAACGGCTTGCCGTCCTTGCCGTTCATGGTGCCAAAGCCGGCATGCTCAAGCCGGTCCTCTGTCATCAAGCCCGCCCGGGCGGCGGCGCGGAACACCTGCTCAAAATGCTGGGCCTGGCGCTGGTCCACCACATAGACTATGCGCTCGGCCCTAAGGTCCCGCACCCGCTCCTCAATGGTGGCCACATCGGTAGAGCCATAGCCGACCGACCCGTTGGACTTCACCATCAATAGGGGCGGGATCTCTTTCTTGTCGTCGTCGCGGGCAACGCGGATGATGAGTGCGCCATCATCTTCCTCGATGACCCCGTTCTGTTGAAGGCGCTCCACCAAGGGCGCGATGAAGGGGTCTGCGTCCGCCTCCCCCTTCCAAAGGTCAAAGCTCACCCCCAGTTCCGCATAGTCTTTTTCAAGGGCGACTTTGGAGACATCAACAAAATGCTGCCACAGCGCGCGGTAGCCGGGACGTCCCGCCTGGAGGGCGGCGGTCGCCGCCTGGGCCTCAGCGAGGCGGGCTTCATCTTCTTTACACGCCGCCGACGCCAGCGGGTAGGCGCGCGCCAAATCCTCAACGGAGACAGGGCTTTCCTCTGGGTACGGCCCGGTGAGGGCGTCGTCAAAATAGGGAAGGTTCGGCTGCTCCCGCTCAATCTGCGTGATGAGCTGCCCCATTTGCAGGCCCCAATCGCCGAGGTGGATGTCGCCAAGTACCTCGTCCCCCACGACCCGAAAGAGACGCTTCATCGCCTCACCAATAATGGCCGAGCGGAGGTGACCCACATGGAGAGGTTTGGCGATGTTCGGCCCGCCATAGTCCATGATCACTTTTTCAGGATCCGCCCGGCGCCAGGCGCCCAAATGCTCATCGGCCGCCACCGCCTCAACGGCATCGACAAGAGCCGCCTCGGTGAGGCTGAGGTTCAAAAAACCCGGGCCCGCCAGCTCGACTTTCTCAAAAAGGGGCTCCTCGCGCAGGCGCGCCGCCACCGCCTCGCCAATCGCGCGGGGGTTGGTCTTCGCCGCCTTCGCGCCCGCCAGGGCGCCATTGCACTGAAAGGGGGCAAGGTCTGGCCGGTCCGAGCGCACCACGCGCCCCAATTTGGGGTCAAACCCCTCCGCCTCGAACGCTGCACCCACAACGTCCGATAACCGATCAATGAGAAGCATCGCCCGCCTCGCTTATAGATTATTGAATTTAAGGCTTTTTCCGGAGCGATTATACAAAAGCTGCTCACGGGTCAGGACAAAGCCCACCGCAATTTCGAAGTTGGTGCCCGAGGTGTTCGCCCCTTTACGGGCGATGAGAATATCCGACAGCTCCTCCGTAAAGGTCGCGGTCGCAATATTGTCGCGGATGCGCACCGGCACCGCGAACTCTTCTTTGGTGATCAGCGCCCGATTGGTGCGAGTCACCGCCACGAAATAATTGATATCTTTGACATCACTTGTCGCCGCCGGGCCGCGCCCCACGGCAAAGTCGATTTCCACGAGCGCTTTAATCGGCTCCTCCTCAAAATAGCGGCAGGAGGAGCGCACATCCACGATCTCGGCCGACCAAGCGACATTGTCGAGGGCCGGATCCCCCGCAAACTCCACCATTTTTGAGGCGTCATTGAGCGCGAAAACGTTGGGACAAGGCGCTGGGTTCGCTTGATTGGCGTTCTGCAAGGATGAGCATCCGGTGGCGGCTAATAACGCTAACCCCGCGACAAGCTGTCTCTTCATCGACCCGATCCTATATCCACTTTGACAATAGCCGTTCAGCACCGTCTATAGACAGCATTCGGCGCCTTCGGGAAAGCCCATCATGCCGAAAGGATGATCATGCCTCAAACCCTGCCGCCTCTCACCCTTCGACTGGCCGCGCCCCGCGGCTTTTGCGCCGGGGTCGAGCGAGCCATTGAGATGGTGGAGCGCGCCCTCGAAAAATATGGGGCGCCGGTCTATGTGCGCCACGAAATTGTCCACAATGAAACCGTGGTGGGACGCCTGAGGGAGCTGGGCGCGGTCTTTGTTGAAGAGCTGGAAGAGGTGCCCGAGGACCGACCGGTGATTTTCTCCGCCCATGGGGTGCCCAAATCGGTGCCTGCGGACGCAGAAACCCGTGGCCTCTTCTACCTCGATGCCACCTGCCCCCTCGTCTCGAAGGTGCATATCGAAACCGACCGCCACCATAGAGCGGGGCACCATGTCCTTCTGATTGGCCATGAAGGCCACCCGGAGGTCATCGGCACCATGGGCCAGCTGCCAGAGGGGACGATGACCCTCATCGAAGACGAAGCCGACGCAGAAAGCTTCACCCCGCCAGAGGGCATCACAGCGGCGGGCTTAGCCTTCGTCACCCAAACCACCCTATCGGTGGATGACACGATCAAGATTGTTGAGGTGCTAAAACGCCGCTTCCCCGGCATTCATGCCCCCCACAAGGAAGATATTTGCTACGCCACCACCAACCGCCAGGAATCAGTTAAGGCGGCATCTACCAACGCCGACGTCCTTATCGTGGTGGGCTCGGAAACATCGTCAAACTCCAAACGCCTGGTGGAAGTCGGCGAACGCGCCGGTTGCCCCTACGCCGTCTTGGTTGAGGATGCCGATCACATTGACTGGACCAAGATTGAGGCCCTCGCCCCCCGTACCGTGGCGCTCACCGCCGGGGCCTCTGCCCCTGAAAGCATCGTGCAGGGCGTCGTTGACGCCTTCCGTCAGCGGACGGATGTCACGGTGGAACAGGTGGAAACAAGCCGCGAGGCGGTGACTTTCAAACTGCCGCGGGAATTGGCATAAGCGCCAAATGGCTGTTTACACCCGCGTTGATACCAAGGACCTAACCCCCTTCCTCGCCCGCTATGGGCTGCCCCCTGCCACCGTGTTCAAAGGCATCGCGGAAGGCGTGGAGAACTCCAACTACCTCCTCGAAAGTGACGGCAAGCGGTTCATCCTGACCCTTTACGAGAAAAGGGTGAAGACGGAGGAACTCCCCTATTTCTTAGGCCTCATGGACCATGTGGTCCAAAAGGGCGCCCCTGCGGCAGCGCCCGTGTTGGATAAAGAGGGGATATGCCTACAAACCCTGTGCGGACGCCCGGCCGCCCTCATCGAATTTATCACTGGCACCTCCCCCGATACCCCCAGTGCCCCTCTGGCTGAGGCGGGGGGCGGGGCCATGGCCAAACTCCATGGGGCAACGGCGGATTTCGCCGGACGACGCCCCAATGCCCTTGGGCCTGAAGGATGGGCATCGCTGATTGATGAGATGGGCCCCTCCCTCGACAAGGTCGCGATTGGTCTGCACCAGGAGTTGAAGGCGACCTTGGCCGACTTACAAGCAGCATGGCCGAAAAACCTGCCCCAGGGCACTATTCACGCGGACCTGTTCCCGGACAATGTCCTGTTCCATGGCGACAAGGTTGCCGGGATCATCGACTTTTATTTTGCGTGTACCGATTATTATGCCTACGATTTGGCCATTTCGATGAACGCGTGGGTACCCGAGGGGAGCCTTGACCCCACCCATGCCGTTCACTTCCGTCGGGGGTATGAGACGGTGCGCGCCCTCTCGCCCGATGAGGCGAACGCCCTTCCCACCTTCTTACAAGGGTCCGCGCTCCGCTTTCTCCTCACCCGGGCCTATGATTGGCTGAACCAGGTGCCTGGCAGTCTCGTCCGTGTAAAAGATCCGCTTCCTTATCTTCAGCTTTTGCGCCACCATCGGGATAATCCAACCGCATTTGTGGAAGACCGATCATGACAATTGTCTATACGGATGGCGCGTGCTCCGGCAATCCGGGTCCCGGGGGGTGGGGCGTGTTGATATTGGGCGATGGGGACCCAGAACGCCTGTGCGGCGGCGAGGCGGAGACCACCAATAACCGGATGGAGCTGATGGCTGCGATCAAAGCCTTAGAGACCTTCCCCGAAGGGGCCGCCATCACCCTTTATACGGACAGTCAGTATGTCAAAAATGGTGTCACCGACTGGATCACCGGGTGGAAGCGGAATGGTTGGAAAACCGCCGCTAAAAAGCCGGTGAAGAATAAAGACCTCTGGGAACCCCTCGACGCCCTCGCCTCCGCGCGCAATGTGACCTGGAAATGGGTGAAAGGCCATGCGGGGGATGAAGGCAATGAGGAAGCCGACCGCCTCGCCCGGGAGGGGATGGCGGCGTTTGTGTGAGGGGGCCTCTTCGTCATCCCGGACGCACCGCAGCATGAAATGATGCTGTGCAGATCCGGGATCTGCTTTGTACTGGAGACGATCCCGTGTCTGCGGAGCGCCACTAACGTGCCGCGCCGCGCACGGGATGACTGAGGAGTTGCCGATTTGCCCTTCCCCTTTTTTCGGCGCAGAACGAATAAAGGAGAGGTGTCGAGTGAGAGCAAACCCACGTGAGGGTTGCTCTCAATTATTGTTGGTCGCGTCGCGGAAAGCCAAAACCGTTTCTCACTTTTGGCGCGACGCTCTATCGCACGGAGGAGGAAAACCCATGCGTCATCAATCTACTCATCCCTCATTGGCCCTGTTCGCGGGCCTTGCTTTGGCCGCCGCGTCTTTGACGGCCTGCGCCACCACTGGCGAAGCTATTGATCGCTTTGATCAATTTACCGCCCAGCAAGAGGTCGATTTCACCAGCTATGATGCGGTTTATCTCGCGCCCGTGCAGGTGGCAGAAGAGATCACCGACCGCATCGACTATCGCCCCCGCGGGGCGACGGACCGTATCCGTCCCTTGGGTGAGCGCGACATTGCGCGAAATGTCGAGCGGCTCACCGAGGAGGTGAGCGAGGATTTGGCCGCGGTGACCACCCTCGTAGATGCCCCGGGCGAGGGGGTTTTGACCATCGAGATCACCTTGACCGACCTTGAAGCAGCGCGCCCCACCTTGGCTGAACTCTCCCAAGAGCCGGGTCTCAGCCTGCAAAGTCGCGCCCTTGGCGGCGCTAGTGCTGACATCGTCTTTAAGGAGGGGGACAAAGTTCTCGCCACCGCCGAAGACGATTATCGAGACACGGATTTACGGGACGCCAATCTAGGCACCTTTACGACCGCGTACCAGTTTTACGCCCGCCTCGGCTCGAAACTCGCTGACCTGGTAAGCTGACTTGAAAGTCTGTCATCCCGGAATTGGCAGAGCCAATGTCCGGGATCCACAAGCTTAGATATTTAGATCAATGCACTGACGAAAAACATCAACTTCCATGGATCCCGTGTCTGCAGCGCGTGACTTTGTCCCGCGCGGCGCACGGGATGACAAACTTCAAACCCATCACGTACTGATAAATTTCGGCTTCTGCTTTCCGTCGATGAGAACGGCGGTCAGTTTGGATGACCACACCGCACCCGTATCCACATTAATGCGCCAGCCCTTATTCTCAGGGCGCTTCACCGGTGTATGGCCGTGTACGACAATGCGGTCCGGAAACTTCCCCTCTCCCCCATCAAAGAAGGCATCACGAATCCACAACATGTCCTTTGCCTGCTGATCATCAAGGGTTTCGTCCGGGTTCAGCCCTGCGTGGACAAAAATATACTGGCCTGTCTCATAACGCAGCCGCAAATCCATGAGGAATTCAAAGTGCTCAGGCGGCAGGGCATCGGCAAACGCCTCCTGCAACGCCGTGAGGTTGGAAATCAGTCCAAGGTCCACCCCATAGCTTTCCAAGGTTTGCTCCCCACCCCAATAAAGCCAGCCATCAGCCTCCTCCCCCACGGCGAGGAAGTCGAGCATCGCCTCCTCATGATTTCCTTTTAGAAAAACCGTCTCAGGATAGTGGGCCTTAAAGGTGAGGAGATAGTCGATGACCGCTTTGCTATCGGGTCCACGGTCCACATAGTCGCCCAGAAAGACATAGCGCGCAGAGGCGCCCTTCAGCTTTTTATCGATCTTTTCCAGAAGATCTTTCATCAGATCGAGGCGCCCGTGAATGTCGCCAATGGCAACAATCAGCGCGGGGTCATCGTCAGGAGCAGTCTTTTGAAGCGGCTGGGTCATGGTGTGCACCTGTCATAAGGGGGGTCGGAAATCCCGTCGAGACCCATCATCATTTACCCTTAAAGGCCCTTAAAGGAATGAAACCATTGGCCCCCCACCGCCGAATAAAGGGTTGAGCGCTGTAGGGCCCCGCCTGTCCAAGGGGCGCAAAACATCGCTTCCCCGGGATGGGTAAGGTCAAGGGACGTCCCCCCTCTCCTTGTCCTTCTGACCTGTGGGTGCCCAAGACCTGGGACCGGGACGCAGACAAGCCAAGCTGACCCCAAGCAGCCCCTTGCCTGCGTCCCACATCTGGACAGAAAGAAAGTCGGATTTACCGCTGAGAGCCTTTGATCTTGCGGGGCGAGTCGCCTACAATCTTGGGTGGAGGAAGGCCGGAGGAAAGCCCATGACGATCGCCGTCACAGGCGCCACAGGGTATCTAGGCAGCCATATGGTGCTCGCCCTTTACGATCGGGGGGAGAATGTCCTGGCGCTGGATACCAAAGGGGTGATGCCCCCGTGGCTGATGGGTCGTGTTCCCTTTGCTGTCGTCGCCTCCCCTGATCCCGATGCCTGGTGCCGCCAATTCGCAGAGCATCAAGTGGACAGCATCATCCACTTTGTCGGCAGTGGTACCGTGCCCGCCTCCCTCATCGATCCGCTTAGTGAGTATTCTGATACGCTGGTATCGACCCTCACCATGTTACGGGCCGCCACCCGGGCGAAGGTATCGCGGCTGGTCTTCTCATCAACAGCCTCCGTTTACGGGGTACCCGACCGGATGCCCATTCGCGAAGAAACGCCTCTTAGCGCTATTGCCCCGAACGGGGCGGCCATGGCGATGGGCGAACGGATTGTTGAAGATGTTTGCCGCCCGGCAGCCATCTCCACCGCGGTTCTCCGCTATTTCAATGTGGCTGGCGCTGACCCAAAACTCCGCGCCGGTGAAGGCGGTCGGCCAAGGCATCTCATCAAAGCAGCAGCGCAGATTGCGACGGGGATCCTTGACGAGCCCCTCAAAATTTATGGCGATGATTATGACACCCCCGATGGGACGCCCATCCGGGACTATATCCATGTCTCCGATATGGCCGATGCCCATGCGGCCGCGCTTGACTATCTTGTGCGAGGCGGCGACTCCATCACCCTTAATTGCGGCTATGGAGAAGGGGTCTCCGTCTACGAAGTGATTGAAGCCGTCGGGCGGGTCACCGGCAAAACCTTGCCCACGACGGTCGCCCCCCGACGCCCCGGCGATCCGCCCCAGCTGATCGCCGATAATGCCGCCATCCGGACCAAGCTGGGATGGTCTCCCCGCTATGATGATATTGACTTAATCGTACGGACCGCCATTGACTGGGAGGATCAGTCACGAGCGGCGGCGTAAACCATCTTGTCCATGTCGAGTATTTCCTGGCGCCTCTTCTGGCGTATCAATAGCGTGATCATCGCACTGGTGATTACCGTGGGGAGCCTTGTCCCCGATCCAGAAGCCATGGGCGCGCCTATGAGCTGGTCCAAGTGGATTGCCAGCCTTTTGTTTGGCGACCCGATGAGCGGCGACAAGGTCTCCCATTTTCTTGCCTATGGCGCGCTAGCGTTTTTCAGCACGCTGGGGTTTGTTAGCCGCTTGAAGCACCTTCTCATCCTATTCATCGGCCTTCTTCTTTATGGGGGCCTCATGGAAGGGCTTCAGGCCCTTGGCGGGGTGCGCAGCAGCGATGCCCTTGACCTGGTGGCCAATGCCCTCGGCGCCCTTAGCGGCATTATCGGGGCGCTGTTCATGCGTGCCTTGTTTGATCACTTTTCCATTCACCTCCGCACCCCGATTGTCCGATGACCAAAGCTCTGATCGTAATCCCCGCGCGTTATGCCTCCACCCGCCTACCCGGCAAGCCCCTTTTAGCGGAGACCGGCAAGCCCCTCATTCAGCATACAGTAGAGGCGGCTAGCCAGGTGGCCGACGCTGATATCCTCGTCGCGACGGACGATGCCCGCATTGCGGACGCTGTCCGCGGCTTTAGCGGGGAGGTCGCCATGACCCGCGCAGACCACCAAAGCGGCACCGACCGGGTGGCCGAGGCCGCGCGGGCCAGAGACGCCGACATTGTCGTGAATGTCCAAGGGGACGAGCCAGAAATTGACCCAGATCATATCCGTCTACTGATTGAAACCCATAGAAAGGCAATGGGGGCCGCACGCCCCGCCTTTGCCTCAACGCTTGTGTGTCCGTTCCCCGGTGGCACAGACCCAAGCGACCCCAACGCGGTGAAAGCCGTCCTCAGCCAACCGGATGAAAAGGGCACCCAATCCGCACTCTACTTTTCGCGCTCGCTGGTCCCCTTCCCCCGCAATGACGGGGCCTCACCCTTCCTCCATATTGGGCTTTATGCCTTTTCCGCAAAGAGCGTGCAGCAATTTCCGACCCTTTCGCGCACGCCGCTTGAACAGACCGAATCCCTCGAACAGCTGCGGATCTTAGAACATGGCCACCGCATCGCGGCCGCCATCGTGCCCCACGCAACGCCAGGCATTGATACGCCTAAGGATTATGCGGCTTTTGTTGGTCGAGTGGGGCGAAGGTGAAATCCACCCTGGTCAACGGCGGGACGCGGCAAAACATCTCTACCGGTCGTCACCCCGGACGCGCTGCAGCATAGAATGCTACTGCGCAGATCCGGGGTCTTCTACAATATCGGATGTTCTGGCCCCATCAATCAGATGCTATAAAGTCCTTCTTTTTTGCGCGTGAGCCAACTGCCTCTGATCCAAAATGTGACCGCCCGTCGCGGCAAGATTAAACACCGAGATCCCGCGTCTGCAGCGCGTGACTTACGCCCCGCCCTGCGCGCGGGATGACGAAAACTCGTCCCTACCCCGCCATGGCGGCGGCGGCCTCGTCGCTTAGCTCAAAGTTGGCATAAATGTTCTGTACATCATCCAAATCGTCGAGGGCGTCATAGAGCTTCATCATGGTCTCGGCCTTTGCCTCCCCTAACTCGATCGTCATTTGGGGACGCCAAGTGGGTTTGGCAGCGTCAGGCTCACCGAACCTTGCCTCTAAGGTTTTAGCGACCTCGTGCAGATCCTCCAGCACGCAATAGATGGAGTGGCCCTCCTCCGAGGAGGCCACATCGTCCGCCCCCGCCTCAATGGCCGCTTCCATGACATCATCCTCGGACCCGATGTCAGCTTTATACTCAACAATCCCCACCCGGTCGAAACCGAAAGAGACCGAGCCCGTCTCCCCTAGGGCGCCGCCATGTTTGGTGAAGGTGCTCCGCACCTCGGACGCAGTGCGGTTGCGGTTGTCGGTCAGGGCCTCAACGATGACCCCCACCCCCTCAGGGCCACGGCCCTCATAGCGGATTTCTTCGTAATTATCGCCCTCGCCCGCGGCCGCTTTGCTAATCGCGCGCGCGATCACATCCTTCGGCACCGATTGGGACTTCGCGTTCTGGACCGCCAATCGTAGGCGTGGGTTCATGTCAGGATCCGGCGCGCCCATTTTGGCGGCCACCGTGATCTCTTTTGAGAGTTTGGAGAACAGCTTTGAGCGCTTAGCGTCCTGGCGCCCTTTGCGATGCTGAATATTCGCCCATTTTGAGTGGCCTGCCACGCGCGCCTCCGATGCACATTTTGACTTGGAAACGGGGTGTAACCAGCCCTCATCCGCTGTTCAAGGGGGCCCTACCCCTTCAGCGCGCCCGCCAAATAGTCGATAAGGGCCCGCATTCGCGCAGGCATATGAGAGGTCGGGGGGTAAACCGCGTAAAGGCTTGATTCAGCCCAGCGATAGTCTTCGAACAGGTGCACCAAACTTCCATCCTTAATGGCGGGGCGAAGGATAAAACCAGGGCTGAACACAAGGCCATGGCCCCGCGCCGCCAGGTCGCGAAGAATATCCCCATTATTCGCGCGGAAGACCGATTTCAGGGTCACCTGCCCCTGGTCACCTTCGGGCGATTGCCACCGCAATATCGTACCCTGAGATTCATTCGTATAGATACAGGCAGGAAGGCCCGCTAGATCCTCTGGGGTTTCAAATGTCCCTTGCTCGGCCAAAAACTCTGGAGACGCACAAAGCGCAAAGTCAATATCGCAGAGACGGCGTGCCTTCAGCGACGAATTCCCCAACTGACCAATGCGCAGCGCAAGGTCAAAACCATCTGCCACCAAATCCACTTTCGAATCCGTCAAGTGGATATCGAGTTCGACGCCCGGGTGCTGGCGCATAAACCCGTCGAGCACATTGGGCAGCGCGCAAAGGCCAAAGGACAGGGGCGCCGTGACGCGCAGGGGCCCAGACAGGGTCCCCGCCCCCGCCTGGAGGCCACCCTCCAATTCTTCCAGTTGGGCCAGCAATTGCCCAGCGCCCTCAAGATACGCTTCACCGGCGGGGGTCAGGGTCAGTTTCCGCGTGGTCCGCTGAACGAGCTGGACGCCCAGGCGTTCCTCCAGCGCTTTCAACCGCCGGCTTACCGCCGACGGGGCGACATCAAGTTCTCCCGCCGCCGCCGAAATGGTCCCGGTGCGGGCGATAATCTGAAACACCACCATATCATCATAACGATCCATGCCTGCCTATCCTCCAGTCTGCCCAACAAGCCTGCCCTCATGGCCGCCCACAGCATGTAGGCGTCACCGCGAGGCGAGACAAACAGGCACGCTATTGACATTCGTCTCAAATGAGACATATTTGTCTCATGACAGAGTCAGTTCGCCCCACCGCACGGGAAGCGCTCATCGAAGCGGCCTTTGATATTCTGAGCAAAAACCCCGGTGCCACCCTTTCGGATATTGCCGAGCGGGCCGGGGTGGGCCGCGCCACCCTTCACCGGCACTTTGCCAGCCGTGAAGACCTTATCCGCACCCTCGCCCTTATTGCCATTGAGGAGATGGATGAGGTCGCCGACGCGGCCTGCGAGGATGCCCCCTCCCATGAGGAGGCCTTTAAGCGGATGCTGACGGCCCTTATCCCGTTGGGGGACCGCCATGGGTTCTTGTCGTTGGAACCTGTGGACGATGACCCGGAGATCGCCGCTGCCTTTCAGCGGCAGACGGACGAAACCCACGCTATGGTGGCGGACGCCAAAGAAGAGGGCCTGTTCGATAAGGCCGTCCCCACCCAATGGATTACGCAAGCCTTTGACCATCTTCTTTACGCCGCATGGGAAAGCGTGAAGGCGGGTGAAGTGACCCACGCCCAGGCAGCGGATCTTGCCTGGCGTACCCTGACCGTTGGATTAGGAAAGGACAAATCATGACTTCAGACCAGGTAGAACAGCTGGGTACAGCTTTTGACGACGTGTTTTTCCTTATTGGCGGCGCAATCCTCCTTATCGAGATTATCAAAGGCCTCTTCACCAAGGGGTTTCGGGGACGGGGCCATTTAGACATGATTGCGGGCATTTCCACGCAAATTCCCTCCATTGCCATTGAGGCGTTCGTTCTCTCCTTTGCCTATTTAGGCTATATTCTGTTAGCGGATGCTTTTGTGGGCTGGACCATGCCCATCACGGTGTGGACCATCATCCTGGCCGTCCTCGCCTGCGACTTTGTTTATTATTGGGAGCATCGGATTGCCCATGAAGTGCGGGTTTTTTGGACCCAGCACGCGGTGCATCACTCATCCCGCTATATGAACACGAGTGTCGCGGTGCGGTTTGGCCCGCTGGAGGGGGTCGTCTCAGCCCTCTTCCACCTGCCGCTCATTTTCCTGGGGTTCCCCCCGGCGCTCATCTTTTTCGGGATCGTGCTGGTCCTGGCGTACCAGACATGGATCCACACGGAGCTTATTGGTAAGCTGGGCGTACTTGACCGGTACCTTAACACTCCGGCCAATCATCGCGTCCACCATGGTTGCGATGACAAATATATCGACAAAAATTATGGGGGTATTTTGATTATTTGGGATCGCCTGTTCGGGACCTACCAAGCGGAGGAAGAGAGGCCCCGCTATGGTCTCAAACGCGCGTTTGATAGCATCAACCCCTTCACCGTGTGGTTTTCCGAATTGCCGCAATTCTTCCGGGATGTGCGGGATGCCCAGTCTTTTGGCGAATGGTGGCGGGCAATGTTTGGGAAGCCGGGAGCGATCAGCAACGAGGAAACCAAGGTGTAGGAGCGGACACACAAACCCACCCCCTCCGCCCTCGGGGGACTAGTCATTTGGGTCCCCTCCCAAATGACCCCATCGCCACGCGGGGGAGAAAAGAACCAATGCGGCTCCTGGGATTTCCTCCCATTGGGGGGAAGGGGGCCCGCGCCAAAAGGCGCGGGGTCGATGGGGGGTCAGGATGTATGCCTCAACGACGAGTAGGTAGCCGTCAATCACCCCACCGGCGGCAAGGCCTCACTTAACCGTCCGCCCACGCGCAGGGGCCAGATGCCGGTGGCAAGGCCCGTCCGGTTATCCGTATCCACCACGAGGCCGCAAATGGTCGCCTCCCCCGAGGCGGGTTGGAACCGGCCTGATTTGATCTTGTTCACAAGGGAATCAATGGGGACGGACTTTTCCATCCCAATGACACTGTCATAGTCACCGCACATCCCCGCATCCGCCTGAAACGCAGTTCCGGCGGGCAGCACTTGCGCATCGGCGGTGGGCACATGGGTGTGGCTACCGCAGACAAGGCTGACGCGGCCGTCTAAATAATGGCCTACGGAATATTTCTCCGACGTTGCCTCGGCATGGACATCCACCACAATGGCATCCGCCTCGCGCCCCAGCTCTATCCCCTCTAGCTCGCGCTCAAGGGCGGGCACCATATCGTCCATGGGCGCCATAAACCGCTGGCCATGAAGTTGGATCACCAACACCCGAGCATCGTATTTGGCGGTATAAAGACCCGCCCCGCGGCCGGGGTTCGACTTTGGGAAGTTGGCCGGGCGGAGGAGGCGTTCTTCTTGATCAAAGAACGGAATATCGTCCCGCTGGTCATAGGCGTGGTTGCCGGTGGTGATGCAGTCAGCCCCCGCATCGAACAGGTTCCGGGCAATATCGGCAGTAATGCCAAAGCCGCCAGCCGCGTTCTCGCCATTGATAATCACAAAATCGAGGCCAAGATCCCGACGTAGATCGGGGAGGCGTTGGACCACCGCCGTGCGGCCAGTGCGCCCCATAATGTCCCCAAGGAAGGCAAGACGCATGGGCGTCCTTTCAACAGCTTACTTAAGGGGTATCGGTACTGGGTCTTTAAGGGCTTGCCAACGGCGAACTCGCGCGACAAATGGGAAGATTAACCGCCCGTGGACTGGCTCACCACCCGCAGTTGCGGGCCCCGCATAGCGGCAAGGGCGGCGCGGAGGGTCTCAACACTGCCCGGCCCATCGGTGACCGCCAAGGCGCGGCCAAGTTCCGTTGCGTAATTATCGGCGTCCACCACCAAAACTTCGGGCTCAAGGAACACAAGCCGCATGCCCGCCATGATTTCGTCGTGCCACCCCTCCAGGGTCTCCCGACGACGCCAAGCCGGCGCGATGAGGACATCCGGCGGCGCCTGGCGCGCCATATCCTCGGTAATAACTTCAGGGAAGCCATCCCGCGGGGTCTCCCCAATATGGGCGGAGATGACATCATAATCGATGTCGCCGGCCTGAAGGGTGCCAAAGGTCCGCGCGTCAATGCCGATCACATAGGCGTGCTCGTCGGCCCGCACCATGGAGGATTTGAGCGCAGCAATGTCCATCGCGCGGCTGCTGAGCCGTGTTTGGTAAGCCTGGTAGGCGCCGCGCCCTTTCAAGTTAAGGGCCGCCTCTTCATCCCAGAGACGGGCCAGCATCTCGTACCAGGGGCCATAATCATGGCCGCGATATTCTTCGTGCGTCAGGAACAAACGGACCGAGCCCGCCGCCATTTCCGTCATCGACCCTCGAACAATCCGTAGGCCTACAGTCCCAACGAGGCGTTCCAACGTCGCCAGCGAATAAAGCGCATTGGCTTCACAGTGAAAGGGGCTTGTCAGAGTACGGGTGAGCGCCAGCGCCGCATAAGGGGTCTCAAGAACGAAAATCCCGTCCCGGGCCAGCAGCGCCTTCACATGGTGCAAGAAAGAGGTGGGATCATCCGTCCGCTCGAACGAGCCAATGGCGGTGATGACGTCAAAGCCCTCGCCCGACACACTACTCAAAATATCCTGTGCCTCCTCAGAGAGGAAGGACGCCGCAATCCCAACGCCCCAATCGGCGGGACCCGTGGTTGCCAAGCGCTCATCAATCCCCACAGGGCTAATCCAACGGGGATAAGCGCTGAGAAGCGTGCCCGTCCCGCAGCCAATATCAAGGGCTTTACCGTCGCGCGTCGTCACCATCTCTAGGGCACCAGAAACAACACCGCGAAGGCGATATTGCTCCGTCCAGGACAAAGAGGTCGGCAACATCGCCGCAGGCTCACCACCAATGGTCGCTCGCTGGAGGAGGCCACATCCCTCTTCCCCCTCGGCATCACCGCAAAACACCCAAGCATTATTATGCCCCAAGGTAAAAGCGGGGGTCAGATGCGCGCTACCGCATGATCGGCATGCAGATAAAAAAGACGACG
>CALFRH010000626.1 GCA_937919225.1 uncultured Parvularcula sp.
CAATGGCACTGTTTTTGGGAACGGTGCGGGGGCAGTTGTCTTAAAACGGTTAGAGGATGCTGTTGCTGACGGCGATCGTATTGACGCGGTGATCTTAGGCAGTGCTATCAACAATGATGGTGCTCAAAAGGCTGCGTATACCGCGCCAAGCGTGATAGGACAGGTGGAGGTCATCAAGGCTTGCTGCCAAGTTGCTGAAATTGATCCTGCTCAAATCGGGTATGTTGAAACCCATGGGACAGGCACGGCCCTTGGCGATCCCATTGAGATGCGGGCTCTGGCTGATGCCTTCGGTACGGGTACGGGGCGAGATCCTGCGTGTGCCATCGGTGCGCTAAAGGGGACGATAGGGCATCTTGATGCGGCCGCGGGGGTGGCGGCTCTTATCAAGGCTGCGCTTGTGGTGCGCCATGGGTTTGTGCCGCCCCTCGCAAACTATACCGAGCCGAACCCGGCAATCGACACGCGTCAGATCCCATTTACGTTGCCCACGGAAGGTTATGAATGGCCATCGGAGCGGTCGGCGCGGTGCGCTATGGGAGGGTCGCGCGGCTGTGGTGGCACAAACGCTCAGGTGCTGTTGCGCAACGGCGGCTCGGTGGTGGGGAAGACGGCGGAGGCGCGGCCCCAAATCATTCCTCTCTCAACACAAAGCGCTGATGCGATGCCCACTTGGATAAACCGGTTGACTGCCAAGTTGGAGGAACAGCTGGATACGGATGTTACACAATTGGCGCATACGGTGCAAAACCGGCGGGTGTCGCGACGGTGGCGGACCTCGATTGTGGCGGAGACCGCGGGTCAAGTGATTGATGCATTCAAAGGGAGTGTTAAGGGCCCCGGTCCGGTTGAGGCTGTACCCGGCCTTGCGGCGGCTTTCCTCTTCCCTGGGCAGGGCGCGCAATATGCAGGCATGGGGTCGGCCTTATATCAACATGAACCCGTTTGGCGAGACGCATTTGATAAGTGTGCCAATATTTTACGGGACTCTCTTGAGCACGATATTCGATCACTGACCGTCAACGCCGACCCTAGTGATGAGCAGGTAACGGCGATGCTCACCAACACTGCCATTGCGCAACCAGCGATTTTTGCCACATCTTACGCAACCGCAGAGTGGCTGGAGCATTGCGGCGTTGTGCCAAGCGCAATGGCGGGTCACAGCGTTGGAGAGTATGTGGCCGCCTGTCGGGCAGGCGTTTTTGATCTTGAGGCAGCGCTTCTCATCCTCACCGAACGGGGACGGTTGATGGCGTCCATGCCAGCGGGGAGAATGCTGGCGATTCCACTGATCGAGGAAGAAGTGGTGGAGCGTCTTCCCTCGTCCATCGATTTATCTGTGATCAATGGGCCTGAATTGTGTGTCGCTTCGGGGCCAACTGAGGACATTTCTATCCTTTCCGATAGGCTGCAGGCGGAGGGTGTGGCGTGCAAGATGCTTCTTACTTCACATGGTTTTCATTCGCGCATGATGACAGAAGCTGCTGAAGCCTTTTCCAGTTTCTTGAGCGATTTTTCCTTGAGCGCTCCAACGTCACGGTTCCTATCAAACGTGACGGGTACATGGATTACGGATGAGCAGGCGACAGATCCAGGCTATTGGGGACGGCACTTAAGGGAACCCGTTCGCTTCACCGACAACATTAGGACGCTGTTAGACGGTCCTGCTTCCATGCATATCGAAGTGGGCCCCGGCACTGTGTTGAGCGGACTTGTAAAGCTGCAGGCCGACGGGTCTGTCCGCCGCAGGGTCACCCATACCGTACCCGGTGCAAAGCAGGCGTGCGACGGGCATCGCGTCGCATTAAGCGCCCTTGGAGATTTTTGGAGTGCCGGGGGGGAGGTGAATTGGGAGGCTATTCGCGGACCGTCTAGACCGCCGGTTCGTCTTCCGGGTATCCCCTTTCAGCATAAGACATATGCGCCTCAGCCGCGATTTGATTTAACGGTAGGGCCGCAAACGTCGGTTGCGAAAAACCGGACGCAGCTTCTTTCGCAACGTACGTGGCAACGCATTTGGCACCCCGGCCTGTCAGCGGCTTCGGGCTCTAGCAAATATTGGTTGATCATCGGCAAAGAAAACGATCTCAGCCGTGGAATGCAAGGCTTATTGGAACAGCTTCGCCCTGGCGACACTTGGCGCCAGATCGATGGTTCGTCTTCTGAGAGCTTAGCGACAGAAATCGCTGGATCATCTGCGGATGTGATCGTTGATTTCCGGCTCAGTCAATCTGCTTCGTCTGAAGATGTTGAGCAGATTTGGCGTACGACTGAGCTATTGCAAGCGATTACAAATGCTGGTGTTGCTGAGTCTCGCCAATTTATCAGCATAGTGCAGAATGCTTATAATGTGTTGGGAGCAGAGGCGAGCCATCCTATCGCGGCGGCACAACACGCACTGCTGCGCGCTTTCACCTCAGAGGAGGAGGGCGCGCGGGCTATCAGCATCGATCTTGATGATGACGTCTCTGAAGAGACCCTCAAGGCTCTCATTGGGGCAGTGCTCGTGCCTGGGGAGGAGGACCTTTTCGCTATCCGCCAGGGGCACCTATGGGTTGAGGCCTCCGCCGATCTGTCCCTTCCTACTGGCAGCACGCTACAAGCCCTTAACCAGGGAGGTGTGGTGATCACCGGCGGTTATGGCGCCCTCGGTTTTTCTTTTGCGGAGCGGTTGGTCGAGGCAGGCTGTTCGCAGTTGGCGTTGATCGGTCGCACCGCACCGGAAGGCGAGCGCCTTGCCGCGGTGCAAACACTACGTGAGGCGGGGGCAACAGTTCTTACCCTGACGGCTGATGTGTCGAATCGCGCGGATTTGGAAAATGCTCTTGGTAAGGTGCGTGAAGCCTTTGGATCCATCACAGGCGCTGTTCATGCGGCGGGTGTGGTTGGGGGGGGACCCATCGCCCTCATCGAAAAAGAGGCGTTTTACCAAACGTTCAATGCCAAAGCTCGGTCTGCCGCCCATCTTATTGATCTTCTGGCTGATGACCCAATTCACGCTATACTGCTTTGCTCGTCCCTTGCCGCCCATGCGAACACCCCTGGTCGTAGCGACTATGCGGTCGCAAACCGCTATCTCGATGGTCTAGCTGAACAGGCCTGGGCGCAGGGGCGTCGGGAGGTTCGGTCCGTCGCGTGGGACCTTTGGGTAGGACAGGGAATGGCGGTCGGTGTCGGTACGGAGGGCTTGTCTCTCGACGTGGGGCTCGACGTATTTCAGCGGCTGTTGGCTGTACAATTACCGACGGCCATCGTTGCGACCCATGATTTCGATAGGGTTCGTGGACGATCTTTGCAGGACGTCGTTCAGCCGTCTCACGATACAGATGATGCCCCGTCGGGCCACTCGTCTGCTAGCTCTTCCACTAAGTCCCCCTTGGAGGCCATTTGGTGTGAAGCCTTTGGGCTAGATCACATCGATCAAGATACAGACTTTTTTGAATTAGGGGGCGATAGCCTTCTCGCCCTTCGGCTTGCCGGGAGGGTTCGTCGTGAACTAGGCTACGCTGCCACCCCTCGAACAGTGATGGAGAACTCGCGATTTGCTGATTTTGTTCGGCATGTCGTATCGCAGGACGATCCATCCGTTGAAATGGGGCAGTCCTCTGACAATGACGTATCGCTCACGGTTAGCGAAGCGGTTAAAGGGCCTAGTCCCGTTCCGCCACCACCGACCGAGCCCGTGCGCCTTTCCCCTGCGCAGGAGGGCATGTGGTTTCTTGAGAAGCTTCATCCCAACACTGCGCTTTTTACCCTTACAGGCGCAGTCGACGTAAAGGGTGATCTCGACCTCGTGGCGTTTGAAGCGGCGTTGAATGCTGTGATGACTAAGTATGATGCCCTGCGGTCGAGCATTATTGAGCGGGGTGGCGTCCCTTACCTTCAGGTGACTGAAAACCCTAACTGGACTTTGGCGTTTGACGACCTATCGGGCGATACTCCCTCTGACGCTAGCCTCAGATCTCTTATAGAGTTGGAAGCTGGCACACCCATCGATGTTAGCCGTGCACCCCTCGTGAAGTCGAGGCTTTACAAGGTGGCGGATGCCCACTTCCTCATTATATTCTCTACTCACCATTTGATATGGGACGATACATCAGAACAGCTTTTCTTCAATGACCTTTGGAGCGCTTATCAACAAACGGTAGACGGAGAAAAAATTGATATCGGCTTCGCTCCCGTCAGTTTTCTATCCTTGCTCAAAGACGCCCGTGCGAAGGTTGACGGACC
>CALFRH010000627.1 GCA_937919225.1 uncultured Parvularcula sp.
AATGTGGTTCGAGCCGCAATCTCGCCGATGTCTTCTTGGGTTGAATGGGATCGCAGGTACTTGAACACCGCATAAGCTCCACCAAGCACCTTAAAAGTGTTTATTCCAAATCGGCCCCCTTCGTTCTTGTAGAGGACTTCGGCAACATGCATAACCTCTGCGTAGTCGACGAGAGAAATCATTGGTGACGGTTGAAATTCTGGCCAACTGTGAATGACATCTCTCGCCGCCTTGAAACCTTCAGGAGATAAGAGGAAATTTTGTTCCTCGGTCCAGGGATGGTCGATCGCGGCTAGCCGATTTGTCGTCACTCTGAAAGACGCTGCGTGTTCTTTGGTGCTCATTTTTCCTCGTTCTAACCGCATCTATTCTACGCCTAAGCAGAGTGGGTCAGACTTGCTTCATTTAGGTTTCTAGAAAACAACTATATTCACTGAGGTTAAAACTTGAAGACGAGCAATACGGTGATATGTCGGCTCCGAGGGAATGCAAACTTTGCTTAGCACACATATGATCAAATCGGTCTGGGTGACTTTACTCGAGTGTCACATTAGCTCTGTCAACCACTCACCTAAAGGTTCGTGACCGTCGGCCTGCCAGCTTTTCGCGGTGTTTGTGAAAAATATCTGTCAACCAAACCTTCGCTAGCAATAACCCCAAAAGCCGTCAGTCGGATTTTTTGTACCTCAACTTGCCTCAAATTCAAGGATGTAGGAACGCCTTGGATCATCAGGTATGGGCGCGTCAATGTTTCTCACTGAGCAAGAGTAGCCGTTGGCCTCCGCCAGTTCAACGACGTCATTCAGCTCAGGATAATTTGATTTGGCAATCAATATCCTACCGTCACCTGTGAGTATTTTTTTCGCATTCTCAAATAGCGAGGTATGCGCCTTAAATGATGTATCCCATTGAGCCGCTTCTGTGTACGTGGATGAGTTTCTATTTCTTCCTGGCAAGTTCGCCACGATCAAGTCAAATGCCATTTCCTCTCCGAACTCGGGGATTCCATCAAATTCCATCACTTTGATTATGTCCTCAAATTCCCATTGTTCCGCATTTTTTCTTGTATTTCTTACGGCGGCTGGATTTATATCAACGGCGACAACGCTTTCCGCCCCCTTTACCGCGGCGGCAATAGTGATTGCGCCAGTTCCACATCCGAAATCTAGGACAATCTTACCCTTTAAGACCGGAAAACTCTCAATGAGTTGAATGGTGTCATCTCCGGGCGGGAAAATCCCTTTTCCGATAAGGAAAGGCCGCCCCATGAATTCAATAAAACGACCCTTTTCGTCGAGAGAAAGCCATTCTCGTTGTTGAGCGATCTGCCTGTTCAAGGCCGCATTTAGGTCGCCCTCGCTGATAACGTCAAACTTTTTCAACTTGCGTTTCCTAGTATCAGTTCTTGATACAGTTCTGCGTGTTTTTCCGCCCGTGCAGACCAAGAATGGCTATCCACGACACTCGACCGGCTCGACAAGCCCATTCTCTTTAACACTGTAGGGTCTTTCATCAACGAAACAACAGCGTCGGCCATAACTTTCGGATAACTTGGATCTTCAGGGTCAGTGTCCAGCAACACACCATTCACGCCGCTTTGTACAGAATCCTTCATAAAACCGATGCTATTTGTAATGACTGGCGTCGCACACGCCTGGGCCTCCATCGCCACCATCCCGCACGGCTCATATTTCGAAGGCGCGAGAGTTATACTTGCGTTCGCGTAGAGACCGGCGACGACGTGTCGCCGCCACTCATTGATAATCAATTTCGTTCGAGGTCTGCGTCGTCTGAGCATTTCAATCATCTCGCAATACTCGTCAGCTTTAGGGTGCTTTTCTCCGTCCCAACGTTTGGTGGAGAATGCGAATACGATCTGCACATCCTCATCGATGTAGTCGAGCATAGACACGACGGTTTCGATTCCTTTCGAAGGAACGGTGCGTCCAATAAACAGCAGGTAGCCGGGTTCAAGATCATTGTAGGTTGTGGCTGCAGCTTCTGGCCGAAACGTCCGAGTATCGACGCCGTTTGGAATGACAACAGTTTTTGAGGCAACTTCCGGATAAAATCCTAGCAATATGTCGCGGTTTTCTTCTGATACCGCCACGATCCGATCCGCTTCCGACATCATGATTTTCTCGCACAGTACCCCGTGTTCATAGATGTCCGCTGTCTCGTTCAATTCATCATGAGCATCGTTCTTCATGATGTCATGAGTGGTATAAACCAGCGGAATCTTCCTCAAATATTTTGCGATAACCGCCGCGAGTGACACCTCCCAAGTATGAGCGTGAACCAGGTCAAAATCGAAGGTCGGTAAGGCATAGCGCTTGATCATGGAGAGGTTTGTCAGCTCCAGGTCAAACAAAAGAGACAGCCGAGGATCTGGCACAGAGACATCGGCAATTGGGCCGTGCCCAACCATACCAGTTATGATTTCAGTCGACGTGCTCGTGTGTGAATCCCATGTCCAGTGTTCGAGCTTTGCGCAATGCGAAGGTAGTTCCTTCATCAGCTCGTAAACAACAATTCCGAGTCCACCACTTTCAATCAATGGATACTGATAACGGCTCTGAAAAAGAATGTTCATAAAGGCACCAGAATTCAGTTTAAAATTATTTTCAACAAGGCCTTTTTGAGCTGAACTCCCATCGCAGCTTCCTCCCAATAGGCAGCATACTTTGACTCATCAACATCTGTTGACAGCTCATCCATACGAGGCAGAGAGTGCAAAACCATGGCATCACGCCTTGCGAGTCTGCGGAGCTTATCAAGGTTTACACGATACTCTTCCGGGGTTTCAGGGACTTTTTGATCCCGCTCAACTCTGCTTGCGGCATAGTCAGCCTGCACGACTGGCTCCATGTAGATCACATC
Organism: uncultured Parvularcula sp.; assembly: GCA_937919225.1. Classification (GTDB taxonomy): domain Bacteria; phylum Pseudomonadota; class Alphaproteobacteria; order Caulobacterales; family Parvularculaceae; genus Parvularcula. Next base: position 2,881 of record CALFRH010000627.1, read on the forward strand.
GGCTTGGGGCAGCGCCTTGCTTACGTCGTCAACGAACTCAATTGCGCAACCTCTTTCCAAAAAATCATCCAGATAGTCCTTTGGAAGGCTAAGCTCGGGAGGGCTGACAAATGAAACAGAGACATCGAACCTGGAAAGCGCGTATCCAATAGAGTGCATGGTTCGCATCCGTCCATCGCCAATTAGCAGAAAGTTTAATTCATCGAGACGGCCCTTACGGCTAAACACGGTTGCAAGATCCGTGAGAACCTGTGTGGGGTGTTCACCCCATCCATCGCCAGCATTGATGATCGGCTTTTTTGAATACTTCGATGCCTCATTGGGTGCGCCTTTCTCAAAGTGACGCATGACAATAACATCGGCATAGTTTTCAAGCATTCGAAATGTGTCTTTTATCGATTCTTGATAGAAGTCTCCAGCGCGGGTCATTTTTGGATCACCGAAGCCAATGACATTCCCGCCTAGCTGCACAATCGCCGCCTCATGAGACAGTCGAGTTCTAGTGGAGGGTTGAAAGAAGGCCGAG
>CALFRH010000628.1 GCA_937919225.1 uncultured Parvularcula sp.
GATCGACGGCGCCGATATTATCTATAAAGATCATTATGATGTCGGAGTCGCTGTCGGCACTGAAAGGGGCCTTGTGGTCCCCGTCCTACGCGATGCTGATATGAAATCTATCGCTCAGATCGAGGCGGAGATTACCGACTTTGGCAAACGCGGGCGCACCGGCGACCTCACCATGGCGGAGATGCAGGGCGGGACCTTCACCATCACCAATGGCGGCGTTTATGGCTCCCTCATGTCAACGCCAATCCTGAATATGCCGCAGTCGGGTATCCTCGGCATGCACCGGATTGAAAAACGTCCCGTGGTGGTGGGCAATGAAATTGTCGTCCGCCCCATGATGTATTTGGCGCTTAGCTATGATCACCGCATCGTCGACGGCAAGGGCGCGGTCACGTTCCTTGTTCGAGTGAAAGAGAACCTTGAGGATCCGCAGCGGCTCTTGTTGGATTTGTAGGTCATAGCTTCGTTCAAAGCCCGTTACGCTGACTGAAAAAAGCGGGCCCACAGTCTTTTGCGAAAACGACATACCCAGCAGCCACTGGTGCTGTTGGGTAAGCGTTCTACTGTGGGCCGCCTCGGCATGGTTTCTGGCAATACGATATTGGATGCCAAACCCCATTTTTCGAGTGCTTTAATGACCCACCACCCTGGATCAGGCTGATGAGGCAGAAGGCCAATCTTCGCCGATCCGGGGAATGCGTGGTGATTATTATGCCAACTCTCACCCATGCTGATCAGCCCGGCGATGGGAACATCCTTGCCCTGAACGCTTGCGCCGTGGACGAACCAGCTCATTCTGTTGTTACTGTCGTGCATGTCGTGATGAGCAAAGTACCCAACGAGCCAATGCCCTGTCACACTGACAGCCACCCTAAGCGCAACACCCCAAATGATCCAACTCCATCCGCCCATAACAAATAGGATAAGCGCCAGCGGGAGTTGTTGTGCCATCCATGTTCGCTCTAACCAGCGATAGAACGGGTCTTGATAGATTTCCTCTTCGATTCGGATGCTGGGTGCACACTTCAGCGCTACATCGCAATGGCACTGCCAGAAATAGTCCGTCCAAATATTTCGTCTGTGGCATAAATAATCGTGACAGCGTGTCTGCCGTTGGGCCCAGTCCCTGAGATCATGCTGCCGCATCATACCGAAGGGCCCTGCCATGCCGACAAGCGTGCCAAGATAAACCAGGAAATATTCGAGCGCTTTAGGGCAGGTAAAGCTTCGGTGAATAAGAAGACGATGCATCCCGACGGAGTGACCCGCGCAAAGGGTCAAGACGGTCAGCGTCAGAAACACCAGGACTGCGCCCCATTCAATGGTCAATGGTGCGCCAATGCTCCCGATCGCCGACAGGCTCCCAATCCAAAAGGATTTCGCCGGGGCCCATTTTACTGTTCCGATAGAAGGGTCGGTCTGGCCCGCTGCTTTCAAGACACGGCGTGTTTCATTGTTCGACATATCACTCTCCCTGTCGAACCGTTGCGCTTTTGGGCGAGGAGGTCAATGACAAGCGTTACGTTGGCTTTGGGGCTAGGCAGTAACAATTCGACGTATGGCGATAGCCCTGGTGAGAGTGAACGCGCAGGGTCCCTACCTTATCCACGCCCGTCAAACCTGCTTTATACTTGTAACTGCAATAGGATGCGGGGCGTCTGGTACCGTCACCTTTCGCCTATTGCCCGTCGGTCGGCATGAAACCGGGTGAGGAACTCGCGTTTTAAGACGGCGCACCGCTGTGAGCTAACCGTCCGGGGTTTCGGCCCGCGGACATGGCCGGCGACACGAGATCGATGGCCGTGTGCGGCGGCGGTATGGGACCCCTCATGCTGCGGCGCAGTTCAATTTGACCCTCTTGCCGCGGCAACGCCGCATACGGGGCCCCATCTTTTATCCTGCCATTGGGCCAGCCCATGGCGGTACAGCATCAGACTGTCTGATTGAACGAGGTAGATGTTGTAGAGTCTTCGTTTTTCGCGCGTGAGCCCACTTTCTCCGTGACCGCGATTGTCTTGAAAGCGCTCTCGTTCGCTATGCGGTATTGGTGGATTGCCCCCAATGTCGACCGCCGCTAAACGCCACTATGGCTCAGGACACAAACACCCCCTCAAATCAACATGACCGTATTTTGGTGATCGACTTTGGCAGTCAGGTCACCCAGCTGATCGCTCGCCGCCTGCGCGAAGATGGTATCTATTGCGAAATCCATCCGTTTAATCGCGCGGATGCTGCCTTTATCGACGCCTTTGCGCCCAAGGGCATCATCCTCTCCGGTGGCCCCGCCAGCACTACGGGGGAGACGAGCCCCCGGGCCGATGATCGGGCGTTCTCCCTGGGCGTGCCGGTGCTTGGCATCTGCTATGGCGAGCAGACGATGGTCGCGCAGCTCGGCGGGGAGGTGGAAACCGCCGACCACAGAGAATTTGGTCGCGCGGATGTGCGGGTCACGGGGTCCAGCGCCTTGTTCACCGGCGTATGGGAGGAAAACTGGGCGTATCCGGTATGGATGAGCCATGGCGACCGGGTGATTTCTTTGCCTGAGGGGTTTGAACCCATCGCGGCCACATCGTCTGCGCCTTTTGCGGCCATCGCGGATGAGGCGCGGCATTTCTATGGGGTGCAGTTCCACCCCGAAGTGGTCCACACCCCCGACGGTGCCAAGCTCCTGTCCAACTTTACCCGCCTGATTTGCGGCCTTGATGGTGACTGGACCATGGCGGCCTTCCGTGAGGAGATGATTGCTAAAATCCGTGCCCAGGTCGGGGATGGAAAGGTGATTTGTGGGCTATCCGGCGGGGTGGATAGCTCCGTCGCGGCGGTTCTCATCCACGAAGCGATCGGCGAGCAGCTGACTTGCGTTTTCGTGGATACGGGCCTCATGCGGGCGGGGGAGGCGGACGAAGTCGTCTCCCTCTTCCGTGGGCACTACAACATCCCGCTGGCGCATGTGGAGGCTGAGGACTTATTCCTTGGTAAGCTTGAGGGTGTTGATGACCCAGAGAAAAAGAGGAAAATTATTGGCGGCACTTTTATCGACGTCTTCGAAGAAGAGGCTAAGAAGGTAGGCGGGGCTGATTTCTTGGCGCAGGGTACCCTTTACCCGGACGTTATTGAGAGTGTGAGCTTTGATGGTGGGCCATCGGTGACGATTAAATCCCACCACAATGTGGGCGGCTTGCCTGAGCGAATGAATATGGCGCTCGTCGAACCGTTGCGGGAGCTGTTTAAAGACGAAGTCCGCGCCCTGGGGCGTGAGCTTGGCCTGCCGGAGGCGTTTGTGGGGCGTCATCCCTTTCCGGGGCCTGGCCTTGCCATCCGCATTCCCGGGGCGGTGGACAAGGACAAAGCGGACCTCTTGCGAAAGGCGGATGCGATCTACCTGGATGAGATCCGTGAAGCTGGCCTTTATGATGAGATCTGGCAAGCTTTTGCGGTACTGCTACCGGTACGAACGGTTGGGGTGATGGGCGACGAACGCACCTATGACTATGTCCTTGCGCTGCGGGCGGTGACCAGTACCGACGGAATGACCGCGGACAGCTATCCTTTTGAGCACGATTTCCTATCAAAGGTCTCTACACGCATTATAAATCAAGTGCGCGGTATTAACCGCGTTGTCTATGACTGCACGTCAAAGCCCCCTGGGACGATTGAGTGGGAATGATCAAAAACCCCTGTCGGCATTTGGCGTCATTCGGAAAATCAAGATATTGAACATATAGAATGACCTTCTTGGTGCGTTTCTAAAGCGCAACCACATACGCTATCAATTCGCGTTCTCGGATCGAGCGCGTCAAACCTGTTAGCTCTGAATCAATTCTCTGATCCCGCCGATCTGAAGTGCGCCTTGAGGCGCAAAGGCATCAAATGCCTCCTGGTCGTGCATCGATCGCAAAAAATAGTATGCGAAATTGTAAATGGCATTCTATTGTGATATGCCTCACGACAACCCGCCTGCGTGAAGGCACTAACGTGCGTTTTGTCGGGGGTGAGTGACGCTACGAGGGCGACGATGCTGATCGATATTGCGAATAAGAATTTAAAGCTGAAAGAGTGCGCGATCGCGATCATCTGTGTGGCGCTTAATATTGCGTGCACCCCTCATTCCCAAGAAACGTCTACGCAAGCGTCTCAGGACAGTGATGTCAGCGAGTTATCTTTCACCGTTAGCGAGGGGACGTGGATGTCAGTTGATGTTTCCCCCGATGGTGAGGAAATTGTTTTTGACCTTCTCGGGGACATTTATCTACTCCCGGTCGATGGCGGCTCGGCCAAGGCGATTGTAAGCGGCGGTTCCTCATGGGACACAGAGCCGCGTTTTTCCCCCGACGGGTCAAAAATCGCTTTCATTTCTGACCGTGTCGACGCCAACAATATTTGGACCTTTGACATTTCGACGGGCGCCACCGTCCAGGTTACGACTGAGGTCCGTGAGGGCCTATCCGGTCCCGAATGGTCTCATGACGGAAAATATCTATACGCTCGTCAAAAGCTGAATGTAGAGTCCATAAACTATAAAGGCCCTTGGGTACTACAACGCTATGACGTTGAGACCGGTTCACGCCGCGCGGTGTTGGGCTTGGATGAGTATGACCACCCCGAAAAAGGGAAAGTTCAAGTTCTGGGCCTGACGCCAACGGGCCCTAATGTTTCTTCTGACGGCTCATATCTTTATTTTGCCGGTCAAACCGGGGATTTGAAACAGGGCGGGCGACGATACATTTCGTTTCAGATTACGCGAATGAATCTGGAAACAGGTTCGATGGAAGAGATCACAGAAGGTTATGATGGCGCGTTCCGGCCTGCGGTATCACCAGACGGTCGGCAACTTGCATTCGCTCGTCGGGAAGAGGGCGAGACTCACCTCTACATTCGCGACCTAGAAACAGATGACGAGCGTATGGTGCTGTCAAACATCACACGTGATGACAGCGCAAACCGCCTGATGAATGATCTCATTCCGGGGTACGCTTGGACGCCGGATGGTCAAAGTATTGTACTCACCAAAGATGGTAAGATCATATCGATTGACGCCGCGACGGGCCGTGTACAAAATATTCCATTCTCTGTGGATGTTGCTCTTCCGCTAGCCCCGCAAATAGCCCCCGCAACGCGCATCCGCGAACGGGACGACCTATCGCCTAAGGTGATAAGATGGCTCTCCTCATCGCCAGATGGACAAAAAATAGCATTCCAGGCTGTTGGAAAAATATGGCTTTTTCACAGAGAAAAGGGGGTCGTTGAAAAAGCATTCCCGGGTGCATTTTCTGCGTCAGCTTTTGATACTGACGATGCCCTGGAGTTTACGCCATCTTGGTCGCCTGATGGACAAAAGATAGCGTTTGCTGAGTGGAGCGCCGTACACGGGGGCGCCATCAGAGTTTTTGACTTCCAAACAGGTGAATTTACTCAAATTACAGATAAAAAAGGGAAGTATGCGAACCCCAGCTGGTCGCCAGATGGGGAAAAAATAATGTTCGTACAAAATAAAAACCCATTTCCAGCTGCTGGCACTCTGTCGCCAATCCCTGGCAGGGCTTCCGGAGCCTTTGGCGTACAACTCGTAGAGCTGTCGACTAGAGAAACGAAAGAGATCTTTCTCGAGCGGCGCTCTAAGGTGTTTACGCGTCCTCGGTTTAATTCAGCCGGAACTGCAATCACGCTTGTGGTCGATGCAGGGTATGACAACGCTCGCTTTATTTCGGTTGATATAGAGTCGGGTGAGCAAACGACCTTGGTTGAGCGGAAGTGGTCGGTGGACGGTTCTGTTTCCCCATCCGGTGACCTGTCCGCAATCGAATCGCATCAATCCATATTCGTCTTTAAATCTGGTTTGGAAAATAATGTTGGAGACGAAAGCTGCGGAGAAATAGCGTCTTTCTCGGGGGACTCCCCAATTTGGCTAGATGATGAGACGCTTGGCTGGGTTTACGATAGAAAGTTCATAACGGCCAGTGTGGAGAGAATTGAAGCTCAGCCCTGTCCCGTTATCGAGATCCAAAAGCAAGAGCCGCTAGACCTTCACGTACCAAAACGGTTGGTACACGGCACCATCGCGCTTGTGAATGCTCGTTTAATCGCACTCTCTGATGAGGTGGGGTCGGTGATTGAGAATGGAGCGTTGATCATAACGGATGGACGGATTTCGGCTATGGGGACGATGGACGAAATGAGTATCCCAGACGATGTCGAAATGATTGATCTGGAAGGTGCCACAATCATGCCGGGCATGATCGATATGCACGGCCATCCATTTCAAAGCTACACTTCAGAGATTAATCCTAAGCAAAACCGACCATTCCTCTTCAACCTGGCCTACGGCGTGACAGCAATTCGCGACCCATCCGGACCTGCGGACGTGGCGTTTTCAACGGCGGAACTTGTAGAGTCGGGACAGATCATCGGTCCACGGTACTTTGGTACCGGCGAACCTATTGCCGGCTATGAAGTGGCGTATAGCGAGCGTATAGACTCTCTTGATAAGGCGCGAGCCGTCGTTGCGAAACGCAAAGCGAAGGGCGCTATCCACCTCAAGGAATATGGGATTCCGACACGCAAGCAAAGACGATGGTTGGCGCAGGCGGCCCGTGAAGCGAATATGGGAATCGTCAACGAAAACACTGGCGACTATCACCTCGTTATGGCTGCTGCGACCGACGGTTACACCGGTGTTGAGCATTCTTTGACGCAAGCCCCATTGTACGAAGATGCGCTACAACTTTTGTCGGCGTCCAAAATGGCATATGACCCAGTTCTTGTCTTTCCGCGTGGTGGCGCTGGTGGGCGTACGTATTATTTGCGTCAGCTAGATTTACTCACTGATGAAAAATATATGCGGTTTTCAGATATTGGTGTGGCGTATTTTGCTGACCGTATGGCCAAAAGGTCTCAAATCCCAGACCATGACTATGTCTTTTTTAAACAAGGCGCGGCGGCGAACGATCTTAAAAAAGCGGGCGGCCTCGTGGTTTCGGGGTCGCACGCGGAGGGAATTGCCCTACACTTTGACGTGTGGTCCTATGTAGAAAGCGGCATGACGGCCCTTGATGCAATTGAAACAGTCACCTTAAGCGCCGCTCGCGCGACCGGAATCGACGCGGACCTTGGATCTCTGGAGCCGGGAAAGTTAGCCGACTTCATAATACTCGAGAATAATCCCCTGGATGATATTCGGCATACACTTTCAATAAAACAAGTTGTGAAGGGTGGGGTGATATATGACGGGGACACGCTCAACGAGGTTTGGCCGACAGCACAACAGCATAATGATTTTTTCTGGATACGATATAATGCTGCAAAAAAAGGGCTTATCCGGTGATAGCTCTAATCGTATTTTGAAAATAATCGTAATACTGATATGTTTTCAGTTTTGCGGTAATTATCTTGAAGTAAATCTAACTTGATATCTCTGAGTGAGGAGATCAAAGGAAGTGGCAAAGAACATGATGTATCGGAGTATCAGGAAGCTCATTGTTAGCACTTATGTGGCGCTATTTTTCGTTGCGTCTGCCTCAGCGCAACTGAGTGCGCCGGGAGAACCTTTGACGGTCAACTGGTATCACGGTGCAGAGGTTTTCCAGCCTATTGTTGATGCCTATAAAGAGGCTACAGGCCAGTCCGTTGTCGTTACGAATGACTATGATACTTTTACGACGGACGTTATTTTGGTATCAGATTATAAGGGGCTAACGGAGGGAAAGAAATTCAAACACTTCCAAAAACTCAATTCGTCAATTGTGGAAGAAGTTGTCCCCGCCCAGTGGCGTGATCGTGACGGGTTTTGGGCAGGGATTGTTCTTAGAACACGAACACCCATTTATAATCGTGAGCTAGTGTCGGAAGAGGATGTGCCCACCTCTTGGTTCGATCTGACCAGTCCCAAGTGGGAGGGTAAGATTGCGCTACGCGGGGCCGATAATGTCTATAACCGCTCTCTCGTTGCATGGATGATCTATCATTATGGAGAACGTCGCGCGGAACGCTGGGTGAAAGGGGTGCTGAAGAATGCTGGACCGTCACCGACATTCGTCGGCGATTCTGATAATGCGCAGCGCGTGGCGACCGGCGAATTCGCACTCGGCTTTATCAACACCTATTACTTGGGATATATTGATGGTCCTGTTGCGCATCGTTTCGAAGAGGGCATGACGGATAATATCGGTGTCGCCTGGACAATGGATGACAAGGTTGGGCAGCACGTGAACGTAACAGGCGCTGCTATCCATGATGACACCAAAAAGCCTGAAGAAGCACGGGCATTTATTGAGTGGTTGTTGAGCAAAGAAGGTCAAAAGCTCCTGACCGATCACGTTTTCAAGTATCCCGTAAGAGCGGATGTTGAGCCATCCACCTACTTAAAGAAATACGGCGCGTTTATGCCTGATGAAACTGACCTTAATGATCTTCAGTATTACTACGATAGGGCCGATCAACTCTTTGAGAAGGCTGGCTGGGATCGTTTGTGGTAGAGCGCGTTTCCAGTTCAATTGTCGCAATCTGCTCAAGGTGTGCTCTGATTTTGCTGGCGTGCGGATAGGTCATTCGCCTGAGAAAGAGGGTGTACGTTTTTGTAAAAAAGCGGCGATCCCTTCCTGGAGATCACGGCTCGCTAACGTCAGTAAGAACTGATCATGCTCCATGTACGTATGGGCGGCGGTGCCCGCTAACGCGATTGCGTTGATGGCCTCTTTAGTCATCTGTACCGATATTGGGGGCAAGCCCGTGACTTTGTGCGCCCATTCTTGTGCAACACTGACGGCCTGGCCATCGTCGACACAATCGTCTGCTAATCCAGCTTTTACGGCGTCGGTTGCCCCCAGAGCTTCACCAAAAATGACAAGCCGTTTTGCTTGTGCGGGACCTGCTAGAGCGACCAATCGAGGTAACGCCCCCCAGCCCATGCTCATGCCATATTTGACTTCTGGTAAACAAACGTATGATGATTTTGCCATTACGCGGAAGTCACAGGCGAGAGATAAAGCCAGACCGCCGCCGATGCAATGCCCTTCGATTGCTGCGAAGGTGATCTGCTCCAGTTTTTCGAGGGCTTCGCACACGCTAGCCCCAAGCTTAGCAAGGCGTCGCATGTGTAGAAGCGATTTATCGGTGTAAGAATTTGAATCCGTCAAGTCTGCGCCGGCGGAGCACACGCCATCTTTTCCGCTTATGATGAGGCTGCGAATATCATCGCGGCCCTGGTAACTTGTGAATGCCGTATAGAGCTCTTTTAGCGTCGCGATTGATAGACTATTTTTTGGTGATGGTTGGGTGAGGACAATATTGGCCACCCCATTGGCCTCTTGAATGGCTATATTTTTAAAATCTGTCGTCATGGGGAAAACCTCGATGGTTGGGATCTGTTTTGCCGCCAGCCTAACAGGCGGGTGAAGGGGTAAAAAGTCCAAAATTTTGTGCCTTGGTGATATTGTATAGTATTGTACAATATCGTACCGTCAAATTCGGCCAGGGTCCGTAGGCTGGACATCATCTATTACACAATGAGCAT
>CALFRH010000629.1 GCA_937919225.1 uncultured Parvularcula sp.
TAGAACCAGCGTTTGATGGGATGATTGTTGAAGTCAACGCCAATGACGTTGCGCACGACTAGACTGACGCGCGGCTAGTATCGGTTGGCACTATTATGATCTGGCTGCACGACAACAAAAGGCATATTGAGCGTGTGGCGGCATCCCGTCGCTGCCGCCGCCAAGACCCCTATCCCCGACGCCTCACCATCGGCCATAATTTGCGACAATATAAATTGTGCGACTGTTGTATGTAAGCGCAAAGCTAAAAGGTCACCCAATATCAAAGCAACAGTCACAGGCCGCTCGATATCCCGATGACCCGCCTACCCGACGTTTTTTCTCTGCACCAATGATCAGCGTCATGTGACGCCAGCAGCTCCCCCTCACCTATGAACGCAAGAGGATTATACTGACCCCCAATGAGGTCACCCGCGATCTTTTATTGTCGGCAAATATGTCGACATTCACGGCTATCCTGACGGCAGTTTTACCGTGAACTATAAGGCGCCTCCCTGCCCATTACTGTTTACGACAAGGATCAGCGGGAGATCCACACGGAGGTCGCGGACAACAAGCGCCTGTCCGCCATGCTGGAATTTGCGAAGGCCCAGCCGGACAAGCTACCGCCGCCAAAGACAGCGCGAACAAGCCGGAGAAATGGACACGTCAAAAAGGATGGGAAGCCGGGGCCGAAGCCCGGGACATCGATACTGGCGCGAAGGAAGGAACGTCAGTCGTCAAGATCCACAAGGGATTCAACAACATCTACAGACTTGCAAACGACGTAACCATAGTCGAACTCCAAGCACCTCAGATTGTTAAAACGACACGGTCGCTCTATTTCGATATCCACTTGCTTAGTCTTGAGCACACCTTCAAGCCCTCCCAGTAAAGATCAATCAAGCGTTTTGGCCCGCTTACCAAAAGTCCCGGACTGCTTGAAAGGAGCTCAGAGAATGAGTTGACCTGCATATTAACAGTCTCAGCAAAATCCAACCATCCGCCAACCGATTTTCAATGTATGCGCCAGAGAATCCCAAAAATTTCATCTGCTCTATCGGAGCGTTGCAAAAAATACAGCGAACTGTGAGAGTCTTGTTTACCCCAAAGGACAGGATGGTCTTCCGTCCAAACAATTTCTTCGGAAGAACCCGGCCATAGCCGAAACTCCACTACGTCCTTGGCAATCAGTTCAAAGTATCGACGTTTTTGGTCAATCGTCCAACTATCAAGAGAAACCCTAATGCTTGCGCCGCAATCGGGCAAAGAAGCTACCGCCTCAATTTGGAGATCAAGGTCTTCGTGAATACGAGCCGAGAATTCGGAAATCGGGATCGTCATAGATTTCAACCTAAACAAAACCGTTTAAAAAAACATCTTTTAATCGCGCGGCTACCGCCGCTTGTCTTTATTTTTGCCTCGCGCCGGGGGCGCCGCGTCCTACTCGTATGGGCTTCCGGACGTGGTACCCTACCCGGCGCAGCCCCCTGCCCCCCCTTGACATTTCTAAATTGCTGAGCCCCTGACCATTCAAAATGGTTGCGACATTGCGTGCCAGAAAGTCCCGCCTTATCCTGTACCTTTAACAGTGCTCCTTATATGGTCAGTCGCCTTATGCGATACTGGAACCAAGATAACTTCGAAGGCCTAATTCAGGTCGCCGACACTCTTGAGGCTGATCCCCGCATGGTGGCTCTGGCCGACTATTGTCGTAAGCGTGAAGCAGGAATGCGAAAAGATGCCTTTCGTTCGCTAAGTGTATTTCTCGAACAAGTAAAACAGCTGTCGGACGAAGAGAAAGATGAAATCGTCGATAGAATTCTTGATCTGGATTTTCGCCATAAATCCCACCAGTTTCTCAGCCAGCCAATTTGGAACAACCTTATCACGCCAACACTTGACCGTTGGAAGGGAAACCCAAACGCCCCTGCGCGTGCTCTATTTTGGGATGGTTTCTACCGTCGGAACAACGAGGCTCTGAGATTGGTACTCGCTTTTAACCCAGAAGATCATTACGTGCGTACCCTGTTAATTGATCGTATATGCATTGCTGAGGTTGAGTACGCGGTGCATCATATCGAGAATAACACACTTCTGGTCGAGCTAGATCAGATCGAAGCCTGGCTGTCAGCTGGCGCAGAATTACTCATAGCATGCCAAGACCGACAAGAATGCGCCCAGATCGAAGCAGAATGGCGAGAACTCCGACGCCTGATTGATGATTGGAAAGAGTTCAAGCAAAGTACGAAGTCGTCTTTTCCAGCATGGTGCCGGGAAAACCATCGCAGTCACAATCGATACGGCTTTCAATAGCGCGGCTTCGCCGCGAGTCTTTGTTGTTGCCTCGCGCCGGAGGCGCATCGGCCCCCTGCCCCCACCGACCATTCAAAATGATTACAGCATTTTGATCGCTACGCACGTTACACGCAACCAGCGGACTACCTGCAGCATCAGGCGTTTCGATTGAATCACGCCGATACTGAAGAGTCTTCGTTCTTCGCGCGTGAGCCCATTGTCTCCGATCCAGTGTGATCGCGCAACGCACTTGAAACTAGGCGTTTGGCGCGGCGCGTCCGTGGGGACCGAAAAAATTCTGACTCTCAACGCGAGCCCCAGTCTCGCCGTTTATGTATCCGTGTACCAACCCCACGGCTTTTCTGACATATAGGCGGTCACTTGCTTTACCTCCAAATAATTGTTCAGCCCCCATTCACCAAGTTCTCTTCCGATACCGCTCTTTTTCATGCCGCCCCAAGGCGCTTCGGTAAATGTCGGTTGAGAGCAATTGAGCCAGACAATACCGGCGTCAAGAGCACGGGCGACCCGCTCAAGGCGGGTTTCATCAGCCGAGACGATAGCCGCCGCCAACCCAAACGGGGTATCATTTGCAAGCGCGGTGGCCTCCTCCTCCGACGAAAAGGTTCGAACACATAGCACTGGCCCGAAAATCTCCTCACGCCAAATGGACGAGTCCGTATCAACATCAGTAAAGATAGTGGGCTGAAGGAAATATCCGCGATCTAAGTGAGGCGGCCGACCGCCCCCCGTCAGGAGGGTTGCGCCAGCGTCTTTCCCCGCCTTGATATACCGGGAAACCTTATCATATTGCTGTTGCGATACCAACGGACCAAGCAAAACGCCTTCATCTGTACCGTGGCCGATTTTTATCTTCTCAGCTTCTTCCTTTAACCGCTTCAGTAGATGAGGCGCGATGGCGTCCTCGACCAATAACCGGGATGTTGCCGAGCAGACTTCCCCCTGATTCCAGAAGATACCGAACATAATCCACTCGACCGCCCTCTCAATATCAGCATCATTGAAAACGATGATCGGAGACTTTCCGCCTAATTCGAGACTGACATTCTTGATGGATTGAGCCGCCGCCCCCATTACCGTGCCGCCCGTTGGAACGCTCCCGGTAAAGGCAAGCTTAGAAACGTCCGGGTGCGTTGCGAGTGGTGCGCCGGCAGCGGCACCCGTTCCTGTCACAAGGTTGAAAACACCCCTGGGAAGGTCAACCGATTGATCCACAATATCGGCAAGCTCAAGGGCTGTTAATGACGTCACCTCCGATGGCTTCAACACACACGTACACCCCGCCGCAATAGCGGGTGCCACCTTCCACGCCGCCATCAGCAACGGATAGTTCCACGGTATAATCAGTCCACAAACACCAATCGGTTCATAAAATACCCGCGAAACGAAGTCATCATGACTGACGGCGATGCGCTCCCCCTGTTTCGCGTCCAGCCCCTCGGCAAGACCGGCATAATACTCAAAGCAACCGGCGGCGTCTTCAATATCCCAAAGGGCTTCGGGCAACGGCTTGCCATTATCCATGACCTCTAGCCGTGCAAGCTTTTCCTTATTGTCCTCAATCGCCTTTGCGATCCGCCGCAGATAAACGGCCCTGTCTGCTCCTGATGTCTTGCGCCAGGGCCCTTCAAATGCTCCCTTTGCGGCAATAACGGCTCGATTGATATCGGCCTCGTTACCCGCCGCTATATGGCTTACGACCTCCTCCGTTGCGGGATCGATGACCTCTATCAGCTCTTCGCTATCGGATGCTGTCCACGCTCCATCAATGAAAAGTTCGCTATGCATATTTTACTCCCATCAAAGAGTTTTTTGGACGGCCACAAAGTGATCCTTGGACAAGGGGTGCATAAGCGGTGTCTGCTGCGTTTGCTCAGCATCAAAAAAGACATGACCGGCTGGTGCTCTACCCGCGCGGGCCTTGCGATGTTTTAGTTGATACTCGCCCGACACGTCATCGACCTCCAAGAACGGTGATGCTTCGAGTAGTTTTTGTGTATAAGGATGAGCTGGCGCAGCAAAAAGGGACGCAGAGGAACCATGTTCCACAATCCACCCCTTTTTCATAACGACGATACGGTCCGCAATTTGTTCAACAACAGCCAAATCATGGGAAATGAACATAAGCGAGAACCCCCTCTCCCGCTGTAATGTCTTCATAAGGCTGAGTATTTTCGCCTGCACCGTCAGGTCCAACGCCGCCACAGGTTCATCAGCAACAACCAACTCAGGATTATTCACCAAGGCGCGAGCGATACAAACGCGCTGTCGTTGACCACCCGAAAGTTGATGAGGAAACCGATCCGCAAACGGCTTGCCCAATCCGCACTCGGCCAGAACCTCAATCGCGCGCTCATATCGTGACTGTGGATCGGCCACCTTATGGCGAATAGCCTCGGCCACGATGGAAGCAATCTTAAGACGCGGATTTAAAGACGAATACGGATCTTGGAAGATGAGCTGAACATGATCACGCAGATGATTACGCGTCCGCTGCCGATCATATTTGACCTCATTATCATTAAAATAAACCTGGCCTGCGCTAGGCTGAACCAACCCGAGAAGAGCGCGGCCAAGGGTCGTTTTGCCGGATCCCGACTCCCCAACAATCGCAACGATCTCGCCCCGCTGAATATCGAAGCTGACATCGTGAACGGCGCGAAAGGCATCGGACGCCGACCATGGCCAGGTTTTCGAAGTTGGGAAGGAAATCCCCACATTTTCAAACCGCACCAACCGAACACCGGCCAAAGGCATCTTGTCGGTCTGTCGCTGCCCATTGGGAAGGGCTTCCAAAAGTTCTTTCGTATAGGCATGCGCAGGTCGCGACAACGTTCTCGCGGCTGGGCCGCGTTCCACCACCTCGCCCCGGCGCATCACCACAACATCATCCGCATAGTTTGCCACGACCCCAAGGTCATGGGTGATCAGCAAAACAGAGGCCCCTATTTCCTCCGTAAGCCGCAAAATAAGCGCCATGATATCGCGCTGAATAATGGCATCTAACGCTGTCGTTGGTTCGTCAGCAATGACGACATCCGGCCGCAACAGCATGACCGACGCAATCATTATGCGCTGGCGCATTCCCCCTGAGAACTCATGAGGGTATTGGTTCAATCGGCGGAGTGGATCTGGCACCCCCACCTTCTCCAACATCTCCACCGCTCTCGTCCGGCTTGTTTCTTCATCAAGAGCCTCATGGATCATTAATCCTTCCACCAACTGGCGACCAATGGTCATAGACGGATTAAGAGAAACCATAGGTTCCTGTAAAATCATGCCGATTTTTTTACCGCGTACAGATCGTAGCTGTTCGTGAGAGGCGACGGCGAGGTCCCGACCATCGAACTCGATAGCGCCCGACCGCAAATGTGCGCCCCTGGGTAGAAGACCCATAAGGCTTCGCGCCACCAGGGTTTTTCCCGACCCTGACTCCCCAATAAGAGCGAGCACACGCCCCGGCTGGAGGGTGAAGGACACATTTTTGACAACACACTGATGATCCTCAGTCCCCTCAAAACCGATGGATAAATCCGACACGGTGATCAGCGGGGCGGCCGGGTTGCTATTGGCCTTATCTTGTCCAACGGAGGGCGTCGCACTCTGGCTCATAACCCCTCCCGCGACGCTTGCCGTTGCTGCGGGTCAAGATAATCCCGCAGGGCATCGCCCAACATATTCACACCCAACAGCGCCAGTGAGATCGCAATGCCAGGGAAAATGCTCAACCACGGTGCCTGCCCGAGAAAGGGGCGACTATCCGCGAGGAGAGCGCCCCATGTTGCCCGCGGCGGCGGGACCCCTAACCCTAAGAAACTCAAGGCGCTTTCCAATAATAGGACGGTTGCGAACATTGATGTTGCCAGTACCGTAAGGGGACTGACACAATTAGGTAGAACATGGCGCCACAAGATCCACGTATCGTGGCTGCCGACAACACAACACGCTTCGATATACTCCGTCTCGCGAATACTAAGCACTGTACTCCGCATCACGCGCGCCGCGGTGGGAACGAACGCCGCCCCCAAGGCCCAAATAATGGCACTGGCTGATGGCCCCGCGACGGATAAGAAGATCAGTACCAATAAGAGTGGCGGGAAAGCCATAATTGCATCAAGGCATACCACGACGACCCTGTCGACAATCCCGCCTAGGTACCCAGCAATCGCGCCAATAACACAACCAACGCTCATCGCGATGAGCACCGTCACGAGACTGATAATAAGGCTAATACTGCTTGCCGACAGTACTCGACTGAACAGGTCGCGCCCATACTGATCCGTTCCCATCCAATAATGAAACGTGGGCGGTGATAATCGCGTATCAAAATTCATATCCAACGGGTCGTATGGCGTCACAGCCAGCCCGATGAGGGCAACCAAGACCCACACCCCCACAAGGGACGCTCCCAGGTATAAATTAAAACGAGGGCGCATCATCACAGCTTCACCCTCGGGTCTAAAAACGGATAGAGAAGATCGACGACTAAATTGACGAAGACATAGGCCGTGCCGACCAGTAAAACGCTACCCTGAATAACCGGATAATCTCGCGCATAGATACTGTCGACCATTAGGCGACCGATACCCGGCAGGGTGAAAATCGTTTCAACGACCGCCGCCCCCCCAAGAAGAGAGCCAACGATCATACCCATCAGCGTCATGGTTGGCGCAAAGGCGTTCTTGAACACATGATGCCGCAGCACCGCGGCCTCGGACAGGCCCTTTGCACGCGCGTGGGTAATATAATCCTTACCCAATATATCAATCGATGTTGACCGCATCATGCGCGTCAGTTGGCCCAGCACCACAAAGGTGAGCGCCAATACCGGCATGATCATAAAGCGTACGGCTTGCAGCAAATTTTCATCTGCGCTCACATACCCGACCGTTGGTAACCATTTTAGTTCGACTCCGAATACTAAAATCAGCAACAGTGCAATCCAAAAACTCGGTATAGAAAGCATGAGAATGGACGTGATCATGATCACGCTGTCTGTGCGAGTATTGTGTCGGGAGGCCGCAAACAATCCAAGAGGTGCAGCCACCACCAGGGCGATAGCGCTGGCAATCAGGACGAGTTGGGCGGTCACCGAAAATCG
The DNA here is from genome assembly GCA_937919225.1 of uncultured Parvularcula sp. Taxonomy (GTDB): domain Bacteria; phylum Pseudomonadota; class Alphaproteobacteria; order Caulobacterales; family Parvularculaceae; genus Parvularcula. The sequence continues at coordinate 7,400 of CALFRH010000629.1, forward strand.
GCTCACAATGAGGTCGACAACAGGCGTACCGCTCGAGATGGATATGCCTAAATTCAGGCTGAGCATATTCTTCAACCACAGCCCATATTGAACAATAATGGGTTGGTCGAGACCTAAGGATTGACGCACCGCATCGAGAGCAGCCTCATCTTGGACATCCCCCGCGATCAACAGTGCCGGATCGCCAGGCAGTAATCGCACACAGATAAAAACCAACCCACTGGCGATGAATAGGGTGGGTATCGTCAAAAGGATGCGTTTGATCGCATACTGCCACATATCACTCGCCCCCCTCCCCTTCGGCGGTGGAAAGGCTTACCCCCCAAAGACGGGGCTTTTGGGTGGCGTGGGCGTCATAGCCAATGACCCTATCGGATGCCGCCTCAATAATATAGTTATTGTAGAGATTAATAAGTGGGGCTTCATCCAACATCATAGCGTGAAGTCGGCAAAACATCGACCGCCGATTGCCGGGGTCCAGCTCCGTTTCAGTTTGATTGAGGAGTGCCATCGCCTCTGCACTATCCCACTGATAAAACGCGTTTTCACTCTTGGGACCCAAAATCGCCTTATACCCGAGTGACGGTTCGGTCCGACCGGTATAGCCAAACGACATGAGGTCAAAATCGCCGCTATAATACTGATCAATCTGAGTGGTCCATTCGAGGACCTCCAACTCGACATTAAGTCCAATTTCAATCAACATGCGCTGGATAATCAGCGCATTGTCGAACATGTTGGCGAACCTTTTATTGGTGATCAGCTTTATCGGCTCACCCTCATAACCACTACGGCTGAGTAGATCTTTGGCCTTCTCTATATCGTGTACATACCGATCCTGATGACAGGAAATATGCTCGGAGCTACTCCTTGCGACAATCGACGCATTGGGTTGAGAAACATCGCCCGATACGACTTCAGCCAGGATGCTAAAGTCAATGGCGTGCGCAACGGCTTGCCTGAGAAGGCGGTCATCAAACGGAGGACGCGCCGATTGCATTAGGAGCACATTCCAATCAAGGCTTTCCCGCTTGAACACGGTGAGGTTAGTTGCCGCTTCAATATCCACCAAGTCCGAAACTTGGAGACGGGTCGCGATATCAACTTGGCCTGATAGCAGCGCGGCCTTTGCGGCTGATGGATCTGGAATGATCACCCCGCGGAACACCTCGCCCGCCGGCTCTTTATTGCCCGCTAGACCATTTCGTTCCCCAATGCCTATTCTATATGCATCATGCCGTATGAGAAGCACATATTCACCACGCATCCATTCATCCAATTTGAAAGGACCCGTCCCAACCGGCGCGATCCAATCGCCATTGCTTGCCACAGAGTCAGGATGCAATATTACAGGGCTACACTGTAGGTTTGATAGGAGGTCGAGAAACGCAACACTTGGTCGATTGATCACAAACTCTACGGTATAAAGATCAGTCGCGGTAACCGATTCTATTTTCAACCCTTGACTGCCATCGAACCAGACGCGGCAAACCCAGTTGGTCGCAGGGTCCAACATCCGCTCCCAACTCCAGACAACCTCCCGGGAGGTCATCGGGGCACCATTATGGAAAACCACATCGCGCCTTAAGTGGAATATATATCGCGTACCGTCTTGTGACCGTTCCACCCGCTCAGCCAGTAGCGGAACAACCGACAGGTCATCGGCGTACGTTACGAGGGTCTCAACAATCTGAAGCAAGACATCGTCCGTGAAAACGTCACGGTTTACGCCTGGGTTCGTGCCCCGAATATCGGATTGCAGCGCGATACGGATCTCTGACTTAACGTCGGACGATCTAGGCACCTTCTGCCCGCAGCCCACGACCCCGATAGCCGCCATTGCGACAAGGAGAACGAGTAGAGCAATGTTTGGACGAAATTGGCTCAACCGACCGCCACACTATTTTTCTGCTGATTAAAAAGGCTAAATGACTGGAACTGGGGTGTGTCGTAGGGCTTAGACGCCACGAACATCTCACCGGCGGTCACGTCCATAATACCAGTTGCCAAGGTTGCAGCGCAGTCACCCCCAGGCACCTTAGCCGGAGAGCGGCACACCGCATAAGGAGCGCCCCACATATCAGCAAACG
>CALFRH010000630.1 GCA_937919225.1 uncultured Parvularcula sp.
AGAAAAGACTATAGGTACCCAAAATGGACGGCTCAGCTCTTTCAACAGATCAATGGCAGGCTTTGGACCGCGCACATAATATTCATCCCTTTACGGACCCAAAATATTTCGATGAATATGGTGCGCGCATTATCACACGGGCCGATGGGTGCTATGTATATGATAGCGATGGAAACAAGATCCTTGACGGCATGGCAGGTCTATGGTGCGTCAATGTTGGGTATGGCAACAAAGACTTGATCGAAACTGCACAACGCCAACTAGAAACTCTGCCGTACTACAACACATTTTTTCAGAGCGCCTCACCGACACAAATCGAACTCGCTGTAGAGCTCAGCAAGATCACACCCGGTGACCTTAACCACTTCTTCTTCGCCAACTCAGGTTCGGAAGCAAACGACACTGTCATTCGACTAGTACGCCACTATTGGAAAACGCGCGGCCACTCGACCAAAACCACCTTTATCAGTCGAAAAAAAGCGTATCATGGCAGTACGTTGGCCGCTGTCAGCCTTGGTGGCATGGCTGGCATGCATCAATTTGATGCCAATCTGCTACCCGGTTTTGAGCATATACTCGAACCGCATTGGTACGCCCATGGTGCTGATATGACCCCAGAGAACTTTGGTGTCTATGCTGCTCAAAAACTTGAAGAAAAAATTCTGGAACTTGGCCCGGAAAATGTTGCGGCTTTTATCGGAGAGCCCATCCAGGGGGCCGGCGGCGTTATCGATCCACCCATGTCCTATTGGGGGGCGGTTAATAGGATTTGCAAGAAATATGATATCCTTCTTATTGCCGATGAAGTGATTTGCGGATTTGGCAGGACGGGTGAATGGTTTGGTACGAATTATTACGGCATTGAGCCAGATATCATTTGTATGGCGAAGGGACTCTCCTCCGGCTACCTGCCCATTTCCGCTGTCGCGATGAATCCCAAAGTCCACGAAACCATCCATGAGGGCGGAACAATCTTTCACGGATATACTTATTCTGGACACCCGGTTTGCTGTGCTGTGGCAACAACTAATCTTCAAATCATGCAACGCGACGGGCTGGTCGAACAGGTTCGAGCGGAGACAGCCCCCTATTTCCGTAAGAACCTTGAGCAGTTGGCGAACAACCACAATATTATAGGAGAAGTTCGCGGCGCTGGGCTGATCGCGGCCCTGCAATTGGTCAAGGATAAGAACACGAAAGAGTTTTTTGACCCAAGTAGCGGTGCGGGCATCGTTTGTCGCGAAGCCAATTTAACACGTGGGCTGATTATGCGCGCTGTCGAAGACTCAATGATCCTGTGCCCTCCCCTGATTATCACGAAATCAGAGATTGATGAGCTAGTCGAGAAGGCCTCAGCAGGCCTGCGGCAAACTGAAGAACACTTTGATATCACATAACTCGATTGAGGGGCCCATGGCATCCAATCCCCACGCACTTCGTTCACTCGCCGAATGGCTAGGACGTATTGCAGATTATACAGACGCCATTACAGGGCGTGAGCGTTTTCCCATTAAAAATCCGGCTACCAATGAAATATTGGTGGCCATTCCGAGCCTTACGGCGGAGGATGCTAACGCCGCGATCACGAACAGCCTTGCCGCAGCGAAGGAGTGGCGGCGCACAACCGCGCAGGCGCGCGCCAACATACTCCATAAGTGGGCCCAGCTGATTTCGGAACACCATGAGGCGCTGGCCGCCCTACTAACAGCTGAACAAGGCAAGCCCCTTGTCGAAGCACGGGGAGAGATCACCTACGGCACAAGCTTTATTACGTGGTTTGCGGAAGAGGGAAAGCGGGCCTATGGTGACATCATTCCAACCAATGCGCCGACACGCCGGTTGATTGTGACCAAAGAGCCGATCGGCTTAGTGGCAGCTATCACGCCGTGGAACTTCCCCAATGCGATGATTACGCGCAAGGTGGCCCCCGCTTTGGCGGCTGGGTGCCCGATCCTCGTAAAGCCGGCAGAGGATACCCCCCTCTCAGCTATTGCGCTTGAAATTTTGGCCCATGAAGCGGGCGTTCCCCGTGATTTGTTCCGGGTGCTCCCCACGAATAGCCCGGCTGAGATTGGCGGTGTCTTCACCAAGCATCCAGATATCCGTAAGCTTACCTTTACGGGCTCCACACCTGTGGGGAAATATCTGATGCAAGAAAGCGCGTACACGGTCAAAAAAGTGTCCATGGAGCTCGGTGGCAATGCTCCCTTTATTGTCTTTGACGATGCAGACCTCGACGCAGCCGTCGCTGGTGCGATATTGTCGAAGTTCCGAAACGCCGGCCAAACATGTGTTTGTGCCAACCGCATCTTAGTGCAGTCGTCAATCTATAGTCAGTTTATAGATAAATTTACCGAAAAGGTTGAAAGCCTGATTGTCGGAAACGGCATTGACGAAGGTGTATCTGTTGGCCCTCTCATCAATAAGGGCGCCATCGATAAAGTCCAACAGCTCCTTAACGACTCACTCAGCCAAGGGGCGCGTAGCATTGTTGGTGGCCATCCCTTCGACTCTTCAAGTCTTTTCTTCGAACCTACGGTTCTATGTGACGTCACTCCCGGTATGCCCATCGCTCAATCAGAGATATTCGGACCAATTGCCCCTATTATTCGTTTTGAAACAGAAGAGGAAGCCGTCGCACTTGCTAACGACACACCGTTTGGCCTAGCCGCTTACTTCTGGACCCAAGATCTCGGGCGAGCGTGGCGTGTTAGTGAAGCATTAGAGTACGGAATGATTGGCGTGAATGAAGGCACCATCTCCAGTGAAGCGGCTCCTTTCGGCGGCATGAAAGAATCAGGCATCGGTCGTGAAGGGTCCAAGTACGGCTTGGATGAGTTCTTAGAGATAAAGTACACCTCAATGGGTGGTCTTGGAGCTTAGCACTTCGTGTAAGTACTCTCCGGTTTCTCCAAGATAGACTGGGTCCCACGTTACGAAACATGGGACCTTTCTTTTTCTCAAAACGATCATCCCCACACATCGGTACAGGGACCAAAGCTTGTCACTTCTTAACGCCAGTTTGTGACCAACGTCCTGGATTGACGGTCATCTCTTCGCCCTCAAACGCCACGAGAAAGGGATAGCGACCAGGCACAGTAAAGCTCTTCTCCGTGACCGGCTTGAGTTCAACCCACTTTTTCATCGGGATTGACATGGCGTCCCGTGTGCCTGTTGCGCGGGCCATTAACTTACGTCCCTTACTTTTGACCTCTACCGATACGGAATCACTGAATGTGTAGTGCCCTGCATAAGTGTCGTGCTTCGCAGGTTAGATGAGTATGCTTAGATTATCGTCGTGTACGACTGTCAGATGCGTCACTGAGATTAAGTTTTCTTCCCACGCTACTTCTCCAGCGACGACACCTAGATCGATTGGTGTCATGACGACTTTATCAAGCTCCGCTGTACTCACCGCATAAAGAACATCACCGTCAAACATAGTCGAATATGGCTGTAGTGCCCGGGCCATCGAGCTATGGGTTTGCACCGCAAAACGCTTGAGATCTTGGGGCGTGAGCTTTTGGTTTGTGACCACTAGCGTAACAGTGGTGTTCTTTCGCTCAGGGCCGGACCAATCATCCCCCCTACTCTCCGGGAAGCCCGCCATTAGGTCCTTTGCAGTGAGGAGGGAGGGCGCATTTTCTCCTTTATGGCAAGCAACGACCTTGCCATCACGATCCACCACGACCCCAAGTGCATTGACAACGGTGAAGACGGCAAGTTTTAAATCGCCGATTTGCTTGAACGCTCCACCTTGTCCGGATTGAGCATTGCATCCAAACAATCCCCCCGTCATCGTCAAACGACCGGCCCCATGGGCACCCAAGGGGAACGTTCCTGTACGCGCGGCACGATAGGCCGCTTGTGCCAACCGTTTATCAGGGTAGATTTCATTGAAACGACGCTCACCGAGATCATAGACAATTGAGCCAACAGACATCGCGATTGTCGGCGCATCTCCGAAAGCCGTGCCATCAGCCTTCCCATCATCCATCATCGCTGTAGCCACAGCCGTGATTGCCTCTAATCCGTACCAAGAGCCGCCGGCAAAAACGACAGCATCAAGCTCCGGCATGTCATAGCCAAACTCCATGTAAGGCGCGTTGACGGTGCCGGGCCCCCCCCCTCTCACGTCAATGGCAGAATAGACTTTCTCAGCAAACCTAATGACTGTCACACCGGTCGGCCCAGCTTCATACTCGCCCGTGCCAATTTCGATCATTGGCCAGTCAAATTCGAGTACATCATCGCCGCTATTGAGGGTGATTTCTAAGTCATCTTGGGATGTCTTCATGTCCGCGTTTGCTTGAACAATTGCCATCCAGGGCAATATCGCGAATGCAACCCATCGCTTTCTCATGGCGCCTAATCTCCTGAAACCAACCGCCCTAGGAGGGACGCTCCGCCCTGTCATTGCAAGCGTCTTTCCGTGGTCAAAATGGTGCCAAAAACACAACACCAAAGATGGATTAGACCGATGGGCGCCGCTGCTTCCCCTCCTCATACTGCAGAGAAACATCGATGACACTCAATTCGTTATCTGATCATACTCAATCACACCCATCACGGGAATATCAACATGGTCCCTTTTAACTGGTCCGACGCCTTTCATCTGGACGATCAACTCACTGAAGAAGAACAAATGGTGTGCGATGTGGCGCACACCTTCGCGCAAAATGAGCTCCAGCCGCGAGTCTTAGAGGCCTATGCTGATGAGTATACAGATCCAGAGATTTTTAGAGAAATGGGGACCCTGGGGCTATTGGGCGCGACCCTCCCAGAAGAGTTTGGCGGCTCTGGCGCGTCCTACGTGTCCTATGGGTTAATCGCCCGGGAAGTGGAGCGGGTTGATTCCGGGTACCGCTCCATGATGTCTGTCCAATCGTCTCTGGTCATGTATCCTATTTTTGCTTTTGGGTCCGATGCTCAAAAGGAGCGATATCTAAAGCCGTTGGCGACCGGGGAGAAAATTGGCTGTTTCGGTCTCACCGAACCAGATGCTGGCTCTGATCCTGGCGGAATGCGAACACGAGCCGAGAAAGTAGACGGAGGTTATCGTCTCAATGGCTCCAAAACATGGATTTCGAATTCACCAATTGCTGATGTCTTTTTGGTATGGGCGAAGTGTGAGACCGATGACGGAAAAATTCGCGGATTTCTTATCGATAAGGGAACCCCTGGCCTGTCGGCTCCCAAGATTGGTGGCAAACTATCTCTCAGGGCATCCATAACGGGGATGATCATGTTGGACGACGTTGTCGTGCCAGATGATGCTATTCTCCCTAACGTACAGGGATTAAAGGGTCCCTTTAGCTGTCTTAATAATGCGCGATATGGGATAAGTTGGGGTGCCTTGGGCGCGGCTGAGTTTTGCTTTCACGCAGCGCGCTCTTATGGGCTAGAGAGAAAGCAGTTTGGGCGCCCCCTCGCCGCAACGCAGCTTTATCAAAAGAAACTCGCTGACATGGAAACGGAAATTGCCCTTGGTTTGCAAGCCTCCTTACGGGTGGGGCGCCTCATGGACCAGACAGAATATGCACCAGAGATGATTTCCATCGTTAAGCGGAATAATGTTGGCAAAGCACTCGATATCGCACGACACGCGCGCGATATGCATGGGGGTAACGGGATCTCGGACGAGTATCACGTGATGCGCCATTTGACTAACCTTGAGACCGTTAATACCTATGAAGGGGCGCATGATGTCCATGCCCTGATCATAGGTCGTGCCATCACGGGTTTACCGGCATTCTAACTCGAGCGCTTTCTGCCATGTGTGACAGTGTAAGAAGCTACAAATAGTTGACAACTGCATTAAAGAAATCATCATCAGGAATGATCTCAGCACCAAGAGGTTTGGGACGGGAACTGATCACCCCAATGACGGTCTTGTGGGCTGGATTGACATATACATATTGCCCGAAGATACCGCGTGCTGAATAAGCCTGTTCATGATAGGAGCCCGCCCGATTGGGGGTCGGCCACCACATAAATCCATAGCTTCTGTTACCTTCAGCTTTGATTGTTGGCCTCGTGGCCTCCTCAACCCACCCGTCAGGCAGAATGCGCTCCCCCTCTATAGTACCTCCCGCAAGCATAAACTCGCCAAAACGAACATAGTCCTGCAGGGTCACGCAAAGCCCAGCCCCGGCGACCTCTAAACCATCAGGCGCCTCAAGCCACCAGGATGCGTCATTTTGCATCCCGAATGGCGACCAGATTTTCTCTGATAGATAATCGCTCAGCCATCGACCTGATGCTACGTGTACCAATGCTCCCACCATATGGGTCTCGCCCATACTATAGTTCCAAATCTGACCTGATGGCGCCACCTTCGGGCGGTCCAGGACATAGTCAAGGATGACCCCTGGGGATAACTCCGCCTGTAGTGAAAGCATATTCCGCCGCTCCGATATCGGATCAGTATGGACATCGTTCCACTGGACTCCAGACGCCATTAACATCAACTGCCTCACCGTGACATCAGCGTAAGCACTGCCTTCACAGGCCGGCAAGTACTTTACCAGGAGATCATCTATGCTCTCTATATGGCCATCCTGAACTGCGGCACCGACTAGGGTGGTACTGACAGACTTTGCCATTGACATTGACATCCAGCGGGTTTGTGGCGTGACGCCATGCTGGTAGCGTTCAAAGACCGTCCGCCCCTCTTTGATGACCAAGCACCCAACCACCCGGTTCCATGAAAAATAATTATAGAGGTCGTATGACCCCGCATCCGTCTCGATGCACATATCATCAAGCGGGATGAGATCCGCCTCTCTTTGGAAAGTCGATTCTCCAACCTTTATTATTCGTGTAGGAAATAATGAATCAGTCCGTTGTGCCAGAGCAATAAGCTCGTCGGGATACATTCGCCCCGCATATAGACGCTCGGCAACAGCCCGCCGCGCCCCTTCCGATAGGTCGGCGAATTGGCCTAGGGTAAGTTCAGAGATTTGCGAGTCCAATCCATCCTCCGGCGTGAAGAGCCCTCAAAGAAGCACCTGTAGATAGCCTCACAAAAGGCAAGCTGTGCAGTGCAATCAACCCTCAACACTGGTGCCATCAACGCACCAGGTGGCCACTGGAAGGCATTTCCGTTCTGCTTTCAACTATGAAAGTGTATGCTCTCTCAGCTGTTTTAATGATGGGAAACCAAACGGTTAGATAAAATGTATATTCCAGACTATTATCGCGCCGAAGCACCGCGGAAAACAGTGGATAATTATCCGTTTGCCACTCTTATCACATCGGGCAAAGATGGCTCTTCTGCCACCGCAGTGCCGCTTTACTTTAAGTCCGACGGCTTAGACGAAAACATCATTGTGGGTCATATTTCAGCTCAAAACCCACAGGTCGAAAACCTTATTGATGGGGCATCGGTTCTAGCTGTTCATACAGGTCCGCATAGTTATATTTCAGCAAGCTGGTATAAAACCCCTCCCCTTATCCCCACTTGGAACTATCTCATCGCTCATGTCAGAGGGACGATACGAACACAGAACTCTGAAGAGGAGAAGCGTTCTATCTTGTTAAGAACCGCAGAATGCGCTGAAATATGGAATCCTCAACCCTGGTCCCTTGCCGATGCAGCACCCGGGGAAGTGGATCGACTTTTAAAATATATCTATGCATTCGAGATCGATGTTCAGTCAATTGAAGGCGCCGATAAGTTAAGCCAACCCAGAACAGACGAAGACTTCCAACGGGTGATTACCGAGTTGGAAAAAAGGAACCTGCCGGGTGATGCAGCGGTCGCCAACTGTATGCGTCAGATGGACAGATCACCCACTATTGATACGAAGTAACCTCATTCCTTTCCATGGTACAAAGTCATACTATTCGTACACCCCTTCAATCTGTTGAGCGCCGACCACTAGACGGTGTCGTCGTGCTGGACATGTCGCGAGTTCTAGCCGGTCCATGGGCGAGCCAGATCCTCGCCGACCTGGGGGCAACGGTGATAAAGGTTGAACGGCCCAGAACCGGTGACGATACGCGACAATGGGGTCCTCCCTTTACCGCCCTTGAGGACGGAACACCATCCGATGCGGCATACTTTCTATGTGCCAATCGCAACAAACAATCAGTGGAGATTGATTTCCGTACGCCTCAAGGGGCTGATCTCATCCGCCAGCTCGCCCAGAAATCTCACATTCTGTTAGAAAACTATAAGGTAGACGGCCTCAAGAAATATCAGCTCGACTATGAGAGCATGAGACAGCTCCATCCGAAGCTTGTCTACTGCTCCGTTACCGGATTTGGCCAAACGGGGGAATATCGTCACCAACCTGGATATGATTTCGCCATTCAAGCAATGGGGGGACTCATGTCCATCACCGGGGAGAGTGAGGAAAAACCGGGGGGAGGTCCCATGAAAACGGGGGTGGCGATCGCGGATTTATTCGCTGGCATGTATGCCAGCGTTGGGATGCTCGCCGCCCTTCGTCACGCAGAGCATACCGGTATTGGCCAACACCTCGATGTGTCGCTATTCGATTGTCAAATCGCAATGCTCGCCAACCAAGCGATGAACTATTTGACGACGAATGACGTGCCACGCCTTATGGGGAACGCGCATCCGAATATCGTCCCCTATACAGTATATTCCACCAAGGACAGACCTATCGTCATTGCGGTGGGAAATGATCGTCAGTTTCGTGATCTATGCAAACTACTCAAGCGCGAAGAACTAGCCGAGGATGACCGGTTCATCACCAACGCCGCCCGCGTTCAGAATCGGGCGTGTATCGATGAGCTCATTCAGTCGCACCTTGTCGACCACCCGGCCTCCTTTTGGTTAGAAGCATTGACTACGGCTCATATTCCAAGCGCTCTTGTCAATACTCTAAACGATGTCTTTAACGATCCACACGCCCGTGATCGCAAACTTACGTTCACCCCAGATAATCCTTTACGGACGAACGTGCGTTACGTTCGCCACCCCGTGCAATACTCCGACACGCCGGTACCAGCGGGTGCAGAACCCCCACATTTAGGCGCTCATACGGGTCATATACTCCGCGACCTGTTAGGCATGACGAACACACAAATAGAGGAATTAGCGAAGACTGAAATCATCGGTCACGGTCACGGTCACGGAGCGTGATTAACCTGCCCGAAGCAACGTCAGTCCATGCGAACAGTACCTTCCCCTTCCTCCCCTGTGTTGGCAGCATTACTCTTCATACCCACTCTAATGAGAGTAATCTCACTACTATCAGCAGCCCGCGCAGCAAAAGGAGCATTCCCGCGCAACATACCACCTCGCATCTTTAATGATGCCATATTCTCTGTATATAGCCCATCATCCTCGCTATCCTCAAAGACACTATTCTTGATGAGGACCTGGCTCGAATCATAGGCGGCGATACTAGCGGATTCGCTCCTTACAACCTCACTATCTTGCAAGTGCAACTGCGCCGTCTCCTCAAGCCAAATACCCAAGTGAGAATCAGTGATGACGAGGTTTTTGGCTCTCAATATCGCGTCACCTCTACCGGTAAAAGCCATCTTTTGGACATCGTGGATAGTCGTATCCTTGAGGGACACCTCTCCGCCGATGACAAAAAAGCCGTGGCCGTCATAATATTTGTCTTCCGCTTCACCATACCGGAACCCTTTGATGGTTAGCCCCTCCACCCTAAGGTTGGACTGAACAGCGAGAATTGCGCTCGACGCAAATTCTGGGTTCGGCAAAAGAACGGCCCCCTCCTCAAATATGATAGTGAGTTCTTTGTTCTTGATCGTTAGAAAAGCGCGAATCTCTACATCCTCGAACGGCGTGTCAGTGTACGATGAAGCGATATAGTCACCCCTTGACACCCAAATAGACGATTTGTTCTCTGATTGAAGGAGGGCCTGGCGAAGCCCTTCACCACCAATATAGTCGCATTCCATTGTCGAGATGGGCTCCGCACATACGACAACATCTGGCTTACCCAGCGCATGGGGTACATTATACGTCCCACATGCAGTCCCCATTGCCAGCGCGATGATACTGATAGAAGCTTTGGTTTTTTGTTGCATCTTTCACTCTTAAATTTTGAAAGCTTTGAACAGCAGCTAGATTCTATTCAGCATCCTGCGCCAGTCGAAACCCCACCGTGAAATAGCCTTGTTGCGTGTTACCTGGCAGGCGAAATTGCGGATGCATATACTCTTCATTATCCGCATACCCACCTCCTCGAATGACATGTTCGCCCTCCGTTTGACAATTCACTCTAGCGTCACCATCTTCTGGAGCCGCTTCATATGTGGGTTCATAACAATCCGCCTGCCACTCCCAAACGTTACCACGCACATCGAAAGTCCCAAACTTGTCAGCCGGGAAGGATCCGACAGGCGACGTATACATCCATCTATCAGACCCACTGACTTTCCCGCCGCAGCACTCTTCCCTGCCCATATTTGCCACATTGTGGGTGACGACACCATTTTCTGTCAGATCACCATGGACAGCGAGGTACTCCCACTCTGCTTCCGATATAAGCCGATAAGTGTTTCCCGTCCGGTCGTTGAGCCACGCGATATAGGCTTGAGTGTCCTCCCAACTAATGCAGACAACAGGATGATCGGGCTCCTGTTTAAACCCGGGCGTTTGCCAACTACGCGAAGGTTCAATATGCCAGGATCTTTCCTCAGTATAAATATTACAAAGCCCTTTGGACACATGTCCTGCTTCACGGACAAACCGGGCGAACTCGCCCAACGTGACCTCATAAGCAGCGACAAAAAAAGTGTCATTAAAAGTCACAGTGTGGCGCGGCCCCTCTACGCGACCATATCCCCTGTCTTTCCATTCACCCATCTCATAAGCATCCGCCCCAATCGGAATCATTTGAGGACAATACTCGCAACGCTCCTCCTTCTGGATTGATGGTGTTTCACAAGCCGCTAAGATCAGCCCAAAGCTCACAATAAGTTTGAAGCTCTTCATCCCTACTCTCCTGCCCAAAAAGGATTCCATTCGATACCGTTCGTGTCGATCAATTCCCAATAAAACTTAGTTCTCGGCACCGCATCTGGGCCTATCTCATTCATGGTGAAGGCGTCGTACAGCCGGCCACCCAGCATTGTCATGGATACGGAGTTTGTATTTTCAATATTCTCTAGTGGATTCTTATCGAGAACAATCAAGTCCGCAAGCTTACCGGGGGTTATCGATCCAATCTGATGATCCAACCCAAAGGACCGCGCCCCAACAAGGGTAGCCGCCCGCAAGATGCGCTCCGTTGCCATTCCCCCTTGCGCCATCAGGATCATTTCCCAATGCACCGCCAGCCCAGAAACCTGTCCGTGAGAACCAACATTCACAGAGACGCCCTGACGGTCAAGCTCAGCATATGTTCGAGCGACGGAGCGAAAACCAACATCGTAGATGGAATTGTCAACATTAATACTATGCATACACCGCACATGGAGCGGTGCTCCAGCCGCTCCCGTAATAGGATTGTATGAGTTATTTACATCGGGGACAAAGTTTTTAATCTTGACGTCTCCCTCAAATTCCAAATTTTGATAAATGTAATTCTCACCAAACAGGGCCCCAAAAACAACGATCAGTGTCGGTGTTGCAGATACGTTCCCTGCCCGGAACAAGGCCTGTAGGTCTTCATAGTAGGTATCAACCGGTAGATTATGTTCGAGGTTCGTATGGCCATCCAATATCATACTAATATTGGTATAAAATTGACCGGCGCCCTCCGCATCCACCATATATCCCGCTTCACGCGCTGCCTCGACCAACCATTGGCGCTTTCGTCGCGAAGGGAATTTGTAACTCTTCAAGATGGAGGGGCCCATGGCTCGCCTGAGTTTAAGAATGTCACGAGCGTCATCCAATGAGTTTATTTCATGATAAACGCCTCCCCAACGTCCTTCAATTCCATGAATAACTTGTGCGGACGAAAACCAGCGTGGCCCCACCAACAGACCGGCAGCCGTCATTTCCCCCGCTTCATAGCTTAGTTGGTCATTAGAGTAGGGATCAAAGTTCGTGGTCACACCATAGGCTAGAGCCGCATATCGGCCAGCATGCTTTTGAGGCATGACATCGACACCAAAGCAACAATCGATATGTCCATGGGTATCAACCAATCCAGGCATGATCCACTTCCCCGTGGCATCAACCACCCAGGTCCCTTCGGGGATGTCAATATCTGTACGACGGCCAACCTGTTGGATACGATTTCCTTCGATCAATATTGTCCCGTCGTCGATGACATTCCCTTCTACGGGAATAATCGTCGCGCCAACGAAGGCGATTAGCGTGTCCGGCTTTTCAGCTTCTACCTCAAAACCGAGATCTAAGGTACACGTTGCTTCTCCAACGATAGTTATCTCTATCTCGCAGATCTTTGAACCGAAAGTCCATCGTAATTTTGCTCCATCCCTCGCCCAGCTAAAATCATATCCGCCCAACGGCGCAATCATTTGCGCTTCGTCAAGGTCGATACCAGATATAGAGATCGGCTCATGCTGAGGGTCGAACGGCACAATGTAGAGATCGTTAAAATGCTTAAATGCCAACCACTGCAAATTAGGACTTAGACTGAGACTATTAACATCGTAGCTCAACGTGTAGGCATGATGTACGCGAACGCCGCTATCTAGGTTTATACTGAATATACTCTCTTTTTGTCCCGACTCTTCAGAATCGATAATGTAATAGAGATGATCATCTTCCCTGGAATAACCGAGCAGTTTTGTGGCTTCACTGACAAAATTGAGGTTACCCGTCTTCGGTGTGTAAGTGTATAGCCCAGGATCCGGTCCCGACGCACTCATCGATGGATCGGCCGGCATAACTCGAAAAGCGATTTGCTCACCACTATTGGCGTGGACCGGCTCACGAATGACTGCCGGTGATGAAATCAACGGCTCTTCAACTCCAGTTTCAAGATTTCTTTGTCGGAGTACGCTTCCCTTTTCATCATCCCAGGACACAAAGACGACGTTCTTCCCATCGTTCGATATGGCCGGTTCAAACTGCCCATCATCGGTTTGACTGAAAGCATAGATGGGCGATTGTACATCCATATCCTTATACCAAAGTCGTCCCAACGCCCGGAAGATAACCAGGCGGTCGTCCAGCGCCCACACCGGATTTCGTATGGTCTTTACCTGCACCTTTTCGGGAGCAAGATCTTGCTTGAATCGCACCGCAGATCGTAACTGATGCGTAGACCGTACTTTAAATGGAATTTCCCTGGCTTCTCCATTGGACGTATCAACGCGCCAAATCTTGCCTTTTGACCATATCGCTATGTGTCTATTATCAGGAAACCAATCAAAGGCAGGATAATAATGCTCTTGCGGTA
>CALFRH010000631.1 GCA_937919225.1 uncultured Parvularcula sp.
TGTCATCAAAGAGCAGATCGAGACAAACGCCAGCGCCGCATTGGGCCGGTCCGTTACGGTAGCGGGTGAGCCGTCAATCAGCTTTTTGCCGCCCAAGGCGAGTGTTTCTGGCCTTACCGTCGCGAACGCAGAGGGCTTTAGCGCCCCCCACCTTCTCAGGGTCGAAGAGGCCGATGTGGGGCTGAAACTCATGCCTTTATTTGGCGGCAAAGCCGAGATCACTCGGTTTGAATTGGTTCGCCCCGACATTCGGCTTGAAAGCAACGCAGCGGGCGAGGCCAACTGGATATTAGGGCCCGAAGATGACGGTGAAGACGACGGTGAAAACGAGCCCAAACCGGCCGACGAGGAGCCAAGTGCCGGCGGCACAGGCCCCATCACCGATTTGAAACTTGGCGATGTGCGGATCGTTGATGGCACAGTCGTCCTCTCCCTCCCGGACACAGAGCCCTATCGCGCAGAAAACGCCAATATTGTCCTGGGACTGAATAGTCTTGATGACCCCCTCACCCTTGATGGCACCCTCACATTACAAGACGAACCTTCGACCCTATCGGCCACCTTTTCCACACCGCGGCAATTTGCCGAAAATAGCAGCGCGAACATGACCCTCACCATGGCGGTGGGAGATAATCGGGTGGACACCGATATTTCGTTGAAAGAGGGCTTGTCCTTTGACGGCAATGTGGACGTCGATTTTCCCGCGCTTCGCGCCTTCCTGGCTCTCGCCGGAACGCCGATTGACACACCGAACGGGTTTCAGCGCCTGCGCCTGAAAGGACCCCTAAGCGGGAACGCAGAGCGGCTCAGCTTCGGTGACGGGACCGAGTTACGTTTTGATGCCATCGAAGGCACCGGGGCGGTGACCCTCGACCTCGCCGGCGCGCGGCCGAAGATCTCCGGCAACATTGCTGCTCAAAACTTGGATTTAAACGCCTATCTGCCCGAGCAGCCGGAGGCGGTACAAAATGCCCGCGCGGCCCAGGCTCGCGGTGAAAAACCCGCCTTCCCGCCATGGTCCACTGAACCCATGGACTTCTCCGCCCTCAACACGCTGGATACGGATCTAAAGGTATCGACCCAGCAATTGCTGGTGCCCTCCCTCACCGTTGGTCCCAGTGCTGTTCATTTGAAGGTGGATCGCGGTCGCGCGGTGATCGATCTGTCCAAAATGACCCTTTATGAGGGTCAGGGCAGTGGCACGGTCGTCGTCAACAGCCGCGGCGCACGCCCCAGTATGAGTGCGAAGGTCAATATGACAGGCGTCAATGTCGGCGCCTTCGCCGCGGACTTTATGGGCCTCACCCGCCTTCAAGGTCGCGGCGATGTGACAATGAATGTCACGACCGCAGGCCGTTCCCAGGCGGATCTTGTCCGGGGGCTGAATGGTACAACCAAAGCCGCCCTTAATGACGGCAAGATTGAAGGGGTGAACTTAGGACAACTCGCCCGGGGGGTATCGAACGCCTACGCCCAAGTGCGCGAAGGAGGCCTTAATGCGGTAACCGTTGCGCAATCCCTTAGCCGATTGTCAGCGGCGGCAAACGGCCCGGCGGAAAGCACGGATTTCTCCGCCCTCAACGTAGATGTGCGCATCAATGATGGTGTGGTTCGCTCAAACACCATCTCCCTCATTGGGCCCTATTTCGACATTCAAGGGGACGCCCTTGTGAACCTTCCTGACCAAACCATGCGAATGACGCTGACGCCGTCAGTTTCAGAAATTGAGGGCGAGGAAAAACGCTCCCTACCCGTCCCGATCCTTGTTTCCGGCAGCTTTAATGAACCCAAGATTGGCGTAGATGCCGACGCGGTGGTCCGCGGCGCAGCGCAGAACGCCCTAGGGGACGTTTTGCGAAAGCAAGGGATCAACGTCGCGCCCGAGCAGAGCGTGGAAGACGCCCTTCGTGGGCGCGCACGGGAGGAGTTGGGTAAACTCCTCAACCCCTCACGCGACGAAGAGGAAGAGAAAGAGGAGGCCGCCAACACCGATGGTGAGACGGCCGAAGAGGCTGACCCTACTCAACAGCTCATTGAGCAGGGCCTAGGCTCTATTTTCGGCCGAAAAGACGACCAATAATCCCCTCTTTCCCATCTGCTGAGGCGGTGGGAAGGGTATAGTCGCGGAACATTTCGCGAAGCCTCGTTTTGAGAACCTTACCCGTGGCACCGATGGGGATTTCCTCAACGATCTGCACATCGTCGGGCCACGAGATCTTGGGCAGATCCTTTTTGACGAAGTCTAGGATTTCTGTCGGCTCGGCCGACTGACCCGGCGCGAGCTGCACAACGAGCAAAGGCCGTTCATCCCATTTAGGGTGCGGCATGCCAATCGCGGCCGCCTGGACCACGGCGGGGTGAGACAGGGCGGCATTTTCGATATCGATCGTGGAAATCCATTCGCCGCCAGACTTAATCACGTCCTTCGCACGGTCTGTGATCTGCATCCGGCCATCAGGGTGGATCACCGCGACATCGCCTGTATCGAACCACCCATCCTCGGTCAGGGTCGGGCTATCATGCTGGAAGTATTCAGAGAGCACCCCTGGCCCCCGCACGTGAAGGTGCCCATCCTGCTCCCCATCATGGGGCAGGACCTTGCCATCATCATCAACGAGACGGAGGTCAATGAAGGGGATCGCCTATCCCTGGCGCAGCTGAAGCGTAATCCGCTCATACTTAGGCAGATCGTAAAAACCTGGCTCCTCAGCATTCACCGTGCCGGTGGGCGACATTTCCGTCATGCCCCACCCCTGGCGGGTGCGCACGCCCAATGCCTCGAACCCTTGAATGATCCGCGCGCTCAAAGCCGAGCCTCCCACCAATGAATATTTCAAGGTGCTAAAGGAGAGCTTATTCCCCTCCACATAGGCCAAAAGGTTCAACCACACTGTTGGCACACCGAGGGAGTAAGTTACCTTTTCCTCCTCCATCAGCTTATAAAGCGTTTCGCCGTCCATCCCCGGCCCCGGCAGGACAAGCTTCAACCCGCCAAGAAGGGCCGTATACGGCACACCCCAGGCGTTCACATGGAACATGGGAACCACCGGGAGGATCACATCGTCGGGCGTGGTGCCAAACGAGGTGGGAAGGCTGGTGACCAGGGTGTGCAGCACAAGGGCCCGGTGGGTGTAGAGCACGCCCTTGGGTTTACCGGTCGTGCCTGACGTGTAGCACAGCGCACAGGCGGTATTCTCATCAAGGTCAGGCCAGTCGTAGCTGTCTTCTTCCTTTGCGATGAGGCCCTCATAGGTGTCCACCGGTTTGCCGCCGACGGAGATGCCCGCGCCCTCGGGCGTCATCGCCACAAAGGTTTCCACCTGCGGCAGATGGGGCGCCAGCCCCTCAGCCAACGGCGCGAAGGTAGCATCAAAGAAGACTACCTTGTCCTGGGCATGGTTCATCACATAGCCCGCATTCTCGGGGCCAAGGCGTGGATTGATCGTATGGCAGACCGCCCCGATTCCCGCGGTGGCATAGTAAAGCTCAAGCTGACGATGGGTGTTCCACCCGATGACCCCAACGCGATCACCTTTTTTGATACCCATGCGGGTTAGAGCGTTGGCCAGCTTCGCGATGCGAGCGCCCGCCTCAGCATAGGTGTACCGATGGATACCGCCCTCCACCAGGTTGGTGACGATCTCCTGGTTCGGCGTTGCCCGCAGCGCGTGCCGAAGAATTCCGGTGAGCAGCAGCGGTGTATCCATCATAAGACCTTGCATGGGCGCATCCTTCCTCTGAATGTTTGTTTTCGTCTGCGGTAATGTGGCGCAACAAAGCTGTAACAGCAATCACTTGCGACGTATTGCGCAAGGGGTTTCAGTGCTTTTGCGCAGTTGTGAGCACCTTGTGGAGGATCGCCTGCTGCACCGCACTATCGTCAGGAAAGCCGGCCTTGATCCACGCCTCCTCCGCGCGCGTAAGAAGGGTACCAAGGTGGGGACCCGGTTCCATTCCCTTACGGAGAAGATCTGCCCCCTTATAGGGACAGACGGGGGCGTCCATCGTCAGAGCGAGCTTTGCCGATGCCAACCAATCAGCCGCAATGGGCGATGGTTCCCCCTGACCAAGCGCCCACAAGGCGCCATCGCGGGCAGCCGTCTGACCAAACCGATACACCGCCTCGCGAAGCGGCATGCCTTTCGCCAAGCCATCCCCCGCAATCTTCAACGCCTCCGCCGCGTCAAGCACCGCGTTTGACGGCTTGAACTGAGCGGCCAAGACCGACCGGTCCGCCGTCGGCCTGAGGGATGCCAGTCCCAAGGCGGGGCTGACATCGCCCTCCACCGCTCCATGAACAATTTCAAACGCGTCCGGGCTAGAAGGGGATGGGCAAATCGCGTCGAGCATTTGGACCTTCCCGGCTTCGGCCAGCACCCTTGGCGCCCGCGCGGCACCGAACAGCTTTGTGACCTCCTGCCATATCCGTTCCTTGGAGAGGGTGTTCAGCCCCTCGATATGAGCAACACAGGCGCGCCATCCCGCCTCGTCAAGGCCGTCAGAAAACCGGGCCGAGAACCGCAAAAAGCGCAGAATACGCAAATAGTCTTCTTTGATCCGATCTTCGGGTGCGCCAATGAACGCAACCCTTCCGCCCTTTAAGTCCGCCTGACCATCGTGATAGTCAAAAATTGTTCCGTCTAATGACAGGTAAAGCGCGTTGATGGTAAAGTCCCGCCGCCCTGCATCCATCACCCAGTCATCCGTAAAGGCGACGGTAGCGCGGCGCCCATCGGTCGTGACATCAGAACGCAAAGTGGTGATCTCATAGGGGACATGGTTCATCACCGCCGTTACCGTACCATGATCTACCCCGGTGGGGATGACGGTAACCCCCTCCCCCGAAAGGATATCGATAAGCTGTTGCGGGTGGAGGGTTGTTGCCACGTCGATGTCCGTCGCCCCTGGCGGGCCCGGCGGGTGGCCCAAGAGACTATCCCGGACGCATCCGCCAACAAATCGGGCTTCGCCGTGGGCGTTAAGGCACTTCAGTAATCGGGCGGGGTCCCCCTCTTTAGACCAGGCGAAGGGACCGGACATTAAGAGCCGCCATTCGTATAGGCCAGCGCAAGGCTATGCAGGATCGCCGCCGTCAGCCCCCAAATATGCCATCGCCGCTCACCATCATCATAGGGAACAGCGGGCATGCGATAGTCCGTGCCTAAAGTATTTCGCGTCTCAATGAGATGATTGTCGGTGTTGGTCAGAAAATCGAGCGGCACCTCGAACACCTCCTCCACCTCCCGCTCGCACGGCACAATGGGCACGGCGCCATCAACGATGCCTAGGATGGGGGTGACCGCAAACCCTCTGCCCCCATTATGGACGCCCATGGACCCCAGCACCGATACAGCCTCGGCGGGGACACCGACTTCCTCATGGGTTTCGCGAAGGGCGGTCCCGACCATGCCATCATCCTCAGGCTGATGACCACCACCTGGAAAGCTGATTTCCCCTGCGTGGGTCGGCATTGTCTTTGGGCGGACCGTCAACAAAATCTGAGGCCCGATAGGCCGATCAAGAATAGGGATAAGAACAGCCGCCTTACGAACGGGGCGATCAAGGCCCTTTAGGATCGGTGCCTGGGCGATTTGCGGGTTCAGCTCGTGAAAAATACTCCGATCCGCTTGCAATTGCGGCTGCTTGATCACCTCCGCAAGGTGGGTACGCCAATCAGCCGGGACAGCCCCATCCATCACTGCGCCGCTCCCAAATCGAAGGCGCGTCCCCCGCTAGTGACCGTCAAATGACCATCATCCCCCAGGGTCGCGATCTCCACCAATTGGTAATAAGCGGTTCGCCCAAAACGCGCCTCAAGCCCGCCCCGAATGCGCACATAGGGCAAGGGCGTGTCGCCATATCCATGCCGGATCGTTAGGGGATGGGTCGGCCCAATCACAACCTTGTCGCCGACATTCGTTCGTTCAGAGAGATTTCCCTTCTCATCCGGCTCCACGTCGACAATAACAAAGGGAACATCCTCGACCGCGATACTGATTTTTTCAGCTGGGGTGACGAGAACATAGCCGTCCTCATCCTTCCGTAAGACGCGCGAGAAAAGCCGTACCAGCGCAGGCCGGCCCATCGGCGTGCCCTCATGGACCCAAGAGCCGTCCGCGCGGATGACAAGGTCCATGGACCCGCAATGGGTGGGGTGCCATTTTTCCACCGGCAGGTCCCCGCCCGCCTGGTCCTCGGCCAATGAGGCCGCCATGGTTAGAAAATCACTCACCCTTCTTAGGTGCGCGATTGGCAGCGAACGTCAATAGGCAGCAATGTCTCGGCACCCGCTTCATCCTCGAAAAGCTGACAAATTTTGCACCGCACAAAAAAATGGCCCGCCACGGCGAGCCATTTCTTTGATTTTTCAAGCCTTAGCTAGCGCGTGATGCACTCCAAGCAACGCACATAGACCGCGCTTGGATCGTTAAAGCTGGCATAGAATGCCGCCTCTTTCTTCGCCAAGGATAGGAGCTTCGCAGCCGTGACAGCGTGGGAGGGCTTCTCTCCAAAAAGATCGGCGGCGGTCAACGCGTCGGCATCACTGGGCGCTTCACCCGCTATGTTAGACAGGAACATCTCAAAGCGAGATTTTTGCTCCGTCACGCCCACAATGTCATAGTCCTCAAGACCTGCCCGCTCAGCGGCCGCCGCAATAGCGTCATCGATGGTGCCAAGCTTATCAACAAGATTGATTTCGCGTGCTGTTTCACCGACCCAAACGCGCCCTTGGGCAATCTCATCCACCGCCACGGTGCTCATCCCGCGCCCTTCAGCCACTAGGCTTAAAAAGCGCGTATAGACACTCTCTACAGACGACTGAATAATATCGCCATAAGCCTCTGGTAGGGGGCCAAAACCAGCGCCGGCCACGCCGGACAGCGGCGTTGTACCAACACCATCGGTGTAGATCCCAAGGTCAGCCATTGCATCTTCAAAAGTGGGGACAAACCCGAAGACGCCAATCGAGCCTGTAATAGTCGTTGGTGCCGCCCAAATTTCATCCGCATTAGCACTAATCCAGTACCCGCCGGATGCCGCGTAGGACCCCATGGACACAACAATAGGCTTGCCAGCTGCCTTCAGCCGCAACAGCTCATCCCGCATCACTTCAGAGGCGAAAGCCGATCCACCTGGGCTATCGACCCGGAAGACAACCGCTGCAACATTATCGTCAAGCCGTGCTTCACGAAGTTGGCGGGCAATATAGCTTCCTGAGGCAACGCCGTAGGGTTCATCACCATCCACAATCGGCCCAGCCGCGGTGATAACCGCCACATTGGGGACGTCTCCCCGGTCCTTTTCGCCATGCATTGAGATGGCATAGGCATTGTAAGCAATGCCGCGGAAGCCAGTCCCTTCATTCTCTTCCCGGCCAACAATGTCAGCAATAAAGTCAAGCTGCCCGGTCCGATCAATGAGGCGGTCGATGAGACCTGCCTCTACCGCAGACACGGCCATGTCGCCGCCAGCCTCAGTTATGCGCTGAGCCACATTATCGGCATATGACTGAAGTGCCCCGGGAGCCAGGTCACGGTTTTCCTCAATAGCATCTGTATACTGAGACCAAAGCGCGTTCACATAGGCCCGATTCGCTTCCGCCGCCTCTGGGGACATGTCGTCCCGCAAATAGGGCTCAAGAGCCGACTTATAGGTCCCCACACGGAACACATTGGCGGTTACCTTGAAACGCTCAAGCGCCGATTTGTAATATGTGCGAAACCGGCCATAGCCCTGGGGGACAAACGACCCAAAATCGTGCATCAGAACAGTGTTAGCTTCAGACGCGATGAGATATTGCTCTTGGGTATAGTAATCCCCGATGGCGACCACTTGTTTCCCGCTCTCGCGGAATTCTTCCACGGCGTCAGCCAGATAGTGTGCTTTGGACGAGTAGCCCGAGGGCACAAAAAGGCTTTGCAGATCGAGGACAAGCGCCTTGATTCGGTCATCGTCCTTCGCCGCGCGGACAACCCGCACCAATTCATGGACAGAAATCTGCGCATCGGTGCCACCGCCAAGGGCTTCATTAATGGCCTGCTCGAACGGATCGACGGGCGGTGCCGTCTCTACGAGGACCCCTTGCGGGTTAAGCACCAAAGCCCCGCCATCGGGCACCTGGATGCTTGGCCCCTCGCCGTTGGCGCCGGAAAGGGACGCGGAAATACCGCCTAAGATCGCCAGTCCGAAGACCAAAAGCACAAGAAAAATAAGAGATTGCGCTAGGAGCGACAGGCCAATCACGACCTTAAACAAGCCCTTCAAAAAGGACCAAATGGTGAGCCTTGAACGCTCCAATTCCATGACCATACCCCTGTTAACTAGTCACATCATGTAAGTTGTACCGTTTAACAGTAAAACCTCAACCTCGGATAAAGAGAGAAAAAATTGCTTTCGAATTGTCCATTTGTCCCAAACGCCGGCATGCCATAACCCTTTGATTCAGTGATGAAGGAGCGCGTCTCGTGGCAGACACACAGGCTGGCCCGGCCAGCGATATCGAGGCTTTCGAAAAACTTTGTGCCCTTTTCGGCCGGGCCCAAGACGAGCTGAGAAGTATCGTTTTTGGTCAAGACGAGGTCATCGCTGAGGTGTTGGCCACCATTCTGGCGGGGGGACACAACCTGTTGGTGGGGGCCCCGGGGCTCGCCAAAACCCGTCTGGTGGCCGGGCTTGGCATCGTTTTAGGGCTTGATACCAAGCGGGTGCAGTTCACCCCCGACCTGATGCCGTCCGATATTCTTGGCGCCGAAGTGCTCGAAGAGAGCCCTGGCGGCGCCCGCGCCTTTCGCTTCATTGAGGGGCCGGTGTTTTGCCAGCTATTGATGGCCGACGAAATCAACCGCGCCAGCCCTCGAACCCAAAGTGCGCTCTTAGAAGCCATGCAGGAGCATCAAGTCACCATCGCCGGGGAGCGCCGGGCCCTGCCCGAACCCTTCCACGTGTTGGCCACCCAAAACCCCATCGAACAGGAGGGAACCTACCCCCTGCCCGAGGCGCAGCTGGATCGGTTCCTCCTGCAAACGCTCATCGACTATCCCGACCGCGAGGCCGAGCGGCAAATGCTGGCGGCCACGACAGGAACAGAAGAAAAGAAAGCAGAGACCATCCTTGGGCCACAGGATTTGATGGCAGCGCAAGAAACCGTCCGGGCCATGCCCATCGGTGAAGGCCTTGTGGAGGACATTCTCTCCTTAGTCGCCGCCTTGCGTCCCGGCGGCAGTGCCGCAGAGCATTTGATGTGGGGCGCGGGGCCCAGGGCCAGCCAGGCCCTCAGCCTTACGTTGCGTGCCCGTGCCTTCCTCGACGGGCGGACAGCACCCACGAGAGGGGACCTTATCGCGCTCGCCCCATCCGCGTTGCGCCACCGAATTGCCCTCACCTTTGCCGCCCGGGCCGACGGTATGACCGTAGACGGATTGATTGCCCAAGAACTGGACGCCTGGCGGTAAATGTCATCTAAGCCCACCTCCCTTGACCTGGAACGCGCCGCTTCGGGGGCCGCTCAGGGCCTGCCAGCACTGTTGGCGGAGGCCAGCAGTCTTGCGCAATCCGTCGCGGCGGGGGCCCATGGCCGTCGGCGCGCTGGGACAGGCGAAAGCTTTTGGCAGTATAGGGACTATACGTTCGGCGACCCGGCTACCGCCATTGACTGGCGACTGTCGGCCCGTCCGCCGGCCCGTCTTTACGTGCGCTAAACCGATTGGGAGACAGCGGCCACCATCCGGCTATGGGTCGATGGCGGAGAGGGCTTTGATTATTCAAGCGGCGAAGCCCCGACCAATCGGTGGCGCGCCCAGGTGCTGGGTACCGCCGTCGCGCTTCTTTTGACCCAAGCTGGGGAAAAGGTCGCCCCCCTGGTCGAGGGGCCATCGCGCCCCGCCCGGACGGGCCGCGCGGGTCTGGTCGGCTTAGCGGAAACCTTTCTGAGGACAGAAGATCGATCGGCGATCCCTCCATGGGCGGTGGCAGGCACAACCCAAGCCATTTATATTTCAGATTTTTATACCGATGCGGATGGCCTCCTTGCGCAACTGGGCCGCATGGCAGCACAAGGGGTGCCAGTGCATCTCGTCCAGGTTAGTGACAGCGCCGAACGCCTTTTTCCCTTCGCAGGGCGAGTGCGGTTCGAAGCGCCTGACGACCCTAACTCCCATGTCCAATTTGGCGATGCGGATCACGTCGCGGCAGCCTATCGCGAGCGTCGCGACGCCCACCTGGGTGCCCTTAAGGACGTCTGCAGACGGTATGGCTTTACCTATTTAGCGCACGAGACAAGCGAACCCGCCTCGGTGCCATTGGCTGCCCTCTACCATGCGGTTGGTGGAGGCACCCGATGAGCGCCCTCAGTTTCACCACCCCCCTACTCCTTGCCGCGCTGGTGGTCCTCCCCCTCCTCTGGTGGCTGTTGCGCGCGACGCCGCCAGCGCCCCAGCGGACAGCCTTTGGCGGCCTCTTCTTTTTGAAGGCGCTGGACGACGACAAAAATACCCCCGTTCGCACCCCGTGGTGGTTGCTGCTCCTCCGGCTTCTCGCCATTGCGCTCACGATCCTGGCCCTGGCGGGGCCTATCCTCAACGCGCCGGAGGAGGAGGCGGACAGCGCCGCCCCCCTTCTTATCATTGTGGACGATAGCTGGCCCGCCGCCCCCGGATGGCGAGACCGTCAGCGCCTCTTGCGAGATATGGCCCTGACGCCGGGCGCTGAGGGTCGGCAAGTTCGCCTACTGACCACTGCGGGAGACCCTGCCCTTGGGGACCTCATGCCGCTGAAAGACGCCGCCGACCTTATTGAAGGGTTATCGCCCCAAGCCAGCCTTCCTGACCGAGCGGGCGCCCTATCGGCGATGGGCGAGCTCGGCGATTTGTCCGACTGGGATGTTCTATGGATCAGTGATGGTGTCATCGGCCGGACGGGCGCGGACAGGAACTTCCTCCGCGCTATGGGAGATGTCGGCCAACTCTCCCTCTTCCGCGTTTCGGGAACCCCGCCGCCCCTGACAATCACAGGCCTGAAAACGGCGGGAACGGACTTTACCGCCACCGTCTCACGTATCGGCGGGGGGGAACGGGTTGGCAGTCTTGTTGCGACGGCGCGGGATGGGCGGGTGGTGGCCAGCGTGCCATTCACCCTCCCTGCTGACGAAGGCGCCCTTAATGTCCCAATTGATTTGCCCTTGGCCTTAAGGAACGAGGTGGCGCGCCTGAGCCTCACGGCCCAGCCTCACGCGGGGGCCGTCTGGCTGCTCGACGCGTCGGCCCGGCGGGTGCGCGCTGGCCTCGTGACGGAAGGGGCTGACACCCTTCTGGATGGTGGGTTCTACATCGCCCAGGCGCTTGAAACCCAAACGGCCCTGGTCACGGGTGATGTCCTTTCCCTCGCCACACCGGAGACGGGGCTCATCGTACTTGACGATATCGGCACCCTGCGAACGGCGGACCGTGACCGGTTGGCCCAGTGGGTGAAAGAGGGCGGTGTCCTTTTGCGGTTCTCAGGCCCCAACACGGCGAACGCCGCGGGCGCCAGCGGTTTTGAGCGGGACCCCACCTATCCCGTCGCCCTTCGGGGGGGGCAACGCAGCTTTGGCGGCGCCCTCACCTGGGAGGCGCCCCAGCCCATTGGCGACTTCACCCACGACCGTCCCCTTGCGGACCTTCCCCTGCCGGAGGATGTGACCGTCCGGCGCCAGGTCCTCACCCGCGCGGGCGGCGACGGGGCCGAGGAGGTCTGGGCCAGCCTGGCCGATGGAACCCCACTGGTCACCGCGCGGCGGGATGGCGACGGGCTCCTCATCCTCGTGCATGTTACCGCCACCCCCACCTGGTCAGACCTGCCCTTATCCGGCGCGTTCCCAGCCATGATGGAGCGCATCGTGCGACTGGCTGCGGGCGCGGCCCCCAGCGCGCCCACGCGGCCCCTGGCGCCCTTTCGCCTCCTTGACGGCTATGGCACCTTACAAGACCCGCCGGTCACCGCCGGGCTGGCGTCCCCCGCCGACCTTGCCGCAGGCACAGTGCCCCCCGGCCGTTATGGGGATGGTGAGACGGGGTTCGTGGTGAATACCTATACGGATGGTACACCAACCCTCGACCCCCTCACGGCGGCCCGCCTGCCCACCAACGCAATCCTTCTCGGACCTGAGGGATCAGGCATCCGGGCCCTTGGCCCGCCTCTTCTCATGATTGCCCTTGGCCTTCTCATCCTTGATGGGCTCATCATGCTTCTCCTCCGTTGGCGCGAAGCACGCGCCGCAAAAGCGTCCGTCAGCGCCGCAGCCGCCATCGCGCTTGTGCTCATCGCAACTTGGCCCAGCGAAGGCATGGCCCAAGATCTGAGCCTCCGCCCCGATATGGATGAAAAGGCGATGGCCGCCGCCCTCAGCACGCGGTTCGCCTATGTCATCACGGGCGATGCGCGGCGCGACCGACTGTCTGGTGCAGGACTATCTGGCCTCACAAGAGAGACACTGCGCCGGTCCGCCCTTGAACCCGCAGAGCCAACGGGCGTTAATCTCGACCGAGATGACCTTAGCGTTTACCCGCTCATCTACTGGCCAATTGGGGAGGATACGGCTATTCCGTCGGACAGTGCCCTCTCTCGGTTAGAGGCCTTTATGGCCGGGGGCGGCCTCCTCATCATCGATTCCCAAGATGGCGAACGGCAGGTGGGCAGCGGCACCACCCCCGCAGGGGCGACATTACGAACGATCCTAAGACGGATGAATATCCCACCCCTCGAACCCCTGCCCCGCGACCACATCCTCACCAAATCCTTTTACCGGCTGGAGGATCTTCACGGTCGGAACAGTGGTGGGCCGGTCTGGGTAGAGGCGCCCTCCGCCTTGCGGGAAAGTACCGACAGCGTTCCATCGCTCGTCATTAGTGGACGCGACTGGGCCTCTGCCTGGGCCCTTGATGAGGGGGGGCGCCCCCTCCTGCCCGCGGGACCCGGCGGAGAGGCACGCAGGGAGTTTGCGTTCCGCGCCGGCATCAACATGGCCATGGTGGCATTCACGGGCAATTATAAGGGCGATCAAGTGCATGTGCAGGCCCTTCTCGATCGGTTGGGGGAGGAAGACACCCCATGAATGCCGCGACCCTCAGCACCGACATTAGCCTAGCGCCCGCCTTGCCCCTATGGGCAATTGGAACACTCGTCCTTTTAGGGGTGCTCGTCACCCTACCGCGCCTTGGCCGCGCGCCGGGGGGCACGATCCTCCGCCTGGTGACAATTGGGATCATCGCCCTCGCCCTCCTCGGCCCGGAACGGCGAGAAACCGAAGGCACGCTTCAGCCGGATATCGCTCTTCTCCTTGAAGATGAGAGCCGGAGCCTCGAATTTGGAGGCCGTGCGCAAATCACCCAAAGCGCGACGGACCGCTTGGAAGCCGCTTTAGAGGCGGAAGGCCTAGAAGTGCGGCGCGGACGCTTCGGGGACCGCCGCTCAACGGCATTGGGCGATGCGCTTGAACAAAGCCTTGGCGATATTCCCCGCCGGCGGTTAAGCGCCGTTTTTGCCCTCACCGATGGGCAGGTCCATGGCACGGGCGGTGCGACAGTCGCCGGCCTTGGCGCGCCGCTGCACACTGTGCTGACGGGACGCCCGGGCCAAGAGGTGGACAGGCGCGTGGATGTGGTCCGGGCCCCCCGTTTTGGCGTCGTCGGCGAGACGGTGGAGATCACCCTCACCGTCCTATCCCCCACCGAAGCAGGGCAAACCGTTCCCACGCAGCTTATTGTTGGGGGGGAACCCTATGCCGAGCAAAACCTTCCCATTGGGGAACCTGTCACCCTTTCTGTCCGTTTACGGCAACCAGGGGACACGATTGTCGAGCTGGTGGCCAGTACCGCGCCAGGGGAGCTGACGGCGCTGAACAATCGCGGCGTGGTCGCCCTCACCGCGGTGAGGGATCGCCTGCGGGTCCTTCTCGTCTCTGGCGAACCCCATGCGGGGGAGCGGGTGTGGCGGAACATATTGAAAAGCGATCCAGCGGTGGATCTTGTTCATTTCACGATCTTAAAGCCCGCCAACAAACCAATGACCGCCCGGCGGGAGGAGTTGAACCTCATCGAATTCCCCCATGAGCAACTCTTCTTGGAGAAGCTCAACTCGTTCGACGTGGTCATTTTTGATCGGTACACCTATCGCGGCGTGTTGCAGGCCTATGAGTTTGACCAGATCGCCCGCTATGTGGAGCGGGGGGGCGCCCTCCTCGTTGCCGCGGGGCCGGAATTTGCCGAACGCGGCGGCCTCGCCTCCCAACGGAACCTCAACTACATCCTGCCGGTTCTGCCGCGCGGCGAAGCCAATAGCGCCGCGTTCGTGCCCGCCCGCTCTGATATTGGCGCGCGTCACCCGGTGACCGCTGAGTTGGCGGACCCGACCGATTGGGGGCGCTGGCTACGCTATCTGCCAGCGGTGACGCGGAAAGGCGATGTCCTTCTGACCGCGACGAACGACGCACCGCTTCTCATCGTTGACCGGGTGCAGGAGGGGCGCATTGGTGTTCTGTTATCGGATCATGCCTGGTTATGGGCGCGCGGCTTTGATGGCGGCGGTCCGCACCAGGAATTGTTACGGCGTCTTGTTCACTGGCTCATGCAGGAACCCGAGCTGGAAGAAGAGTCGTTGAGTGGCGCGATTGACGAGGATGGCAGCCTTGCCATCACCCGCCGCACCCTGGCCCCCCAGATTGCCCCCATCACCATCACCGACCCCGATGGGCAGGTGACCACCGCCCCCCTCCGCCCCCGTGGGCCGGGTCTGTTCGTCGCTGAGGTGCCTGCCCCCCTACCGGGGCTTTACCGGCTAGAAACCAAGACCTCCACGGACGAAACACTCTACGCCCTTGCGGCCAGTGACGAAGGCCCCCTGGCAGAGCTTAGCGCCGTGGTCACAACCGATGAAGCCTTGCGCCCCTTAAGCGAGGCCACAGGCGGTGGTGTCTTCACGTTGAGTACGCCCGAGGGCCCGCTGCCCGCCCTCCGCCGGGTTGACCCAGATGGAACCTTGTCCGGCACCCGCTGGGCGGGACTGCCCCGGCGGGACGTGAAAACAGTGGAGGCGGTGCGCCTCAACCCGCTTTTGCCCCCATGGGCATGGCTTCTTCTTATCGTCGGCGGTGCCGTCCTCGCCTGGGCGGTGGAGGGCACGCGCACGCAACGCCGCTAGCCACCGACCGACCGCCGCTCGCATTCTTCCGTACCAAAACGGGACACCCTCCTGTTAACGGGCACTCAACACATTCTCAATACGATTTTGGGCTGGGTATGGAAATTTGGGAAGAGCAGCTATGATGCGTATGCTGCGTTGGGGGCGAGCACCTGAGGAGGTCGCTCCGCCCGACATTATATCTGTGGACCGTGCCCTCAATACCGCCCCGGAACTGCCGCAAGAAGACGAGCCGCATCCCGCGTTGAAGGGGCGTGAACGGGCGTGCTTAACCCTTGAGGCGGTGCCCCCTATCCTTAAAAGATTGAGGGCGCATGTCCACTCCATGAGCGAGACGGCGATTGCCGCGTCTACGGAGGAGGATCTTGGCCTTCGCGCCCTGATGGGCGAAGATTACGAGGATCATTTGGCGGCCGTGCCCGCATTTGCGCCGAAGGATGGCGATGCGACAATCTCCCTCTTAGGAGAGAAGGCGCGCGGCCTTCGCGTCCCCCTAGACACAGGCGGCGACTACGCGATTGCCCCCTTCGCCATCACTATTGCCCCCCACGGACTAAATTTAGAGCCGCCAAAGGGCGCATTCGCCCTTCACCGCGAGGTGGCAGAAACCCTGACGTCCCTGACGGCGGCCCTAGACCGCCTCGACGGGGCGGGGTTGCGCTATCAAAAGGATCATGCCTTCCTCCTATCGCGGGTGCAGAGACTAAAATCCCCAGAAACGCACCAGAACGGAACAGCGCAACCATGACAAAGCTCCTTATCGCCGTAGGCGCCCTCACCCTTCTGCCCGGCTGTCTTGCGGTCTCCGCCGTAAGGGCCACTGGCGACGTGGTGGAAGGCGCGGCCAACACCGCGGTTTTCACCGCAAAAACGGCGGGCAAAGTTGCGGGCGCCGCCACCCCCGGCGGCGGCGAAGACGACGGTGACGGGGACAAAAAATAGGTTTAACGAGGCGTTAATTCCCCTCACCGAGGGTGAGGCCCATGCCGACCCCTCGCCGTGCCCTTGTTGATTTATCAGCCGCGTTTTTGGACAATCTCCAAAACGAACGGCAGTTAAGTCCCCTGACGGTGCGGAATTATCAGCATACTTTATCTGAGTTCAGCGCATTTGCCGCGGCCCATCAGGGCGGCGACGTTAGTCTTGACCATCTCTCAGACTGGCGGGTCGCCGACTTTCGCGCCTTTTTGGCCCATCGTAAAATCGCCGGGGCGAATGTTCCGACCCTGCGGCTTGACCTATCTGCCCTTCGCACCTTTTTTCGCTACGTTCACAAACAAACGGGCATTTCGGTTCCCGCAATCGACGCGGTGAAAAACCCCAAACTCCCCAAACGCTTACCGCGACCGGTTTCTGTAAGTGCCGCGAAAGCGCTCGCCACCGGTGACATGCAAAACCCCGCCAAGGGATGGACCGGGGCGAGGGATACCGCGCTGTTCGCCCTTCTTTATGGGGCGGGCCTCCGCCTCAGTGAGGCCCTGGGTCTTGATTGGACGCATGTTGCGGGCAACCCTAAATCCATTCGCATACGGGGGAAGGGAAGCAAAGAACGGGACGTTCCCCTCCTGCCGCAAATATTGGACCGGATCGACGCCTATCGGAAAGCCCTTCTGGCAACACCAAATAGTGATGCGTTCACAACTCTTCTTGATGAGAAAGAAGATGCTCCCCTTTTTTTGGGGGTGCGCGGAGCGCGCCTATCCCCCGCAGTGGCCCAGCGCCGCTTAAGGGCGCTACGCCCTGCCCTTAGCCTTGACGATAGCGCCACCCCCCACGCCCTACGCCATGCCTTTGCCACTCACCTTTTAAGTGCGGGAACAGACCTTCGGGCGATCCAAGACCTTCTCGGCCACGCCTCCCTTGGGGCCACCCAACGATACACAGAGGTGGATATGGATCAGCTGATGGAAGTGTATACCGCGGCCCACCCGCGGCGATAGAGAGGCCCTCTAACCCACAGCCTGCTCAGTGTCCGTGACACTGGCGTTTTTCCTGTCCGGCTGGCCGAACTCATCATGGGCCTCCACATAGCCGTGGGGGTCCTGGTGCATCATAATATCCGCATCAGGATAAGCAGCATGCAATCGCGCCTCCACCCGATCACTGATGACATGAACCTGCCGCAACGGCATTTCAGGATCGAGTTCGATATGCAATTGAATGAACTCTGTGGGCCCTGCTTTTCGCGTTCGGAGCGCATGAACGCCGAGGACATCGCTGTCCTCCATAATCATGGCAACGATCGCCGCCCGGTCCTCTGGGCCGAGCTCTTCATCCATCAATTGGGGCAAAGCGCGTTGCGCAATCACCCACACCGACCACACAAGGAAGCCGGCGGCGACCAACCCTGCCACCCCATCCGCCCAAAGAAGGCCAAAGCGCGTGGCCAGGACAATGGCGAGTAACGCCCCGGCATTTGCCAGAAAGTCACCGAGATAGTGAGCGCGATCCGCCTCCGTCGCGAGGGAGCGAGATCGCTTTATCGCGATGGTTTGGACCGCCACCAAAAGGGTGGTGAGACCGATCGAGAGGACCATCACGCCGATGGCCTCTCCCGCCGCGGCGATTGGCTCCGGCGCGAACACGCGCCTGATCGATTCAATAAGCACAAAAAGGGCGGATCCTGAGATCAGCACCAGCTGGACCAAGCTCGAAATGGCTTCCGCCTTATGGTGACCAAAGCGGTGATTGTGGTCCGCCGGGATCGCCGCCATCCGCACACCGATAAAAGCAATAACACTCGCGGCTAAGTCCAATATGCTATCCGCCAAGGAGCCCAAAATCGCGACAGAGCCGGATCGGTACCACACAACCGCCTTCGCGACGGCCAATGTCAACGCCACGACCACGGATAAAAGGGTGGCAACCTTCGCCCACTGTAACCCAGTTTCCTCGCTGGTTTTTACCTCTGTCATGGCGTCCTCGTACCGGTCGACGCCCCCCTCGTCAAAGCCTATCTCATTGAAATGAAAAGCACTTTTATTCTCAGCTTTAACCGAGAAGGAGGCAGGCTTGCCCGGCCTGCTTTAATGGGTCCGGTCCGCCAAATTGGTGGCAAGGGCCTTTAGCAAGTCAGCCCGCTCACCGAATGCCTCAAGGGCGGTGTGCGCCTCCTCCGTGAGGCCGGCGATTCGGGTGCGCGCACCGTCTAACCCAAGCAGTGATACGAACGTCGCCTTCCCAGCCGCATCATCCGCGCCAGCAGGCTTGCCCAGGGCCTCCGCCGTTTGGGTGACATCAAGGACATCATCAACAATCTGGAAGGCAAGGCCCACGGCACGCGCATAGGTCTTAAGCGCTGCCCGCTCCCCGGCGCTGGCACCACCGACGATGCCGCCCATCTCCGCAGCCGCCTCAATAAGGGCGCCGGTTTTGCGGGCCTGAATAGCGATAATGGCATCCTCGGTCATTTCCGGCGGGTAGAGATCCATCATCTGCCCGCCCACCATGCCATGGGACCCCGCCGCAACGGCAAGGGTTTGCACCAGCTCCGCCGCCATCCCGGCGGGATAAGTGCCATCGGTCAGCACCGCAAACGCGTCGGTGAGCAAGGCATCTCCCGCCAGAATCGCAATGGCGTCATCATATGCCTTATGGACTGAGGGCTTTCCCCTGCGGGTGTCCGCATCATCCATCGCGGGCAGATCATCGTGAATGAGGCTGTAGGCATGAATCATTTCGATCGCGCAGGCCGCCGGCATGGCCATCGTGGCACTGGCCCCGACTAAGACAGCTGATTCGACCAATAAGAAGGGGCGTAAGCGTTTCCCACCGCCCAAGGCCCCATGTTTCACCGCCGCTTCAAGCTGCCGAAGGGCCACTTCCCCCGGGCGATGGCTCAACCGATCCGCCAGCGCCTCCTCCACGAGGGCCGCCCGGGCGTTAAGACTGTCTTTTAACACTTCGCTCATATAGGGGGTTCAGCGAGATGCAGCCTTGTCGTCAAGTCCGAGGGCGGCTGCCGGGGTTGGGTTGCCATCAATTCATGCGCCCTTTTGGCCGCTTTACGAGTAAAGAGCATTATGGCTTGGTTTGTTCGGCGATGGGGGGTGGCGACGGTAACCAGTTTGGCTCTCGCCTTGTCAGCCAATGCCGCAGCGTCGACCAGCATCAGCGCGACCCAAGGCGATCCCCTCGAGGTGTCCGTAACCTTCGCCGGCGCTGACGACCCTGAGCTTGAAAAGACGCTGAAAGCGTTCTCCGCCCTCGCGGGTGGGGGCACGTCCTATTCCGCCTTTGCGCCCTTACGTCGGACCGCCACGCGGGAGGCGAGCACCCTCACCCAGCTGCTGCAATCCCAAGGCTATTTCGACGCGACCGTCTCCCCCCGGGTCACCCGGCGGGGCCGAACGGTGAGCGTCACCTACCGCGTGCGGCCGGGCACCCGCTATACGGTGGATGATTTCATCATCCAGTATCAGGACCCCACGATCAGCGGGCGTCCTCAGACCTTTACGGCCGCCGAGGTGACCGTTGCCGCCGACCCCACCGGGGAGAGCCTAGCCCAAATGGAAGCCGCCTTGCTCCAGCATCTGTGGGACACCGGCTTCCCCAGCGCTGAGGCACTCGGCCGTTATGTGGAGGCCAAGCCCTCAACCCGCACGGCGCGCGCTATTTTCCCCATACGGACGGGTCCGCGGGCGCGCTATGGCGTCCTTCGGGTCAGTGGCACCGAGCAAACCAAGACAAGCTATATTGAAGCCATCGGCCAGATCCCAACCGGAGAGATCTATAACCGCTCTCAGATTGATGCGTTCCGCGATGATTTAGGGGGAACGGCCCTGTTCCGTGAAGTCTCCATCCAACCCGGACCCACGGCAGACGATGGGACCACGGATATTCTGGTGGAGTTAGATGAGCGCAAACGGCGGACCGTGGGCTTCGGCCTCTCCTTTGCCACAGATCTTGGCCCCGGCGCGACGGCAACATGGGAGAACCGCAACCTGTTGGGCGCTGGCGAGACCCTGGCCGCCGCTCTCTCCTTTACCGCCCCGTTGCAGCGCGGGGAGTTAACCTTTGAGAAGCCCGTTCCCCGCTGGCCGGGCAGTTGGCAACTCTCAGGCCTTGTCGAAAATGAAGACACGGACGCGTTTGAAGCGCAGTCCGCCACCCTTGGCGGCTCCCTCCGCAAGCTGTTTTTTGACGATGCCCTGACCTTAAGCGGGGGCGTGTCCTACAGCTACGCTCAGATTACCGATAGTGACGGGACGGAGGAAAATTTCTCCACCGCCTCTTTCCCGCTGGCCGCCCTCTTTAACAATGAGAACGATGCCCTCAACCCCACCCAGGGGCATCGCGCCAACCTCAACATCACGCCCTTCGTGGGGACCACCAGCTTTGCCCAGGTAGAGCTCGGGGGCGCTTCCCGTATCGGCTTTGGGCGGAATGATCGAACCCTCCTCGCCGCGCGGGCCCTCGTCGGGGCCAGCTTCGGCGCAGAGCGTGCTGACATTCCTGCCACGGAACGGTTCTTTGCCGGTGGCGGCGGCTCGGTCCGTGGGTATGGATTTCAAGAGGCCGGGCCCATCGATGACAATGGCAACCCCGAAGGGGGAAGCTCTATCGCCGAAATCAATGTCGAAGCGCGCCAGCGACTGACGGAGAAGTTACAGCTGGCCCTCTTCACCGATGGGGGCGCAGTTTACGATAGTGAGACACCGGATTTTTCTGGAGACTTCCTGGTGGGCGCGGGCGCGGGAATCCGTTATGCGACGCCGGTGGGGCCTATCCGTCTTGATGTGGCCGTGCCCCTCACCCGCCGCACAATCCGTCAGCAGAGTATAGACACTGGCGAAGACGAGGTGGTCTTTGAGGATGATGCCGTCCATCTCTATATCGCCCTGGGGCAGCCTTTCTGATGGGGTGGGTGCGGTATAGTCTCTTTGGCCTGTTGGCCATTATCCTTCTTTTAGGTGTGAGCGTTCTCGTTCTGCTCCGGACCCCGCTGGGCATGGGCTTCATCGACGATGTGAGCCGTCCCATCATTGAGGGCGTGGTGGAAAGACAATTGGGCAGTCAGGTCAGCTATGATCAGCCCCAAGGGCCGTTGCCAGGGCGCCTTACCCTGACGAATATTCGCCTCAGCGATGGTGAGGGCGTTTGGGCCGAAATGGAGGAAGCCTCCATCGCCTGGCGGCCCTTTGCCTATCTGTTCGGGGGTCATATCCATGTGGATGACCTCTCGCTTCAAGGGGCCATCTGGCATCGCCCCATGCCCGAACGGCCCCAACAGGAGGACGAAAAAGAAAAAAAGGACGAGGGCGGCCCCCTTTTCAATCTCCCCTCTTTCACGCTTGAAAAGCTCAGCATTGATCAATTTCAGATCAATGAGACCGTATACGGACGCCCATATCTTTTAAGCGCGACCTTTGCGGGTAATGGTGGAGGGCAACAGATCGCGCTTGACGGTGCGGTGGACGCGCAGTCCGGCAGCGACCTTCTCACAGTGAAAGCGCACCATGCTGGCGACGGAGCCCTAACTCTCGACCTGGGCCTCCTCAGCCGGGCGGACGGCCTGGTGGCCACAGCGCTTAAAGCGGAGGAAGCCATTTGGCTGAACCTCCAAGGGGCAGGACCGCTAGAAGCGTGGGAAGGCGCGGTCGAAGCCGACCTTGGCGCCTATGGGGCCCTGGGCGGCACCTTGACCGGCAATCTAACCCAAAGGGGACGCGGGCAAGCGGACTTTCGCCTTAGGGTGGCGCCCGGCCAAAAACTGCCCAGTATTGTCCGCGATCTGTCGGGCGATTTTTACGATGTTGATGTCGATCTCGTCCGTACCCAAACCGGTGTGGATGCAACGATCAATGATCTGAGTGGTGCCTTTGGCGCGCTATCGGGCACTTTCTCCGTCGCGCGTGATGACGCGCTTTCTTTGTCCACGGATTTGAGCGGTAATCTGACCGCCGATGGTGCTGAAACGGTGGGCTTTGCCGGGCTTGAAGGGGCCTTGGGCCTTAAAGCCACTGCGAGTCGTGGCGAGGAATGGCAGTTTGCCGGCGACGCGCGTCTGCCCTTTGCCAATATTACGGTAGCGGACGGAGCTTCCGGAGCTGAAGCGCGGTTCCGGGGCGATGTGACCATCAGCGCCCCGCCCGACGCCCTTAGCGCATTATCATCAAGCCTTGAGCCGGTGGGCGAGGTGTTCCCCGATGGCGTCCGGCTCCAAGCCGCG
>CALFRH010000632.1 GCA_937919225.1 uncultured Parvularcula sp.
GACGGTCCGTCGATTGGGGCCCTTCCCAATCGACCCTCCTCAGCATGAGGAAAATGGTTGCATTTCAATCACTTCCTCATGCTGAGGAGCCGCTATTAGCGGCGTCTCGAAGGACGAGGAAGTGATTCAAGCAGTTCGCATTTCGCTATAGTGTTGGCCAAGCTTTGCCCGATGTAGGTGTTCGGTATCACCCAGTGCCGCAAGTTCCGCCCTCTTGCCCCGGACAGGAATGCCGGTCAGTTAGACGCTAATCACACCATCAGTTTTAACGGGGTCTAGAACAACGAGGGTCTTAAAGTTTTTAATCCGGTGACGGTCGTAAAAGAACTCTCTTGTGAACTCTTCATACTCATCCATTGAGTGGGTGGCGATGGTCAGGACAAAGTCAGCATCCCCGGTGACATAATATCCGTGGACGATCTGCCCGGCCTTACGGATGTCGTTCTTGAAGCTGTCCACCGCATGTTTGCTTTCCCGTTCGAGGGTCACCATCACGATGGCAAGAACGGTGAGGCCAACGCGCTTAGGGGCGATCACCGCGGCTTCTTTTGTGATGATGCCGTCCGCCCGAAGGCGCTTTACGCGTTTAAGGGCCGCCGTAGGAGACAGGCCGCAAATTTCGCCGAGTTGATCAGAGGTCAGCCGACAGTTTTCCTGTAGGGCATTGAGCAGTTTTCTGTCTGTATCATCAATCATCTAATTTGGTCTCTGTTATCGTCCAATAAGACTAATTTAGTTGTCTACCTAACAAATTTCGACAAAAATTAGCTTCAAAATGTGTCATAACTCATTTTTAGAAACATCCAAACTCGATAATTCTAGGCGGAATGATTATGCCCCCTTGGTTTCAGACGAGCGCCTTACAGCGGCCCAGTTTAATTTCTACACGACATTATATTGCTGGTGGTTGGGTTGAGGGGGCCAGCGGAGACGCTGTGAACGTTGTAAATCCCTGCAACGGAGACATTGTTGCAGACATTCGTGCTGTGAGTGCTGATCAAACTAGCCAGGCTATATCTGGCGCGAAAGCCGCCTTTCCGCGCTGGCGCGGCTTATTGGCGAAGGAGCGCGGGGCCATCCTTCGGCGTTGGGCCGCGTTGATGGAAACCCATAGGGAAGATTTGTCGACCATCATGACGGCAGAACAGGGCAAACCCCTGTCAGAGTCTCGCGGCGAGATTGACTATGCGGCGGGGTTTCTCGCCTGGTTTGCTGCAGAAGCGGAGCGTATTGATGGTGAGGTGTTGGCGCCGCACAAGCCGGACCGGCGGATGTTGGTTCTCCGTGAACCGATTGGTGTGACCGCGGCGATTACCCCGTGGAACTTCCCCTCTGCGATGATTACCCGCAAGGCGGGGGCGGCACTGGCGGCGGGCTGCACGATGATTGTCCGCCCAGCGTCTGAGACGCCTCTTTCCGCTTTGGCGTTGGCCCTATTGGCGGAGGAGGCAGGCGTGCCCGCTGGCGTCTTTAACGTTGTTGTTGGGGATGGGAAACAGGTTGGCAAAATGCTGATGGAAAGCCCCGATGTTAAGGCGGTGTCTTTCACCGGATCAACGGAGGTGGGGAAGATCCTTATTCGCCAAAGCGCTGATACGGTGAAGAAAGTCTCTATGGAGCTGGGGGGGCAAGACACCTTTATTGCCTTCGAGGATTGCGACCTCGACAAAGCTGTGGCGGATGCCATCGTCGCAAAATTCACGACGACGGGGCAAGATTGTCTGGCGGCGAACCGTATATTTGTACAGCGGCCTATTTATGATGCCTTCTGTGAGAAGTTTGCGGCGGCCACCGCGATGCTTAAGACTGGCCCTGGTTGGGAAGAGGGGGTTGAACAAGGCCCGCTCATGAATGAGGGAGCTGTGGCGAAGTGTGAGGCCCATGTGGCGGACGCAACTGTCAAGGGTGCTCGGGTGCTGGCCGGTGGCGGGAGGCTACCGAAGCTCGGCTCGAATTTCTTTGCGCCAACAGTTCTAGCGGATGTGACCGCCGAAATGAAAATCTTCCGGGAGGAGACGTTTGGGCCCGTTGCGGCGATCCTGCCCTTTGAGACCGAGGAAGATGTCATCGCCGCGGCGAACGATACCGAATATGGGCTCGCCTCTTATCTTTATACAAATGACATGCGTCGGATCTGGCGCGCTGGCGAAGCGCTCGAGTATGGTATGGTGGGGGTGAACACACCGTCCTTCACCGGGCCGCCTATTCCGTTTGGAGGGTACAAGCAATCGGGCCTCGGCCGGGAAGGCGGCGCTTATAGCCTCGATGACTATATGGAAACCAAATATCTCTGTATGGAGGTGGCGTAGCGCGCTTGTCGCGGGACGTCGCTCATTGCGCTCAGAATTAGATCGTTAGGAAAGTAAGACCATGGACGCGTTACATAATCAAAGCTTGGAACAAATCGACCGTGATACGGTCATCCATCCGTTTACGCCCTTGAAGAGTTTTGCGGCGGGGGACACGCCAGATCCACGGATCATTGATAGTGGAAAAGGCATTCGCACGAAAACCACGAAGGGCGAAGAGGTCATCGACGCCTTCGCAGGTCTTTATTGCGTCAATATTGGGTATGGCCGGACTGAGGTGGCTGAGGCTGTCTATGAGCAGATGAAAAAGCTTGCTTATGTTCATTCCTATGCGATGCAAAGCCATGAACCTGGAATCTTGCTGTCTAAGAAAATCTTGGAATGGGCGCCCGATCACATGCGCCGGGTGTTCTTCGGTCTATCTGGCTCTGACGCCAATGAGACGCAGTTGAAGATCGTTTGGTACTACAACAATGTACTGGGTCGTCCTGAGAAGAAGAAGATCATTGCGCGCAAGCGAGGCTATCACGGATGTTCAGTGATGTCCGGCGGGTTAACGGGCTTGCCCTTTTACCATACGGCCTTCGATATTCCTCGCGGACCTATTCTGCATACGACCAATCCACATCACTATTGGGAGGCGGAACCCGGCATGTCCGAGGTGGAGTTCTCTGCCAAATGTGCCGACGATCTTGAGCAGATGATCCTCGCCGAAGGGCCAGAGACGGTTGGCGCCTTTATCGCTGAGCCGATGCTGGGCACAGGCGGGCTTATTCCAGCGCCGGAAGGGTATTGGGAGGCGATGCAGCCCGTGCTCGATAAATATGATATTCTTCTCATTGCGGATGAAGTCGTGACGGGTTTTGGCCGCATGGGCACGCCGTTTGGCAGCGACTATTACGGAATGAAGCCTGACCTGATGACCTGTGCCAAGGGTCTCACCAGCGCATATCTCCCCTTATCGGCATCCATCGTTGGGGAACGGGTCTGGGATGTGTTGCAAAAAGGTGAGGATGAATTTGGCCTCTTCTCCCACGGGTATACATACTCCTCCCACACGGCCTGTGCTGCGGCGGGTCTAGCGAACCTTAAGGTCATCGAGGATGAAAATCTCATGGACAATGTCAATGAGGTTGGTGGCTACTTCCAGGAGCGGATGCGACAGACCTTTGACGGATCCCCTTTTGTTGGCGAAGTGCGCGGGGTGAATTTACTGGCGGCCATTGAATTTGTAGCGGACCCGGACAAAAAGACCCGCTTCGATGCGAACCTTAAAGTCGGCGCGCAACTCTCCGCCGCCTGCCTCGCCGAAGGTGTTGTCTGCCGCGCGATGCCCCACGGCGATATCCTCGGTTTCGCTCCACCATTGGTAACAACACGAGATGACGTTGATGAGATCGTTGAACGAGTGGCGAGGGGTGTCGGCAAGGTAACGGCGACGTTGTAAACATCGGGGTAGAGTCGTTTCACATCTCGAAAGTGAAGAAACGACTCTCGCGCTTTTGTTTTAAACGCTTGGCCCTCTTCGTCAGGAGAGTGGCTGGCGTTGGACGCACACTCAGTGCCATCGGGAGGGACTTGAGCGTCTCTTTCGGCCATCGCGGGCTGGATAGCAGTTCAGCTCCTGGGGCTCGTTGAATTGCCATTAACAAGACGGTTTGGTAGCGGGGGGGAATTCGCTACCAAAGAGGGCACGAAGGCTTGTCAGATATTGACGCCACACTGTCTTAGGATGACCGCTCATACACTCTACCGCGCGCCGGGCGTGTTCCCCCGCCAAGGCCGATCTTCTGCTTCCATGGTGGACCCGTTTGGGCGCGCTATTACTTATCTGCGCCTATCTGTGACCGATCGCTGCGACCTGCGCTGCACCTATTGCATGGCGGAAAAGATGACTTTTTTGCCAAAGCGCGATCTGCTCACCTTCGGGGAGCTTGATCGGCTAGCGACAGCGTTCGTCGAGAGAGGGGTACGGAAGCTGCGGATCACGGGCGGTGAACCGCTAGTGCGCAAAGATATATTGTTGCTGATCGAAGCGTTGTCGAGGCATCTTGAAACAGGCTCGCTCGACGAGATTACCCTCACGACGAATGGCACCCAGCTCGCCGATGCCGCCCAGCGGCTTGTTCGAGCGGGCGTGAAACGGGTGAACGTTTCGATTGATAGCCTGGATCCGGGCGTCTTTGCCCGGGTGACGCGTCGTGATTGCCTTGCGCAGGTGCTGGAAGGGATCGAGGTGGCGCAGGCTGCTGGTCTGCACATCAAGATTAATACCGTGGCGCTCAAACAGGATAATCGAAGCCAGCTTCCCCATATGATCCGCTGGGCCCACGCACGCGGGATGGATTTCACCATTATTGAGGCCATGCCGATGGGAGAGATCGACGAGGACCGCTTTGATCAGTATATATCCCTAAAAGATATCCGTGAGGATTTAGAGAAAGTATGGACCTTGACGGATCTTCCGGATCGGACCGGTGGTCCCGCGCGCTATGTCCGCGTCGCTGAAACCGGCGGTCGGCTCGGTTTTATCACTCCGCTGAGCCATAATTTCTGTGAGGCGTGTAACCGTGTACGGCTGACTTGTACCGGAAAGCTCTATATGTGCTTGGGGCAAGAAGATGCAGCGGACCTTCGCGCTGTGATGCGGGCATATCCCGGGGATGATGGCCCCCTCCATGGGGCGATCAATGAAGCCATTAGCCGCAAGCCGAAAGGTCATGACTTTGTTATCGATCGACCTGGTGGTGTGCCGGCGGTTCCGCGCCATATGTCCGTTACCGGAGGGTAGGCATGGCGATTATTCACTATTTCGGACGATTTTCTGATATCGCAGACGGCGGCGATGTTACACTTCCTCAGCATGTGACAGACACCGACGCCTTAACCAGGTGGCTTGCTGAAGATAATGAGCGTTTTGCGGCGGAGTGGCGCCGCCCCGGGGCGCCGGTCGTGGTGAATCAGGAGATAGCTCGGGGCACTCATCCAATTGGCCAGGGCGACGAGATCGCGTTCATGTCTGCGCTTAGCGGTGGATGAACGCCGTGGACCCATCAAGCAGCATTCTTATCACTGATGAGCCGATAGCGTGCGATATGGCGCTTGCGCGGTTTACCGAGCGAGCGAAGGGCGCAGGAGCGATCGTTTCTTTCATTGGCTTGGTGCGGGATCAACGTACGGACCAAACGGTGACGGGTCTTGAGTTGCAGCATTATCCAGGTTTCACGGAAAAGCAAATCGCGCGCTTTTGCGAGATGGCTTATGCCCGCTGGTCTCTCGCCGATTTTCAAATCATCCACCGTGTGGGAACGATGACCCCCCATGATGCCATTGTTTTTGTGTCCACGGCCGCTGTCCATCGTCGGGCAGCGTTCGAAGCCTGCGACTTTTTGATGGATTATCTTAAGTCTGAGGCGCCCTTTTGGAAGAAGGAATATCGCAACGGCGAGGCGGTGTGGATTGAGCCGCGTGCCGAGGACCATATTGACAAGCAGCGTTGGGAAAGCTGACCCCAAGGCGAGAGGAGAAGGCATGCACGGTATAAATGAGAGTTTGGAATTCAAACCTGTCCGTATAGCAATTTTGACGGTATCCGACACACGAGATCTTGAAAGTGACACATCAGGACAAACCCTGGTGGACCGCCTTGAGCAGTCGGGCCATATCTTAGCTGATCGTCAAATCACGCCTGACGATAAGGATGCTATCCGATCTATTGTAAAAGGATGGATTGCTGACGATAGTGTGGATGCAGTGATTACCACGGGTGGGACGGGCCTTACGGGGCGGGATATCACACCTGAAGCGATTGAGCCCTTGTTCGAAAAGACCATTGATGGGTTTTCGGTGATCTTCCACCAGGTGAGCTATCAAAGTGTGGGCCTGTCGACCCTCCAGTCACGGGCCTGCGCTGGCCTTGCGGGAGGGACCTTTATCTTTTGTCTTCCGGGGTCAAACGGTGCGGTGAGGGACGGGTGGGATAAGGTCATCTCATTCCAGTTGGATAGTCGTCACAAACCGTGCAACCTAGTGGAATTAATGCCCCGCCTAGCTGAAGTATAGTGGGGAGGGACAATAGGTGAGTACAGATAAGTTCACGCATTTTGACCCTGAGGGGCGTGCCGTGATGGTGGATGTCAGCCATAAACAACCGACGGCTCGGCGTGCCCTTGCCCGTGGGTCCGTGCGCATGGCCCCGGCGACGCTACAACGCATTAAAAGTGCGGCCCTTAAGAAGGGAGATGTGATCAAGACAGCGGAACTTGCGGGCATTATGGGCGCCAAGCGGACCAGCGATTTGATCCCCCTTTGTCACCCGCTTCCATTATCTTCTGTTTCTGTACAGATTGATCACGATGATGATTTGCCTGGTCTATGCGTTAAAGCTGAGGCCAAAACAACCGGACCGACCGGGGTGGAAATGGAGGCGTTAACTGCCGTTACGGTTGCGTGCCTCACGATATACGACATGGCAAAGGCGGTCGATCCGACAATGGAAATTGGGGCCGTTTCGCTTTGGGAGAAAGATGGCGGCAAGAGCGGCACGTGGCGCCGGGATGGGGAGGGGACGGCGTGAC
This sequence comes from uncultured Parvularcula sp., assembly GCA_937919225.1. Taxonomy (GTDB): domain Bacteria; phylum Pseudomonadota; class Alphaproteobacteria; order Caulobacterales; family Parvularculaceae; genus Parvularcula. Next base: position 6,887 of record CALFRH010000632.1, read on the forward strand.
CGCCCTTGTATCTTACGATGATGCGCTGGAGCTTTTGCTGCGGGATATTCATCCGCTTACGTCTGAAATAGTTACCCTTGAGCAGGGGGTGGACCGTATTCTGGCGACGGATATTGTGGCGCCAAGGGCGCAGCCCCCGGTCGCGATGTCCGCAATGGATGGGTACGCGGTGCGACGGACAGACCTTGGGAACGGACCTTGGCGATTGACCGTCATTGCTGAGGTGCCCGCCGGTGGTCATTTCGACAGTGTTTTGGGGGCAGGCGAAGCGGTTCGACTCTTTACCGGTGCTCCTGTCCCAACGGGTGCTGATCTCGTTATTATTCAAGAAAATGTAGAGCGAGAGGGAGATGTCATTCGGGGCTCGGGCGGTGCCGATGGCTCGGCGCACATCCGTCTTGCGGGGGTCGACTTTAATAAGGGCGCTACCCTCCTATCAAGGGGTCGACGACTATCTGCCGTGGACCTTGCCTTGGTTGCGGCGGCAAATGAGCCGACCCTTACGGTACAGTCCAAACCGCGGGTGGCGATCTTCGCCTCGGGGGATGAATTGGTGGAGCCGGGGGCTTCCTTAACGCCGGACACTATTGTCAATTCAGGATCCTATGGGGTTGCGGGTCTTGTGACCGCGTGGGGAGGGACACCTGTGCTTGAACCCATCCTCCCCGATGATCAGCAAACGGTGGAAAAGCGTCTTTCGGATCGCCTTGCCGATTGTGATGTGTTGGTGACCATTGGCGGCGCGTCGGTGGGGGACTATGATGTGATTAAGCCCGCTGCCCGGGCGCTGGGGGCTGACTTGCAGTTTGAGAAGGTCGCCGTGAAACCCGGTAAGCCTTGCTGGCACGCTCGTACAAGGGATGGGGCGCTCTTTATCGGCTTACCGGGGAACCCGGCTTCTGCACTTGTCTGTGCACACCTGTTTTTGCGTCCGCTGGTCGCCCGGCTGATTGGGCAAATAGATGAGGCTCTGTCGTGGCAAGAGGCCATTGTTGGTGAGAATATCCCCCCCAATGGGCCCCGGGAATCATTTTTACGGGGACGAAGCGCGTGGACGCCCAATGGCCTGCGCGTGGTTGCAGATAGGCGGCAGGATAGCAGTCTTCTGACGCCTTTCGCTGCTGCGAACATCCTTATCCGTCGACCGCCGTACGCTGCCGAAGCGGTGCAAGGGGATGTGAGTTCAGTTCTTCCACTGGAATCCCACGTCGGCGGTCCGCGCACTCCCTCCGTCTGAAGGGTAAAGGGGCATGCCGATCACCCTCCTCGCGCTCTTTGTTTGTACAGCCATGCTTTACGCTGCTGTCGGTTTCGGGGGTGGGTCGACCTATAACGCGCTCTTGGTGCTGTATGGCGTCGATTATCGGATCTTACCGCTGATTGCGCTGAGTTGTAACATCGTGGTGGTGAGCGGCGGTGTTTGGCGCTATGGCCGCGCTGGGGAACTCTCCGTCTACAAATTAGTACCCTTCATCGTGGCCTCCGTTCCCGCTGCGTGGTGGGGCGGTCAGCTTTTGGTGTCTGAAGCGGTATTTGTTTTTCTTCTCGGCGGGGCGCTTCTTATCGCAGGGCTTCAGTTATTATGGCAGAGGGATGCCGCTGGTGGTCCCCCTGAAGGGCGCCCGATTTCGACCCCTATGGCGTTGGTGACTGGCGGCAGTATTGGGTTATTGGCGGGGGTTGTTGGCGTGGGAGGAGGGATTTTCCTAGCCCCCATCCTTTACTTCATGCGGTTTGGCTCACCGCGACAGATCGCAGCGGCGTGCAGCCTCTTTATTCTTGTTAACTCCGCATCCGGCGCGATGGGACAGTTGATGAAACTATCGGACCTGTCTTTGCTCGCCTTGGCGCAACCTTATTGGCCGCTCATTCCTGCCGTTCTTTTGGGAGGGCAAGTCGGCTCTTGGCTCTCCGTCAGAGGGTTGGAGCCTTTGTGGATAAAGCGCCTGACGGCGGTGCTCGTTCTCTACGTTGCGGCACGCTTGTTACTGCGATGGGCCGCGATGATCTGGTGATTGGCACAGCCTATAATAGAGCGCTTTCAAGGCAATCGCGGTCACAGAGAAAGTGGGTTCAAGCGCTCAAAATAAAAATGCTAGAGCCGTTCATGACTCCGATTGAAATGAAACGGCTCTAGGTGTTTAGTCCCGGTAAGTGATGGGCTGGATTGTTGATGAAGCGTTTTGGCTGTTCGGTCCAACATTTATTGACGTATTCGAAGACGGTGAGTCCTTTGAGGGTCTTCAGTCTTTTCGCGAAGTTGTAAGCGTCGACGAAAGTTTGAAGGTGCTGACGCAACTGTTCATGCGATGAATAGTGATACCGCTTGACGGTTGCCTCTTTCAGGGTTCGGTTCATTCTTTCGACCTGACCGTTCGTCCAGGGATGGTTGATCTTGGTGAGCCGGTGTTCAATCTCGTTCTCTCTGCAAACACGATCGAAGATGTGTTCGAGCGCGAGAGAGTTTCCTTTTCTCTCCGTGAATTGGATACCGTTATCGGTCAGAACGATGTGGATCGTGTAAGGGCAAGCTTCGATCAAATGACGAAGGAACCTCGCTGCATTCATCTTACCTGCCTTTTCATAAAGCTCGACGAACACGAACTTCGATGTACGGTCGATGGCGACAAACATATAAAGCTTGCCGCCTTCGGTACGGACTTCGGCAATATCGATGTGAAAGTAGCCGATCGGGTATGACTTGAATTTCTTTTTCTCAGAGGCTTCCCCCTTAACATCCGGCAGCCGAGATATGTCATGACGCTGAAACAACCGATGTAGGCTGGAGCGTTTCAGGTGTGGGATACTGTCTTGGAGGGCGTAAAGGCAATCATCCAATGGCAACAACGTATGCCGACGGAATGCAACACAGGCTGCTTCCTCTTCTATAGACAAGCTGGTTGAACGAGGGTTTTTGGGGCCCATCGGAGCGTCCTCAACGCTCTTACGGGAGCGCCATTTCCGAACCGTTCTTCGGTGCTTACGCGGCCTTCGGCCACGGTCACCTCGAACTTTGGTTGATCCCATACTGCTCTGCTAACGCCGCGACCGAAGCTTGCGATCGCTGTATTGCTTTTCGGACCGCGTGCGTTGTCTTGGCGCACTCGTGTAGAACTTGTCCCATTGGGCCTTCCTCCATGATGGATCACTGCATAAAGCGATTCCATCACTTACCGGGACTAAACACCTAGAGCGCATCGCGGATAAGTGGTTCCGGTTATCCGCGTAAGATGCGCGACAAAACAATAACTTACAGAGGCTTCGCGATTCCAGAGGAACGCGAACCGCTGTAGAGCCGTCTATGGCTTTGACTAAACTGGAAAGGCTCTAGGCTGGGGTAAAACGTTCAGACCCGTCCGGTCGGTGTCGAAATAGAGTTATATTCTATATACAGTACAGAGAATTAAAGCGGCTCCCCCCTCAACCTGCCGCTGTGAACGCTTTTATGAGCGTTTGCGGCCACGCTTTTTCGTGGTGGCTTTCCGTCCGCCAGCGGTACCGAGCCCAATTTTCTTCGCAAAATCAGAACGACGCTTAGCATAGTTTGGCGCGACCATTGGATAATCAGCGGGCAGGCCCCATTTGCGGCGATAATCCTCAGGAGACATATCATACTGAGTGCGAAGGTAGCGCTTCAGCATTTTTAGTTTTTTGCCATCTTCAAGGCAGACAATGTAGTCATCAGTGATTGACTTTTTGACAGGGACCGCAGGCTTTTGATTTGTGGGTCCTGTTTCTGCGCCGCCTGAAAGGGCAGAGAGCGTGTTGTAAGTGCTTTGTAGCAGTTCCTGCAATTGATCCGCAGGTACAGAATTATTACTGACAAAAGCAGAAACAATATTGGCGGTGAGATCGAGCGTTTCGGCGTGATCCATCGACTCATTTGGTTTGTTACTATTATCCATTCGCAAGACCTTCTTTAGCGTGGGTTTTTATCTCATCCTTCAACCAATTCGCAAAAAGACAAAAACAGAGGGGCGAAAAGGGAAGTTTGAAAGACGCCCATAGGCGTATAGACTTTCCTTGACAAGTGGAGCGTGTGGAAAAGTCATGCTGCCATCTGCACAATATCAATATCACTGAATAAAGATAAAGTAGACTTGGAATCCAATTCCCGTGGTCCATGAAGGTCTTCGGTTTTCCCTGCGACGGCGTTGGTGGTGGACAATGGGGCCTTGACCGTGCCATGGCGCGTTGCCGGGGTGATATGCTAAGAATAGAAGCTTGCGCTCCGCCCCCTCGTTGTACGGTTCATCAAGACGAAAGAGTTGCCTTATGTCTCAATCTGTCTCTCAAGAAGTCCGCTCCTCTGGATTCTTTTCGGACGCTGTCGATGCGGCTGATCCTGATTTGGCTGCCATTATCGGGCGGGAGAATGAGCGGCAGAAAACGCAGATCGAGCTCATCGCTTCTGAGAATATTGTGTCCAAGGCAGTCTTGGAGGCCCAAGGCTCAGTTCTGACAAACAAATATGCCGAAGGCTATCCAGGTCGACGCTATTATGGCGGATGCGAGTTCGTCGACGAGGCAGAGCAGCTGGCTATCGATCGGGCGAAGCGTCTCTTCGATTGTGAAGAGGCAATTGTGCAGCCCCATTCGGGTAGTCAGGCGAACCAAGCCGTATTCATGAGTTTAATGCAGCCTGGTGACACGTTCCTGGGGCTCGACCTCGCGGCGGGCGGACACCTCACCCACGGCGCAAAGGTGAACCAGTCGGGGAAATGGTTCAACGCCGTGCATTATGGCGTCGATCCTGAAACCCACCTCATCGACATGGACGAGGTAGCGCGGCTGGCCGAGGAGCATCAGCCGAAGGTGATCATTGCGGGAGGGTCCGCCTATTCGCGAACCCTAGACTTCGCTGCCTTCCGTGAAGTTGCGGATAAGGTGGGGGCGTACTTCTTTGTGGACATGGCACACATTGCTGGCTTGGTCGCGGCTGGTGTTCACCCAAGCCCCTTTCCCCATGCCCATGTTGCGACGACGACGACCCACAAAACCCTCCGGGGTCCTCGCGGTGGGTTGATTCTCACCAATGATAAGGCGCTGGCGAAGAAGTTTCGGTCGGCCCTCTTCCCTGGGCTTCAGGGCGGTCCTCTGATGCATGTCGTGGCGGCAAAAGCGGTGGCGTTTGGCGAAGCCCTTCGGCCTGAGTTCAAAATCTACTGTCAGCAAGTCATCGAAAACGCTAAGGCTCTGGCGGCGGTTCTGGTGGATGGCGGATATGCCGTGGTCTCAGGGGGTACGGATAATCACCTCGCGCTTATCGATCTGCGACCCAAGGGGGTTAAAGGCAATGCAGCCGAAGAAGCTCTCGAGCGGGCGGGCATGACGTGCAACAAAAATGGGGTTCCCAACGACCCTGAAAAGCCAGCGATTACCTCAGGCATTCGGATTGGGACGCCCGCGGCGACGACCCGGGGCTTCGGTGTGGCCGAGTTCCAGGAGACGGGCCGATTGATGGTACAGGTGCTGGATGCCTTAGCGGCCGGTGGCGATACGTCTGGTGTTGAGGCAGAGGTCAAAGCAAAGGTCGAAGCCTTGACGGCTCGGTTCCCGATTTACGGGTGAATGCCGGCCCTTTACCAATACAGCTTGTAAGACTGGAAAACGTTTGGTTGTGACGCTACACCGTCGCAATCATGCGCTGCCCGTTTTGCTCCAGTGAAGACACGCAAGTCAAAGATTCCCGCCCCGCGGAGGATGGCTCGGCCATTCGGCGGCGGCGGCAGTGTAATGATTGCGGAGCGCGGTTCACGACATTTGAACGGGTACAGCTCCGTGAGCTGATTATTTTGAAGTCCTCGGGCAAGAAGGTCCCGTTTGATCGCGAAAAGCTTGTGCGCTCTATCTCCATTGCGACGCGCAAACGGGACATTGACCCTGAGGAAATTGATCGCACTGTCTCGTCCATTATTCGACAGCTTGAGGCGCGGGGCGATGCCGAAATTCCCTCTCGCATTGTGGGTGAATATGTGATGGAAGCGTTGCAGAAGATCGATGACGTCGCCTTTGTGCGCTACGCCAGCGTCTATCGCAATTTTACCGAGGCTAGGGATTTTGAACGGTTCCTTGGCTCACTGGGTTCAGAATGAGTGAAGTAGCCAACCAAAAACGAGGTGCTGGGGTCGAGGCCAAAACCATGGCCCGGCTCGGCGCCGTCCAGGCGCTCTATCAAATGGAGCACTCCGGGCAGGGGGTGGACGCCGTGGTGAGAGAGTTTGTGGCTTTTCGCCTTGGCGGCGAGATTGAAGGGTCCCTCCTGCGGGAGGCGGACACGGATTTTTTTGCCGACATCGTGCAGGGTGTTGTGGAGACCCAGCGGGGCATTGACCCCTTCATCCAAAAACACCTCTCGGAAAATTGGACGTTAAAGCGCCTTGATGCCACGGCGCGGGCTATTTTGCGGGCAGGCATTTTCGAACTCATCCGTCGTCCCGACGTGCCTTGGCGGGTGGTGGTCGATGAATATGTGGAAATCGCCAACAGCTTTTTCGAGCAAGGCGAGACCGAGCCTCGCTTTATCAATGGCGTCCTCGATGCCAGTGCACGGGAAATTCGCACCGATGAACTGACCGGTGAGTTTACGGGGTGACCGGAGGAAAAGCGATAGGGGAGTTTGACCTCATCGCTCAGTACTTGGCGCCCCTCGCTGGGGAGGGGGCTTTTGGCCTGACGGATGATGCGGCGCTTTTAAGTGACGGTTTGATTGTCACCAAAGACCTTCTGGTGGCCGGTACCCACTTCTTCGCTGATGACCCCCTTGATAGTGTCGCGCAAAAGGCCCTACGCGTGAATATCTCAGACTTGGCGGCGAAGGGCTGTCAGCCTACGGTTTATTTCTTGGGGCTAGTGTGGCCACGGGAGGCGGACGAGGCGGCGGTGGCCGCTTTTGCCAAGGGTTTGGCTTTGGATCAGAACGCCTATGGCCTTACTCTTCTTGGCGGGGACACGACCCGGCATGCAAAGGATGGGATGCCGTTGACCATCAGCATCACAATGGCAGGGCGGCCTTTGGAGGGGGCCCCTGTTCTTCGCCGGGGGGCACAGCCGGGGGACACGCTGCTGGTGACCGGCACAATCGGGGATGGTTATCTTGGGCTTGAAGCCCGTAAGGCAGGGAGCTCCGATAGCGCGGGAGCTGCGTTTTACCTGCGTCCCAGGCCGCCTTTCGCGCTGGTGGAGGCAATTGCTCAGCATGCCCATGCCGCTCTTGATGTATCTGACGGCTTGGTGGCGGATGCGTCTCACTTGGCGAAGGCTAGCGGGGTGGGTGTTCATCTCAATGGTGCGGCCGTTCCTTTGTCTGAAGCGGGTGAAACCTGGGTTTCAGAGAGGGGAGAGGAGGGACTGAAGGCACTTCTCACGGGCGGTGATGATTATCAGTGCCTGATGGCCGTTTCGCCGGATGCCGTGCCTGCGATTTTTGAAGAGGCCGCCACCCAAGGGGTACGCCTGACGGCGATTGGTTCATGTGTGGCCGGTCCAGCGTGTGTGATCGTCGATGGGCCGGAAGGAGACCCCCTGACATTCCCTTTGGGCGGTTTCCAACACTTTTGATCCGCTGTAAAAAAGTTTACGATTTGTTCTCTTTTTTGTTGATCCGGTCGCGTTTCTCTGGCTAGAACAAAAAAAGAACGAATGGAGGGTTTGCTCATGTTGATGAACCAGCATCAGGCTCGGCGAGCGTTAGGACGTGGATGGCATAGTGCAGCCGAACGGTCTCTAAAATCCTTGCTCCAACCCTGGGCCGTTGGGCATCGCTTCAGACCCCAGGTGCGTATAGGGGCGCACCGCGCGGACTTTGCCTGCCCCCGTTTGAAGCTTGTTGTGGAGGTCGCGGGCCATCGCAGCTTAAGGGCCCAGGCCCTGCGCGAGGCGGCATTTCGCAAGGAGGGGTGGCAGGTACTGCGGTATAGCGCCCATGAAGTGGTCGAAGGGCCAGAGGATGTATGCTGGGCCATCGCCTATGAGTGTGAGCGACGCTCTCAAATGATGCGCCGTCGGGCAGCTTGGCGGCGGGTCGAAAGGACGGGAACCCGGGATCATGATGGCTGGCGCGTTTCCGGGCAGACCGGGCTGTTAGCGGCTTAGGCCGTCTTGGATTTAAGGTGTTCGAAGGCCGCTTCGATGGCGAGGCGGTATCCCATGGCGCCAAACCCGGCGATCACACCATCAACGGCGGGACTAACATAAGAGCGGTGGCGAAAGGCCTCCCGGGTGTGCGGATTGGAGAGATGAACCTCCAGCTTGTAGATGCTGACGGCCTTCAGCGCGTCATGCACCGCAACGGACGTGTGGGTATAGGCGGCAGCGTTTAGGATAAGGGCATCCGCCTCTTTGCCTGCCCGTTGGATAAAGCTCACCAACTCTCCTTCGGCATTGGTTTGGCCGAATACCAATGTGCCTCCCGCGGCTGAAACCTGTGTTTGGCACGCCGCCTCAATGTCTTTAAGCGTGGTCGTGCCATAAATCTCAGGCTCCCGCGTGCCGAGGAGATTAAGGTTGGGCCCGTTGAGGATGTGGATCGCTGTCATTCCTTTCGGCTAGCGCGATTTGATTGGCGTCGCCAGGGGGGGACGAGGCGGCCTGGGCCTTTGCCCAGTCGGCGGGGAGCCAACGTCCAGCAATCAAAAAGCTGATGACAGACAAGATAAGGGGGATCACCATGGCAAACAGGGCAATCCGCAAGCCACCGTCTACGCCATACTCTTCCGCATAATGGGTACTGATCATCCCCGCGATTGTTGGCCCGCCCCCAAGCGCAATCATGTTGAGGACGAAAAAGAAGATAGCGCTTGATGTCGCACGGACCGAAGTGGGCGCTAAGTTTTGAGCGACCGAAAGGGACGGTCCCAGATAGAACCCTGCAAAGAATAAATAGATCGCGATAAGAATGAGGTAGAGGGTGTAGTTCCGGGTGACCAGGGCGGCTATGAGGGCGAGTGCAGCAATTGCGACGCCCAATGCAGGGCCAAATGCGTAGCCCGCCACCGTCTTCTTAGCCCACCGTTCAGCAAAAATGCCGCCCACGAACACCCCGCCAGCATAAGTTGTACCGTTGATGACGCCCAGTGCAATCAGAAGCGAGGGAACGGGAACACCTGGAAATGCTCTTAAGACGTAGGTCACCAAGAAGGCGCTGAGCGCGTATCCTGTGAAACTCGCGAACGCGATGCCAAAGCACATGGCCCAATAGGATTTGATACTGAGAAGCTGTTTTAACGCCGGTAAAAACGGAACAGACGTTGAGTTAGGTGTTTTGTCGAACTGTCCACGTGGTGGGTCTTTGACGGTGAGCTTGAGAACCGCTGCCAACAGGATGCCCGGTATACCGACAACAATAAGGATGAGACGCCAATTGGTGTCCTCTGCCCCCGCAAGGCTTGCTGAAATGAAGTAGGCAAGCATTATGCCGAGCGGAATGCCGAGAGAATAAATGGCAAGGCTCCGCGCCCGTTCCTCAGGCTTGAACAGATCAGAAATAATCGAATGGCTTGGAGGAGAACCGCCCGCTTCGCCGATCGCGACTCCAATACGCATCAGAGCAAGCATTGCAAAGCTTGTAACGAACCCGGATAAAACCGTGAACGCGCTCCAAATGGCGAGTGACACGGCGACGATGGTAACCCGATTAGCTCTATCGGCGAGCCATGCGATGGGCAGGGCGAGAGTGGTGTAAAAAAGTGCAAAGTAAAAGCCGGTCAAAAGACCAATACGGCTGTCATCGAACCCCAGATCGAGGGCGATGAAAGGCGCTAGGATGCCGAGAATTTGTCGATCAATGAAATTAAAGGCGTAAACGAGGGTGAGGATTCCGAGAATATAGGTTTTCTGTCGATCCGTTTCCGCCATGCCGCGCCCTCAATATCATTTTTGATTTGGGAGCACTGTGCCGACGTCTCCCGATTGGCGCAACTGCTGAGGCTGCGGCTCGCTTTATGGGACCTAGCGCGCTTTCAAAACAATCATCGTTATGGAGAAAGTGGGCTCAAGCGCTCAAAACAAAAATGCTAGAGCCGTTCAAGACTCCGGTTGAAATGAAACGGCTCTAGGGCTTGTTGAGATTTAACTAAATTCAAGCGTTTGCCACGGCTTGTCCGTGGCATCTATTGAGCGGCGAAACCATCTCGTTGTCCCGTGGACCCCACGGACAAGCCGTGGGGAACGGAAAATCCGTGTATCTCAACAGACCCTAGAGGGTTACTGAATTTTGCGGCCTTCGTTTTCGGGAGCGGGCCCCGGCGACAACACCCGCTTTCCCTCTAAAGGTCCTCCTCCGGCGCCAAGGCTGATGAGGGGCGTTCGGACGCTGACCGGCACGGCTGGTAGTAGCGCTCACCGCAGCCCGGTGGCATCGGTGCTTCCAGCCCTTCGCTCACCACGGGGAGTGAAAGAGAAGAGGGGGCGGAGCGTCCTCCATGGCGCACGGTGACTTCCCCCTCATAGGGGACCGGAATAATATCCCAACCCAAAACCGCCGTAGGAACCCAAGCCGGCAGGAGTTGTAGTCGAAGCGTCGATCCCTTTTCCAACCGATGAACTATTGGCGCGAACTCTATTTCAAACGTATACATCTTATTAGGTTTGAGCGGAACCGACTTATCGTGGCGACGAACAATGTATCCTTTTTCCTTAGTCAATTCGTCGTCGACGGCGCGATGGGATGCGCGTAAAGTCGTGTGCTGAATGTAGGTTAAGTTACCTGCGTCATCTTCCTCTGCTAGCAGCGCAATGAAATCCGTATCGACCGTCGAAACCGATGCATTGAGGGTTAGTCGAGTGCTGCCAACAAGCTCCAGCGCTTCGTTGAGCGCTTGGGTTTTGTAAACAAGGCCTGCGTTGGGCAGGTTTGCCCATGTGCTGCTAAAGTCATTCCGAACAATGGGCGGGGCTCCGGAAGATATTGGGGCGGGCGGCGTTGAACTTGCACTATAAGACGCTGATGACCGCCCTGTCTTCGTTGGGGTTAGAAGGCCATCCTGCGACAGGTAAAGCGTTTTGTACGTTGTTTCCTCTGGTGGCCATACGGAATATTCCCGTTTATGCCCCACTTTGAGGTCAGCGCTTGTATTGAAAAAAGCCTTTACTGAAGGCGTTTCGTTCACGCCATTGTCTTCACCCTTTAGATAGTGATCAAACCAGGCGACCAATTCTTCTTTGGCGTCTCTGATCCGTGATACAGAATGACCGCCAGCGATGAGAACGATGCTAAGGGGCGCGTCAATCTCCTGAAAGTGCCAGGGGGCCATTGCGGGTGCGTAGTGGTCATGGACCCCTTGGGTCACCAACGTTGGGACCTTTATTCGGTCTAGCTCATTTGCCGGTGACGTGGTCGCGTAATTTTCATTATCATGATGAAAAGCGAGCATCTGAAAAGATCGCAGTGCCGACGAATTCGTATGTTGACGTCTGTTCTCAGCACACTTTTTGTTTTTTACCCTCGCTACCCTTTGAGATGATAGGGGTTGTCCCAGGAGCGACCAATAAATCGGATCGAAATAGTGGGGGACTCCGCCGCGATGGGTCATGTCGCGATAGATGTCACTCTCGAAAGTTTGAGGCGCGATGGCCTTGAGTGATGGCGGATTCGCTTTCGCATAGTGAATGGCGCCTGTTCCCCGGGCTGATGCGCCGCCCATGCCAACGGCGCCGGTGCTCCAAGGTTGTTGTGCAACCCATTCGACGAGGTCGTATCCGTCTTGAATGAAGCGATCAGATCCGATTTCCAGCACACCGCCCGAGCATCCCGAGCCCCGCCAATCTGAAACAACAACAGCATAGCCGTTTTCCAACAGAATAGGGGCAGGTCGCATGAAAGGCTTCGCCACAGAGTCGGCGTATGGAGACGATACGATGATAGCGGGGAAGGGCCCGTCCGACTTTGGAAGCAGCACGGTCGCATGGAGCGTGACCCCGTCTGACATCTCGACATAGTTGAAGGGCAATATGTCGACGTTGGGGGGCGTGTTCGACCCTTTTGAGGCCGCGACAACGGATGTCATGGCTGCCAATACCGAAACCAAACCGGATAAAATCAGTTTCATTCTCAATTTCTCGTAACGCTCTATCGGAGAAAAGACTTGCACAAAATAGAAATGAATTCTAGTTCGGGTTTGGGGGAATCACGCTTATTTTCTGACAGAGCGGGCGGCAGCGAAAAAAGTGTGTGCAGGGAGTTCGGCCGGTTCATGTCGTTTAAAATGAGATAGCACGTCGCTGGAACCCCTTATGTATTCAGTACTCGCCGGTATAGCCCTACCAATCGGTTTGTTTCTCATCATGTTTGGTATGGGGTTGTCTCTTGTCATCGCTGATTTTCAACGGGTGATGGCCGTCAAGAAGCCTGTGTTCGTCGGCTGTTTTTCTATGCTTATTCTGTTGCCTGGACTTGGGTTTGCTGTTGCTCATTTATTTGAACTGTCACCAGCACTCAGTGTGGGGCTCATCCTGGTTGCAACTTGTCCAGGGGGCATGTTTTCCAACTTGATGACGGATTACGGCAAGGGTCATCTCGCCTTATCGATTACACTGACGGCCATCATAAGTTGTGTGTATATCTTTACGATCCCTGGGTGGACATCACTCAGTGTGGGTGCGTTTATGGGGAAAACGCCTGCGGTCATTGGCCTTCCTTTTTTACAGACATTTGTCCCACTGTGCCTTTTTGTCCTTCTGCCAATCTTATTAGGGATGGTTGTTCGCCATCGGATCGAGGCATGGGCGCTGATGCATGCTGCCAAGGTCAAGAATATTGCGGCGATCATCGTGATCGCCATTATGGTGTATATTGCAACTGTTCAGGAGGCAGAGACGGTCGAAAATCTTCCGCGGATCGTCGCCGCTGTTCTGACCTTAAACATTCTATCCGTGGTCATTGCTGTCATCGTTGGGCGATTGTTTTCACTAGAACGTCAGGACCGATTGGCGTTGATTATGGAGCATGCTGTGCGTCAAGAGGGCACCGCAATCTATATTGCTGCGACCCTTTTGGGTAACGTTGAAATGGCACTCCCGCTGATGCTGAACTCTCTGGTTGGTCTGTGTATCGCAGGTCTATTTATACTGATGTTTCGTCGAAGGGGCGCTGCTCGTCGTTCTCGCGTAAGCCCTTAGGACGTTTTGCCGACCGCGTGGATCCGGCTGGTCGCACGAAAGCGTGACAAATCAATAATCTCACTGACTGCATATTGTCTTATGACGCGGGCTACACGTTGTTATCGTCAGTAGAGACGCTGCCTTTGTCCAAAGGCGGGGTGAAAATCGGATTGCTGCTGCGCGCCGATCAGTTTCCAAAACCCCGCTAATGGGCTATAGTCTTAGGGCGAGCAAAGTGGGGAGGGCGGCCTTGCAATTTCAAATCACCGATCTGGTTGGCAATCCAGCTGTTGCGCTCTGACGACGGGTGAACTGACTTGCTGATCAGCATGGCGGTGGCCCTTAGAGGGCTGCCCCCGTTCCATCTTGCTGCTCAGTGATCGAACTTCACTTTCTATGGCGTTGCGACGAAAGCCGCGGCGGGGGGCGATGAAGAGCGGTGAAAAGACAAAGGCTTACGGTGAGTACGACTGTGCGCTTTCCCGATGAAACAATGATTATAGCGGCTTCTATGATTGGAGTGAGGCATGTCGAAAACACGATTTCCCCAAGTGCAACAGCGACTGGTCAAAGCAAGATCTTGGTTGGATGGAAAAGCAGCTTACTACACTTTTTCGGCGGACTCATCGGTCAATTTACGAGAGGAACCAACCGGTTACGAGCAAACACAACACCTCAAAAAAGAGATCGATGATTATTTTGGGTTCCGGCTTGATTATTTCCCGTTTTTTGAGCAGCACGCTCCGTCGATTTGGCCATGGAACTGGTACTTTTTCTCTGACATCAATGATGACATGATCGAACGGAAGTTTCCGCGTGACGCTGATGTCCGGACTTTCATAACCGCCTATAGGATGGCGGTTCAGAAAAATCAGTGGAGAAACATCCGAAAGAAGAGAACCCTCCAGCTATTTGTCACGTTCCTGGCGCTGCTACCTGCACTGGCTTTAGGGGTTTGGTCCGACGTGACTTTTGGTTTTCTCGGCTCGACTGGGATTGAGGGGGATGGTCAGACATTGCTCCTGCTGGGAGGGATAACATTAATCTTTATAATGATATCCTATTGGATAGCGAAGTTTTTCCTGAGCAACACAACAACGCTCCTAAACGCGACATTTGAATCGAGTGCGAGGGACCTAAGCTCTAAGGTCCAAAATCGCATGAATATGCTCGCGAAAAATCAGAAAACCTTTCAGAACCACGTCTTATCAGCGCAAACCGATACGGATGATATTGAGAATGTTGAATGGACGTTCCGCGCAAAGTGGTGGATGCAATTATCGATGTGGACCCCCAAGCGGATCGAATATATCGAGAAATTTCTGCAGTCTGAGATGCAACGTTTACGGATGTACCGGCGGTTGACGAATTTCATTGGGAACTTGTCGGCGTTCACGCTGTGGGGGGGATGTATCGCCTTGGCGGTAGGCACGATCATGAACCAGGGGGCGCCGCTGACCAATCTTGACATATTGGTGCCCCTTGCTTTGGGGGGGATCGCCTCACTGCGGTTCACGATGAGTTCGATTGGTGACAAATACTCTATTACCAATGCCCGAATTAGCGAATCGATTGGCGACGAGGAATGGCAACGATTCTCAGACATCGGATTTCACGAAGAACTAGGAGAGATTGTTCGCAGAGACAAAGAGGCCATCCGCCAAGCGACGTTAAAGGGAGGCTATGGGTCGGGTTCGTCGTCTACCCCGCCCGTCGCACCAAGTTAAAGCCAGTATCGTGAAGGGCGTAATGGCTTTGGAATGAGTTGGTGTCTTGGTCGGAGTGGCGAGATTCGAACTCACGGCCCCTGCCTCCCGAAGACAGTGCTCTACCAGGCTGAGCTACACTTCGAACTTAAGGTAGGGTGGTGCCGGTCGAGCTGTTTTTTGACAATTCACCCTCCTGCGTCGTCGTTATCTCTCAGGCGTGATCCTCTACGCATAGGCAGCGATCATCAGGTCTCCTAAGAGATTGAGACGATTAGGCAAATTATTGGTCTCTGCGGCGCGAGCGCGCATTCTTTATAATGCTTGCGACAATAGTGACCGCCGCAATACCGACCGCGATAAGAAGAAGGGTGAACTTCGCTGGCGTGATAACGTCCTTGAGGCTGAGCAAGGTCTCATTGCCTGAAAGAGCCAGCGCATGAAGCGTGTTTTCTAGGAAGTCGAAGCCAACGGCCGCGATAGCGGGCACAACTGCCCACCGTCGAAAACGTCCAGCAAATCGCCAGGCTGTGCCAGCGAAGAGAGCGCCATAGGCAAGGGGGTAAACTGTATCAGCGACTACGGTACCCCAAAAATGCGCTGATTTTTGATCTGCTGGCATGATCAAAAGAGTCTCACGGGCGGCCGCCGCGGGCAT
>CALFRH010000633.1 GCA_937919225.1 uncultured Parvularcula sp.
AACCAACCGGAAGATTCCAGATCAAACCGGCCCTAGTCGAGGGGGAAGGTCAACCCTACCAAAATCTATGTATACCGGCAATTGACTTGGGAATCTGTTTTGCTGCTTTGACTTGCGGCACATCCAACAAGGAGTTGCCATTCTGGATTAATGGGTGAGCCGTTATCAGTTTGATTAGTGGGCTACGTATGCCGTTATCTGTGAGATTCAACCATTATTTTGCTCACAAGGACACAGCATTTACCAATAGGCAAGACAGTGGTAGTAATTAACGAATATGTAGATATCCATGGAGAACATTTTGGTATTAATTTGGTTGTTAATCGGTGGTCTGTCGGCGCTAGTCGCCGGACTAAGTGCTTGGTCGTTAGTATGGCAAATTATTTTTGGGGAGTTTCGGGGGTCATGGGGACAATATTCGAATAGATGGGCACTGTGGTACACCTTTCTGGTGTCTGCAAGCGTCTTCTTTTTGATATGGAGATCAGTTCAAACAGGTATCCTGATACTACAAGTCAATTAGAGAACATACTGGCACCTTAATATACAAGCACACTCTTTGCGGCCTGCTATGGTACTTTGATCCAACTTACAAGGGAGCACTTTGGCTCCAATGCTGATCTAATGTAGACAGTCCGCCAAACTCGTTGAACTTTTGCCTCCTTCTTATTGCAACACTGTTCCAGCTCAATTTATCACTTTCGTTTTCAAAGTCTTTCGGCTCCCTTACTCCAGATAGGAATCTCAAACCAAAACCCTTTAGCGGCTCTATCCATAGGCCTCATTTCTTGATAGTAAGACAAAGAATTGTAAACTAATGATAGTAGTACTGAAGGACGCGCCTTTTGGATTTCACCAAAATGTATATTTTTACTAGAGGTTATTACTTGTCTAAGTGTACATTTAAAGAACTATTGCTTTGGATAAGGCCGCTTCATTATTTTAGTTGTCTCTGGTCCACCTGAACCTTCCAACATTCCCTCGGCCTCGACCACCCGGTACAAAATCATACCCAAGCATTCTCATGTCCCAACTGTTTTGAAGTGAGTCTTTATACTGACTTAGTCTAAAACCCAACGCCTCTTCCACCTCTGTCGCTAATACGTCGTCTCTTCTGTCTTGTAGTCTCAAGTACCAAATGATTCGATCTATTCGACGGGAAGGCTCGCTTACTTGTCGCCCCTCATACTCTAGGGTTCCTGTGGTACAGTTTTTGTACTGAGCAGCTAGACGGTTTAGCTTGTTTGAGTCCGTGAAGACATAGGCGGTCATCTCTCCAGCTTCTGCATTCTCGTCTATCTGTCTGACGCTTCCTCGTCCTATCTGCTGCATCATGTTGTCGATATACTGAGCCTCCCTGATCCTTTCGTAGTTACCCACTAGTTGACCTCTATTTGCGTCTTCTAAAGCTTCTTCTGTGATCTCTTCGTTAGCCAAAGTATGGAAGCGTTGTACTGAAGCAGATTGAGGAAGGTGGTTGTCCCAAAGGTAGACTACAGCCTTACAATCAGCGAATGCATTGGACCCTACCGATCGAGCATGGTGAGAGATGTTGATCTGCTTTCCGTGCTTTGTGACCGTGAACGGGTACTCAAGTTCTCCCCTTGAGGGTTGATCAAAGTACTCCCTGAGGCATCCTTCAAGGACCTTTTTTGGGAATGTAATATAGATAATATTTTCGGCGACCTGAGACAGCAGCCAGTCTACATACCTTACAACCTTGTCTTTCTTTTCTGTCGTGCTCCAAGTGCTGTAGTGGCCTCTGATATCCGGCCCAGTAAGTTGAACCAACTTAAGTCGTTCATAGCTTGGAGATGTCCAGTAGTTCGCTGAACCCATGTCCTGTCTGAAAGGGCCCGCAATGTCGTACACCATCCCGCCCGTTGCACTGAGGACAATTGTCTTTTCTATGCTAGGGATGCCTAAAACTGCTGCAGAGTAGACCGGATCATACCTGTCTCCATCGATGTTGCCCCTGGACAAGAAAACCAAACCTGCAAGCAGGGCCTCGCTGAAGCGCTGAGTAGCAACCAATACTTCTCTGTTGTCGATTGTCTGTGAATGGTTCGAAATCTGAAGGTCAAAAGCAATCGTCTTCGCCCAAGTCAGATCGCCTTCACGTCTCGCTGCAATATACTTTTTGTCACTCTGTCTAAGGCGTTGGTCTAAATCGGTAGCATAATCAGCAAGCTTTATGAACTCTTCGGGATAGACGTTATGGCTTGTTGCCCATGATCTTGCTTGGTTGAAGTGTTCAAGTTTGAGTGCCGCTTCCCCAGTTGCATAGATTGCTTCATCAACAACAAACAGGTCCCGGTCGTCTAATGTCCCATGGTTGGCTTGAATGAAGGCATGAGTGAGCACTACGATACGTTTGGCAAGCTCAGTTGCCTTATCAACCAGCGCACCGCTGTAGTAGTAGCCAACCACCTCAGACCCAAGACGATCTGAAAGTGAACCGTATACTCCATCAACCGACGTTTTGTAGGGAGTGAGAAAACAAAGTCTCTGATCAGGAAAATTATTGGCTAAGTCTTCGATGCCCCAAATAGCCCCAGTCGTTTTTCCAGAACCCGTAGGCATTGGAACATACAGCGGACCAGCTTCAAGGCCTAGGGAAACAATTCGAATAGCCCCAGCCGTTATATGGGCAGAATGAACCTGCCAGTCAGACAGCCATTCACACTCGCTATGCGCTTCTCGCCTTTGAGCAATGGCATCAGGAAATATAAGGACCGACAAATGATTTCTCCACGAACAAGTCAGCTATCTGGAGTCAAATACTTTTGTGCTCTTCATCCGACACATGCCCAAATAAAGATCACAGGAGAATAACATCGAAGCTTTCGCCGAATTCTGTTCTCGTCCTACTGTTACTGGTCGTCGCAAAATGATCCTTCATCCATAACTATCCACTCCGTTGGGCACCCATAGTAGGTGGTTTCCCAGCCATCTCCATAGACGATTGCCATAAGAGGCTCGACCAAGAACGTGCCGCTTGCTAATGCTCCGTCTAACACAAAGAGCAGGACAACCACCTGAAAAAGACGTTGAATGAACTTCGAAAATAACTGCTTCATCGTCTCAGACGTCATCATTGTCACCGTTGCACGGAAATTGTGCTTCCTTCGTTTCTTGGTTCATTTCCACTTCGACCTTTCGCAAGCATTGTCTCATCTGCTCCAATGAGTACCCTCGCCCGTAGTTCACGCCCACGCCACCTACAGACTTCCAACCACCGATCTGATCTATCAATTCCATCGGACACTCAACGCCTCTCAGGCGGTCTCTCATCGTGTGTCTGAGGCAGTGTGCTGTCAGTCCATCAAAGTCCTTCTTGAGCCACTTGTTCAGGGCATTCGATGCATGTGTCGCCTTGCAGGTGCCATCCTTGATGTACCGAGGAAACAACCATTCTCCGTCTGACTGTTGTCCCACTTTCTCGATGGCCAGCTTCGCGTAATCCACCAAGGGCAATGCCCTTTTGGAGTTCGGTGTCTTTAGTCGTCTCGCGTTGTTTGGGCGGATGTAGATATGGTCTTGCTCCAGGTCGATGTCTTCCAACCTCAACCCAACAACCTCAGCCAAGCGACAGCCTGTCTCCCCTAGCAAAGGCATCAAGAGCCTTACAGTACTGCCCGAGGATAGAGCTTTGTCATACCCTTGTTTGAGCTGCTCATTGGTGAAGACCCCTCGCGTGTAACTGTCTTCGCCCTCCCCTTGGATCATAAGCCGCGTGAAGGGGTTCCGCTTTTCTAGGTCCAGTTCCGAGTATGCGTAGTTGATAATCGCTGACAGGCTATTGACCCTTCGTCTAATCGTGGCTGTCTTGTTGCCGCTTCTAATCAGGTGACGCACAAAGAGCTTTGCATCTTCGCGAGTGTACTCATTGACCTTCCTGTCACCAGCCAAAGAGATGAACGTATTCATAGCTACCCTAGGCGGTGTGGCGTCAATCTGGCGTAGAGACAGATATTCTTCGGCAACCTCGGACAACAGGAAAGACCGCGGCTTGAAGCTCTCTACAACGGCAGAGACATCCACTAGGCTGATACTTGACTTACTGCACCATGACGCCTCAAGCACCTTGCTCAGACGTTCAGCATAGGCTTGGGCTTTATCTGGGTCTTTCGACAGGGCTTGCCGGATGAACTGCCCATAGGTTCCGACTGCGTGTTTTGGGACACGACGGTTGTAGAAGAACCTTCCAGAGCGGATGATTGTGTACGGTATGTGTGACAAAGTTGCGAACTCCGATGGTTATTATCCAAGGAATTTCAGCAGGTTATTTTTCTGAGATGGTGCGGGTGAAGGGACTCGAACCCCCACGCCAAAGGCGCCAGAACCTAAATC
>CALFRH010000634.1 GCA_937919225.1 uncultured Parvularcula sp.
GTTTCTCGTGCCGATGACCGCCCACCGCCGCGATAGTCCCTGCTCCCGTATTTTTGCCAGTAGGAGATATCGGCATGACCCGGGCGGAATTTCTCGACGATATCACCGTAGTCTTTGGAGCGTTGATCGGTGTTCTCGATCATCAACTGAATCGGGGTGCCCGTGGTCTTGCCCTCAAACACACCCGACAGGATTTTGACCGCGTCCGGTTCGCGCCGCTGGGTGGTGTACTTGTTCTGCCCCGGTTTGCGCTTGTCGAGCCAGTGCTGGATCATGCCCTCGTCCACGGGCACGCCCGGAGGGCACCCGTCCACGGTCGCGCCCAGCGCAGGCCCATGGCTTTCGCCCCATGTGGTCACACGGAAAAGATGGCCAAAGGTGTTGAACGACATGGGTATGCTCCGAAAACCGACCAAGCGGGCATACTTGGGCCACCCCGGATTGCCAAGTCATTCCGGTAACTGGATGCGTTTGCGTGTCGCCAATGTGGTGATGAAAGTTGTGGCGCGGTCGACAATGATGACCAGAAACGTGGTCAGCCAAATGGGCATGTCATACGTCGTCGCAACGCCAAACAGATAATAGATGAGCCAGATAACCGCCAGCTCGATACACAATACGCCTAGACGCAATCCCCCATGGGCGCCTTCTTTCTCCTAAATTTTCAGAATGTAACTCCTTTTAACATAAGCCGTCAAAAAGTCAACGATTATAATGTTGTGCGAAACCGCTTCTTCCTCTATCATATGACGGAGGCTCCCTTTGTAATACGTATCCACCCCGAAGATCGCCCCTCCTCTCGAGGTCACGTCTAGGCGCCGCCGCTCCTTCCCGTCCGAGACGCGAGTGAAAACCGGGGATCGCCGCGTGCACGGGCGATGTGGAACTTTCCGAAAAACTTGGCCGCAATGACCCTTGCCCCTGCGGGTCTGGCAAACGGTTCAAACGATGTTGCCTCAAGGGTGGCCGCTATGACGGGTCGCGCCGCGATCACTACTTTTAGAGAGCGTGATTAAGTGTCGCTCCCTGGGGGCTTGCCAGTTGGTGAGCACCCTCCTATACCTGACGATACCTCGGGGTGCTGGCGACAGCTGAGATGCAATGATG
>CALFRH010000635.1 GCA_937919225.1 uncultured Parvularcula sp.
CCCATCTTGCCGCCCCTCTTGCTTTAATTGGCCCTTTTGTCTTGTGCCTCCGCTCATAATGCTGCGGTTTTTCTGATTGGCGCGAACACAATGGTTAAATGGTCACCGCACCCTAAAGCGCATTCGCAAAAGGGGGAACCGGTTTTGCCAGAAAAGGCGCCGTGACAAATATGGCGAAAGCCTCTTGACCGTCGGGGCGCAAGGCCGTTCTTTACGCGCCTTTCGCAGGTGCAACATCACCGCGCGATGCCCCTGGCCCTGACTGAGGAGGCTTCTGTTGGACGTTAAATCGATTATTCGCACCATCCCTGACTATCCAAAGCCTGGGATCATGTTTCGCGATGTAACGACGCTCATGGGCCATCCGCAGGCTTTTGCCCATGTCATCAAGCTTTTTGTGGAAGCGTATAAAGCCTCGTCGATTGATAAGGTCGCGGGCATCGAGGCGCGGGGTTTTGTTTTTGGGGCTGCCTTGGCGCAAACACTCGGCACCGGGTTCGTGCCCATTCGCAAAAAGGGTAAGCTGCCGGGGGACACCTATTCGCGGACGTACGAGCTTGAGTATGGTCAAGACACGCTTGAGATCCACAAGGATGCCGTGACCACCGGTGAGCGGGTGCTGCTGATTGACGACCTTTTAGCGACCGGCGGCACGGCGCTGGCTGCGATGGCGCTTTTGGAGGAGGCCGGGGCGGCCCCTGCGGGCGCAGCCTTTGTGGTAGACCTGCCGGAGCTTGGGGGGAAGAAGCGCCTCACCGATGCGGGCGCAGATGTTCTTACCCTGATCGAATTTGAAGGCCACTAAACCCATGTCAGCTCAAGCCCGCGTTCAGCGCACCACCACCGCAACACTCAAAGCCCGTAAGGGCGGTGAGCCAATTGTCTCCCTCACGGCTTATGACGCGCCTACCGCGGCGCTACTTGATCCTCATTGTGACTTTTTGTTGGTTGGAGATAGTGTCGGTATGGTGGTGCACGGACTTCCCTCTACGGTCGGGGTAACGTTGGACATGATGATCATGCATGGCCAAGCCGTTATGCGGGGCGCAAAAAATGCGATGGTCATCGTGGATCTGCCTTTTGGGTCCTATGAGGCGAGCCCGCAATTGGCCTTTGAAAGTGCATCCCGTGTGATGCAGGAAACGGGCTGTGCGGCCGTGAAAATTGAAAGTGGCGTATACGCAGCGGATACGGTGCGGTTCCTTGTCGAACGGTCGATCCCGGTCATGGCTCATGTTGGTCTGCGGCCACAGGCGGTGAACGTCGATGGCGGTTTTAAAGCCAAGGGACGCTCCGAAAAAGAACGCGAGAAGGTTCTGGCCGAGGCGCGTTCCGCTGACGAGGCGGGGGCCTTTGCCATGGTGGTGGAGGGCGTCGACGAAGCCTTGGCCGAGGAAGTGACCCAGGCCGTCAGTGTTCCCACCATCGGGATTGGGGCATCGGCTGCTTGCGACGGTCAGATCCTTGTCACGCCTGATATGCTTGGACAGTTTGATTGGGCGCCGAAATTTGTCCGCCGCTATGCGGATCTAAAAGCCGTGTTTGGCGAGGCGGCTGCCCGCTATGCCGCAGATGTGCGGGCAAGGACATTCCCAGGGGATGCGGAAGTCTATCGGGTGAAGCGAGAGGGGTAGGGCGGAAGGCCATCGATAAGGCGGTGACGTTCTTCTAAACCTCTACCCAGGGAAGGCCGCTTGCCATATCCCATCTGTTTTGATTGAGCCGCTGAAGGGCAGCTGGAACGTTGGCGAAAACCTCATCCACCGTCATAGCGGGGAAGAACTCTTCGCCGACCCCATTTCTCATAAATACCAAATTTGGTCCTGCGTTGGACGTTGCGCCGACGAGGCGGTATCCCTTATCGCCACATAATTTACTCAGTGCCTTGACGGAAGCGCCAAGATAGAGGGGAATTTTCTTCAGCTGAGCCGGAATTTGAGGATTGTCCGCGCCGGCCGACTGGTCCTCCTTATTGGCGGCATAATGAAAAGCATCGAAATCGTCTTTATACTCTACCGTTATGCTTAAGTCCTTCCCTAGAGAGAAATTGGCTTCAACAACAAGGACGCGCGGTGAAACAGCCTTCAATTGCTCCAAGATCCAGTAATCAACACCATCAAGATCGAGAGAAAAGAGATCGATTTCACCACGAACGAAATTCTCTTCGATAAGGGTGTTGACATTATCTTTTGTGATCCACGCGGGAACGTAGTCTATCTGTGTTTGAGTGATGAGGTTCGCATTCCGCTTGAAAAACGCTTTGCCAGCTTCGACTTTTTTCAAATCTCCATCGAACAATAATCCGTTCCAACCATTATTGATGAGCAAGTTGGCTGAATTGCATTCAGATCCGACGCCGGCGCACATTTCGATGAGTGTTTTGTTGGTGGTGCCAATAAGGGAAAAAATATAGTGCAGTACGCCATCTTCATCGAACTGAGAGTAGTTTGAAAAACCGACCTCCGAGAGGGGGAAGATGTGCCCTGCCTCTGCGGCTTTGCGATATTCTTTCGCTAAAAGATGCTGTGTTCCTTGATCGACATAATTCCTTGCTGCGAGGAGTTTGTTGATGCCGAATTGGCTGAGATGTTTATTTTGCGCCTTCAGTTCGGACCGAAGCGCCTGCACCTCAGCTCTGAGTTCCCGAATTTCACTGAGTATCGGTGGCCACCGAAAAAGGGGCATGCTCCCTCCGCACAATTTTTATCTGGTAAGTCTATTTAAACGATGCCTGTTGTGAGAGCTACCCGGGCGGTAAAATTATGAAAGCGGCCAATGCTCAATTCGCTGCTCTTTTTTCGCAAAGGCAGCGATGACAGGGGCCATAATGCCCACCATCTTGCCGCTAAAGGCGGGCTTACCGGTCTCCGCGAGGGCTTTGAGGTTCTTGGCGATAAAGCCTTGGGCGTCGAGCATTTCTTTGTGCAGCTTGCTGCCCTCAATGGCTTCTTCGATGATGAGGCTAAACTCTGTACCGCCGTCTTTCTCGGCGAGTTCATAGGTGACCTTACACGGATCGCCTTCAATATTCGTCATTTTGAACGTATGCGCATAAAGGTGAGGGGGCTCAAAGGCGAGCACGTCCCCCACCACCATGGCAATCTTCCCGTTGGGATGAACCATCCTCATTTTGGCGCCAGTCTTCAGCCCCTCTTTGGTATCGCAGACACTCCCGAAGAAGAAGGGGAGGGGTTTGTCCGTCGCCACTAGGATGGACCACACCGTCTCCACCGGCGCGTCGATGAAGGTCTTATGCACTGATTTTGGTGCGTATTTTTTTGTGTCGGCCATGGTTATTCCCCTTCTCTGCCGTCGGTTTTGGCCGCAAGTTCCGCAGCCTGTTTGATAAAACTCATCCGGTCAGCCCAATAGGCTGAATATTGATCAATCCACCGTTCGTGGATTTCCTGGATCGGCATGGCGTTCAAATAAAGCCGCCGAGTCCGTCCCTCTTTCTGGCTGACGACGAGGCCCGCCTTTTCCAGCACGGCGAGGTGGTTCATCACCGCGATCCGGCTGACGTCGAACGCCCCCGCCAGCTCCCCCACCCCCTGGCCGGGGGTGTCCCGCAATAGATCCAGCATCCGCCGCCGGGCGCTATGGGCCAGGGCGTGGAAGACGGCATCCATGTCGTCATTAGTAATCATGTAATTACATAATTACATGTAAGCGCTAGAGTCAACCCCCCTCGCCGAACCCGTTGGCAAACCAGAGGGACGACCGTAAGGGCGGGCCTATGACCGAAGAGAACAAAAGCGACGGCCTGTCGCTGCCGAAATATTTTGACCATGCCGAGGCGGAGGCCCGGCTGTACGACGCGTGGGAGGAGGCCGGGTGCTTCAAACCCTCGGGCGTGGGCGAGCCCTATTGCATCGTCATCCCGCCGCCCAACGTCACCGGCAGCTTGCATATGGGTCACGCCCTCAACAACACGTTGCAGGACATTCTGGTGCGCTTTCACCGGATGCGCGGGCGCGACACGCTGTGGCAGGTGGGCACCGACCATGCGGGCATCGCCACCCAAATGGTGGTGGAACGCCAGATGATGGAGCGGCAAGAGCCCGGTCGTCGCGAGATTGGCCGCGAAGCTTTCGTGCAAAAAGTCTGGGACTGGAAAGCGGAAAGTGCGGGCACCATCCAGAACCAGCTACGGCGCCTCGGTGCCTCCTGCGATTGGTCCCGTGAGCGG
>CALFRH010000636.1 GCA_937919225.1 uncultured Parvularcula sp.
TGGGACGATAGCGGACAAGCTGGGACGCTCTATTCGTCAGGTGCAGCGTTATATTTAAGACGCCGCGGAGGAGGGGTATTTGTACTGTGGATATCGTAAGGATCGTCTTGGCTACATCACTGGGCTAAAAATTAGGTTGAACCCTTCAAGTATCTTTGCGCCAAAGCGTTGTTTACCTAAATCGAAACCACGACAGAAAGTGGAAGAGGGGACAGAAAACCGGGCCACGACATTTGAGTCTGACACTAATGGAAAGACTATTTTTAAGAGGGCTGAGATTGGTGATTGGGAACGGTCGCTTATGGATTTGATGGAGCGGAATGGGATTGAGTATTCTATTCGAGAGTGAGTTTTAGGCGTTTGTGGCCTGTCCCGAAGTGTCCCATGCATACAATAGTGTGTTTGGTTGGTTGGCGTTGCCTTACGGCCCGCGCTCTAGTGCAAGCACCCAAGCCCGCAAGCGGTCTTGTTCCATTCAGATGACGATCACTAACGCGAAATGGAAATCGACGGAGTCGATTACTTTTTTAATTGGCTCGCCTGGCTCAGGCTCACCAAAGATCATGCGAATTTTCACCCATGGATATTCAGTGCAACGCTCACCGCTCCGAGTATGTTTTTCGACCCCCAACACGGGGTGAGGGGTCTAAAAACCTCCTCTACGCTCTACCAGCGACGGCGGCTCCGAAGATCATGGCTTAACCGCAAGATCAGGCCCAAAACGCAGAATACCGTTCTTTTGGAAGGGTCAGGAAAAAGGGCTTTCAGGGAAAGCGCGTTTCAGAAATAGTGAACAAAACATGAACATTAAACGCGCGGCCCCCTGAAGGACATGGAAGACGTAAAATCACGCGTTAAAGCCGGATATCAAGGCGCTGCATTCACCGCGCCATGGTCATAGGGATCGCGAGCGATAACGTTATCGGAAGTTTCGTAATTATGCTATGATAGATAATGGATATAGGTGATTGGAATTCAGAAGTAGAGGCAATAAACGCGGCCGAGAGATCAGGTCATGAAGCCAGAGTCGAGCATGTCTATCGGTGCAACAACGATTCAGTTTTAGCGGTGTTCCTTAAACTGAGTTCCGGCCGAAGACTATGTGTCCCTTATAGAATAAATACGAAGGTCTCACTCCCTCAAGAAGGAGACATTATTAAACCGAAATTTGGTGATGTTTATTTTGGTGATGCAATCTGCATCAAAGATAAAGAAGGCGCTTCACACCGTATTGAACAATGGGAAGCGCCGACAATGTATCTCATTCTGTGAGGCTATTTTGTTTTAATCACGTGGCCATGATCGTTATAAATTTGCGTTTTCTTTGTGCCGCCCACATTCGAGCTCATAAACCGTTGACCCGGATATTTAGGATCGTCTGTGGGTTTGTCTGTTACAAACGATCCACCTAATGAACTGTGAGAGTGAGGCCGAGAGACATGGTTGAAACCAGCAGAACCGCCGCCTGTAGCTTTGCCACACCTAGGACAAGTACCCATTGCTATTTCTCCTATTTCGAAGCCTGAGCGCTTCGTCTTAAGCGTCTTTAATGTGTGAGGCGAAAATGTGACAATTCCATTCATCTGGAGTTGGAAAAGGCCCCGGCGAGAACACTATTATCAATAGTGTGTCTGCAGCCGAAGGAACGCCGCTGCGTCCACTCACCACCGATTGACGCAGAAAACACTCGTAAAAACAGAGCTGTACTGATAATATTCCTGCCATGAGTATGAAAGAAACATTGAGAAGCGCATTCGAAGGGGCCGTGATGGGTCTTTGCAAATTAGGCGACTACGCGATCGACGCGGTAAAAATGGCGCTCGATATTCCCCCGCCTTGGGTGCGCGACGGTATGCCCGAGCCATACGTCCCCAGCCTCTCAGAAACAATGATGCGCGACTTCCGCGCGGCGGCCTCTACGATCAAGCATGACATTCTGAAACCCATCTTGCGCCAGGTCAGGCGCATGTTCGGCCGAGGCGTCACGCCAGCCTAGATGTTCACGACTTACGCGATCATCGACCCCCGCACAAAATGGATTGTCTATATCGGCCAGACCAAGGATTTCGCCCACCGCCAGTCCGATCACCTTACCGTACATCGCGAGCGGAAAACCCATGCGCCAGGCTCCCTGCAGCACTGGCTTAAATCGGCCCACAAGGCCAAGATCACGCCGGAATTCCTGACGCTCGAAGTTGTCGAAACCGAATCCGAAAGCCTCAAATCTGAAACCAAATGGATTGAGAAGATCGCCGGCATCGGCCACCCGCTCTTAAATCGCTGGGATGAGCATAAACCCTTCATCACCGAACCCCCGAGCGCTCTCGATGCGATCGTGTTCAGGCCCGAAGTGAACGCAAAACGCAAAAAGCGCGAACAGGGCGGCCGCGCCAAGCCGAACCGTGCCGGCACGGGCTGGCGCTTGCACCTCGATGATGACGTGCGTCTGGACGGGCCGCTCACGGTAGACCTCGTTGCGCCCAATAAAGAGCGTTGAAAACATTGCTAAAAATCTTGATTTTATGGTAATTATCTGCTAGACGATTGGGCTTTGTAAAACAACCCATTTCAAAAGGAGCAGGCTCCAACGTGAATCCCGCCTTCTATGTCATACTTGGCGCTTTGATGGTCTGCATCGCCTATCTGTTTTCACCGGTTCCGGCACCCCGCCCATTCGATCTGGACGGGCCGCGCGCGACGGTCGCCTATATCGTGGATGGTGACACGCTCGATCTCAAAGGCGTTGAGCGCCGAATTCGTATCTGGGGGATCGACACTCCCGAACGCGGCGCGCCAGGCTATGAGCCTGCAGCAAATGCCTTAAAAGACCTTACACGCGGGCGCTATCTCACCCTCGTTCAAATGCAGGACCGCCCCGACAGTTTCGGGCGCACCGTGGCACGGCTCATCACCGATGATGGGCAAGACATCGGCGCT
>CALFRH010000637.1 GCA_937919225.1 uncultured Parvularcula sp.
ATTGAGGTCACCTCCGGCCGTCTTCAATGATGCCTTATCATGCAGCCATTGCCGTATAGGGACAGCTTGTATCTCAACATCGAAGCCGGCATTTGACAGCACGGTACTGAACCAACCCCGCGTTGCCATATCTCCGGGTCCGCCCGAGCGGTGGGGGCCGCTCCCCACGTACATTTGAAGATGAGTATCCAAACGTGCTGAGGATAGGGACACTGGGTTGTTGCCCCCCTGCCCACAGGCGGCCATCGCAAGGATCGCGGCAAAAATGACAACGCGCATTGGACAAATCTCAGTTACGAAACGCTCCCCCAAAAAGCTAGGGGGTTCCTCTCAATGGAAGAGCAGTGGTCCAGAACCTTAGAGGTGAAGTCAAGGGAAGCCGAAATGTTCTTGACGCGCTAAGCCCCTCTCACTCCGCCCCTTCAAGCACAAACAGGTTGTTAGGCACCTCCCCATTCACAATGAAGTCCGGCCACTGAATATCATTCGTCTTCCGACCATCATAGAAAAGTTTGACGCGACGCGGTTGACGAAAGCGGGGATTCTCGTGCCAGGCAAAGTCCGAATAGGTGCGATGGTGCCACCCCCTTTCGGTATCAAACCCCACATAGCGAATAGCGTAATCGTCCTTATCAATACCAAAGATGGTCCCCTCCCCCTCAGCATCTGTTACCTCGATAAAGAACGCCTCGTGCCCCTCCACCACATCATCCGCTAAGCGATGAATGTCCAAACCCTGGGTAAAGCGGATAATGCCAAACCCAAAATTCGCCGCCCACCGGGCATCCGCGGAATTCTCCTCCACCAAGCCATTCTGGTCATAGGTGTTGTTCCCATCAAAGCTAATCTGGAACACCGTTTTGCCCGCGGCTTTGGCATCGAACCGCACCTTGCCATTGGCGGTATGAGCCGCGTCGGACGCCGCAGGAAAGACGCGCCACATGCGATAATCATCAACCGTAAGCGCCTTGTCCGCGCGACCGCCCGGCATCATCACCATGCTGCCAGACAATTGTAGGGTTTTCGGTCGGCGCCAGGTTTCGCCCCCCGCCGCCTCTATTGCACGATCAACGATCTCGCGGCCTGTCAGGGGTGCGGCAGTCTTCTCCGCCATGGCGCCACCGAGGGTCATGAGTGCGACACTGCATAGGATGTTTATCATTGAAAAGCTCCTTGCGCCCGGGCAAATGATCTATCATTATGACATTTGAAGCAAGCGGGAGGATCGCATGAAATACCTTCTCACCGCGGCAAGTTTTCTGGGCCTCGCCTGGGGCACAGCTGCCGCCGAAATGCTGGATCCCAAGGACCCAGATGACCAGCTGACCATCGCCCGGCGAGTAATTTGCTCCACCGAGGATGGCAAAGACATCACCTATTATTGGAGTGGCGACGCCTATTCCCGCCGCATGGGCGAGCGGGACAAGCTCCTTTTCAAAGTTGTCGGGATGAACGTCCGGGCCTGCTCCACCGTTGAAGACAAAAAGCGCGGCACCGGCTTTAAGTCGGTTAGCAGAGAAATCCTTCTCTATCTCGACCCGAAGACCGGGAAGGTGCTCAAGACGTGGGACAATCCTTGGTCAGAGGAGACGGTCGAAGTCTACCACGTCTCCAATGACCCGGTGAATTTCGAGCTTTATGAAAAGCAGGCCGACGGCAAGCCTTACATGTGGCCCGGCAGTATCACCAACGATGTGTGGTATCAGAGAAATACCGTACCCCTCTATTATCCTAACCCGCTTGGTGGGAAATATCAGGTCGAGGTCGGCGGCACCTATCACGCTACGGAGATGTTCAACTTCTTTGGTGATACGACAGGCCTTCTCGATACGGAGGTTGAGAACCCCAATGTTCATGTCAGCTGGGAACGGATGTCTGATTGGCTCCCTTGGATGAAAATGGCGGGCCGAGAGGGCCTCATTTATTTCCATACGGCGGGCCTCAAGCTCGACAGCTGGGATGAAATGCCAGAGCTGATGAAATCAGAAATTCGGAAACACTATCCTGAATATGCTGGCCCCCCGCCCCTCGACGATGATCGGCGGAACGTCACCAGCTGGAGCTGGTATGCGGACGTTAAAGAGGGGCGTCGGGAACCACCGAATCGGAAATAACACTGCCCCCCAGAAACTTGGCGACTAGGTCGTTAGGCGATTATTCGCCTGGCGACCTAGTCGCCTTTTTTTGTGCCCCACAGAATGAGAACAGGCAGCACCCATGGGACCAGCCGCTCGAACGGATCACCGGGCAGCTTGGCAAGCGCCACAAGCCCCTCGTCCCCCGGCAGGGTGCCCAATACGTAGAAAAAGACCGTCACCGCAAACCCCAGCAGAATGGCCGCAAGGCGAGCAGCCCCGCTTGGCTGCCGCCCCAGGGCTCTGGCGAAGAGGAGCGGGCCGAAGGCCGCGCCTAAAGCCGACCAGGCGAACAACACACGGTTAAAGATGGAATCCGGCAACCCAAGGGTTAACCCGACGGCGAAAATGGCAATCAGGGCCATGACAATGCGCGAGATGAGGAGTGCCCGCGCCGGATAGCGACGGTTGAACCCCAAATCATGGGCCACCGCCCCCGCCGCACTCAAGAGGACGGAATCCACCGTCGACATCACCGCCGAGAGGATCGCCGCGATCACGACACCGCCCAGCACCGGAGGCAGCACGTCGGCGGCCAGGCGATAGAACAGCACCTCCCCATCGCCCAGACTGCCATTTGTCAGGGCACGGCCCGCCAGGGCCAAGGCGGCCATGCCGAGATAGACCACAATCCCCCACCCCATGGCGATGGCAAACCCCTGGCGCCGCGCCTTGTCATCCGCCACCGCCATCAAGCGCGCCATGAGGTGAGGTTGGCCAAATGTCCCAAGGCCCACAGACATAACGCCCAGCACGAAGCCGAGAAATACCAACAATGATCGGTTCCCGGTGACATCAAGATAGGCCGGGGGCGCTGTTGCCTTAAGGGTCGTAACAACTTCGGATGGGCCCCCCGCCGCCGCCATCGCCGCGACGGGTAGGCCGACCGCGATGAGAGCCATCACCATGCCCTGCACCGTGTCGGTGACACTGACCGCCCAAAACCCGCCCAGCATCGCATAGACGATGATAATCACCGCACCGATGAGGACACTTTCAAAGAACCCAAGCTCAAACTGTTCAACGAAGGCCTTGGCTGCGGCGTCAAATTGCGCTGCGATATAAAAGATAAAGCAGACAAAAATCATCAGGGTGGCGATAACCCTAAGGAGGCGCTGCGCCTCACCCGATACGCCATCAACAAGGTAATCCGTTAGCGTAATAAAACCGTGTCGTGCCGATGAATCCTGGAGCCGTGGGCCCAGCACCAGCCACACCACAACATCGCCGCCCCAAATCCCCGGCAACATCCACAGGGCAGAAAGCCCCACGCCATAGACAAACCCTGAAAACCCGAGCAACACCCAGGCCGAGGATGTACTCGCCGCATAGGATAGCCCCGAGACCACCGGCCCGACCTGGCGCCCGCCAAGGAAAAAGTCTGCCTCGTTCTTCACCCGCCGGGCGGCCCAAAACCCAATGGCAATCAAGAGGGCCTTATACCCTACAAGGGTGAGAAGAGCGGCGGTTTGCTGAGACATGGTGACCCCGGCGGCGGCAAATGTTATAATTCTATACCATTATGTGGCCAGACCGCCCCCAGCGGTCAAGGCCGAACCGAAAGGTGGCCTATGCCGCGCCTATCCCCCCTTCCCCTCGACGCCGTGCCGGATCTGGGCCCCCTGTTTCAGGAGGCGAAAACCCTTATGGGCTTTACACCGAATGATGGTCTCACCCTTGCCCGGCGGCCTGATATTGCCCTTGCCCTCATGGGCCTGGTGCGGGCCATTTATGCGCCGGGTGAACTGGATAATGGGACCAAGCGGTTGGTGGGGGAGGCCACATCCAAGGCGGCCGGCTGCACCTATTGCGCAGCCCACGCAGCAAACTCCGCTAAGGCTTTTGGCGTCCCCGAAGCGAAGATCGCCGCGGTCTGGTCCTTCGAGGACAGCGATCTTTTCACCGAGGCAGAGCGGGCAGCCATCCGGGTGGGGATGAGGGCGGGGTATTCTCCAAATGCGGTCACGGACGAGGACTTTGATGAGCTGAAAGCTCACTATAGTGACGAGCAAATTGTTGAACTGGTCTCCGTCATCGCCCTTTTTGGGTTTCTCAACCGATGGAATGCGACCCTTGCGACGGAGCTAGAGGCCATGCCCGCCAGCCTTGCGAAAGCGTTGGAGGCCAAGCATGGAGACAGTGCGTAGGCAGTTTATTGATGG
Source organism: uncultured Parvularcula sp. (assembly GCA_937919225.1). Lineage (GTDB taxonomy): Bacteria > Pseudomonadota > Alphaproteobacteria > Caulobacterales > Parvularculaceae > Parvularcula. The sequence continues at coordinate 4,298 of CALFRH010000637.1, forward strand.
GGATCATGGCCAAATTCACTGCCGCGTGGTGGGCACGAAGGGGTCACACCCCCCGCTCCTGTGCCTTCACATGAGCCCAAAGTCCGGGCGCAGCTTTCATGACATCATGCCTTTTCTGGCCAAAGACCGCTTGGTGATCGCGCCCGACTATCCTGGCTATGGCGAAAGCGACGCGCCCCCCGCCAACCCGCCAGTGAGGGTAGAGGACTATGCCAAGGCCTGCTGGCAGGTGGCCGCGGCCTTCACCGACGGGCCCATTGATCTTTTAGGTCACCATACCGGATCCAAGGTCGCCGTGGAAATGGCGTACACGCGACCAAAGCATGTCCGCTCCATCATCCTTATCTCAACAGCGGTTCTAACACCCGAAGAGCAAGCCTCATTTGAAACCACTTACCAGCCCATTCCCCTCGACGAAGACGGCACACGGTTTCAGACCATGTGGTCACGGATTGTTGAACATCGCGGCCCGGGGATGACCCTCGAAATGATGGCAGATGCCCTGGCGGAGAACCTGCGGGGCGGGGAGAATTATGAATGGGGTCACCGCGCCGCGTTTGCGTACAATAGCGTCTTTGCCAAGCGGGTAGAGAGCCTGCCCCACCCCATTACCGTGGTGAACCCGCGCGACGACTTAGAGGACATCACACCGCGAGTGATGCCCCTTTTGCAGCATGGAACCTTGGTGGAAAAGCCTGAATGGGGCCATGGTTTTTTGAGTGCGCACCGTCAGGAGGCAGCAAAGCTCTTTATACAAGCGCTGGACAGGTCGTCTTTACGGAAACGATGATAAAAACGGGGGGCCACCTAAAAGAATCGTCCACTCATGCCCGTGAAAACACGCATCTGTTCCTCTGACGCAGATCTCCGCATGGCACGGGGAGGAGCGGGAAACGGGAGACGAGCCTGCCTGATATAGGGCCGGACCAATCGTTGCCGTCCACTCCCTTGGACTTACGCGACCCGTTTTTCCTTAATGCAAGTGCGCTTCACCAGCTCATCATTTTCAAACCAATGCCAGGTCCGACCGCGGCTTTTATTATCGCCAGAGATTTGGATCATCTCATAAAGGTATGCCCCCGGCATATCCTTCCGGACCCAGTGGAGCATCACGGTGCGGTCATCCACCTGCCAGGCTGAGCCTTCAATCCGGTCGGTGTCCCAGAAGATTTTTCCGTCCTTATAGGTCGCCGGAAAATGCAGCTCATCCTTGGAGCCGTCCGGCCACATATAGGTGTTAATCTGGTAATAATCATACTCACCGCCGTCCGGAAAGCTGCACTGCAGGTGAGATTTATGGCGGTCCACGACATTATTGGCCGGGTCTACGTGAATATACTCGCCTTCCCAGTCGCCCTCATGGCGGGCCAATGCCGGAAAACCCTCACGAATGCCCATATCAATCCTCCTTGATGTGCAAATGTCCTATTATTAGGTCATTTAATCGTTTATACCCACCCCATGTCAATGACCAGACCCAACTTACAGCGGCTTGGCCCATCGGCGGGGGATCGTGTGGTGATCATCGGCGGATGTGGCGGCCTCGGCTTTGACTTTTGTCAAACAGGGGTGGCGCAAGGCCTCTCCGTCGCCGTCCTTGATACTGCCGCTGCGATTGCCCGGCGGGAGATGCCAGAGAGTGTCCCTTGCGCGCCCATCGATCTTTGTGATGACGGCTCGATTGCGCTAGGGTTGGATGCGTTGCCCCCTGACTTTGCGACCTTCCACCACCTCTTGTTGGCGTCCGGCTTCACCGCCGCCCTGGCCCCCTTGCGAACGGTGGACAAAGACGCCTTCCACCAAACGATGCATGGGAACTTTTCAGGCCCTGCCCTGGCCATCGGCGCGGCCCTTCCGCAAATGGTGGAAGGAGGGTCTATTGTCGTCCTATCGACCGCCATTGGCCAGCTGGGTGCCCCAGGTTACGCCGCCTACGGTGCCGCTAAATCGGCTCTTAATGCCATTGTCCGAACGGTGGCCACCGAGGAAGCGCCTGGCCTGCGCATTAATGGTATCGCCCCCGGCGCGGTGGACACCGCCTTTATCCGCGGCGGGTATCACAATGGCGGGGCAGAGGACGGCACCCCGTCTCGCTTCGACCTTGACGCCTATGAGGCCAAGGTGCCCTTGGGACGGATTGCGACCGCGGCCGATATCACAGGACCCATCCTATTTTTAATGTCTGAAGCGGCCCGCTACGTCACAGGACAAGTGCTCCACGTTAATGGCGGCGCCTTTATGCGAGATTAAAACAGTATACAAATCGAAACAACATCATGAGGAGGGTAAAGGGAAATGACAAAGGCAATCTATAGCGCTATCGCATTGGCTGGGATCATGTTACTTTCGAGTTGCGCGTCGACAACCAAGGGCACAGAGCCATCCGGCCCGTCAGCGGAGGACCTTCTTGCCCTCATGATGGGCACCTTTGCCACCAACCCCGATGACCCAGACTATAATTTCCAAGATCAGCGCGTTCGCGTGGACTCGCCAGCCTTAGACGGTCTTTGGTTCTACAGCCAACTCAAGTCAGGATCTGAGCGAACGGTGTACCGCCAGCGGATTGCTCACCTTCAGACGGCTGATGATGGAAAGACAGTCGTGCAACAGACTTATGCCCTCATGAACCCTGACGACTATGTCAACGCGTGGGAGCGGCCCGGTACCCTCACCCAACTGACAATGGAGGACCTTGACCCCGTATTCTCAGAAGGGTGCGATCTCGTCTGGACGCCTCAGAACATAGACGATTGGACAGGCTATGTGGATCCGGCTACCTGCCAAATTTACTCAGAGCGGCGGGGCGCGACCATCGCCATCGAGTCCGAAGTCCGGATCACGAACGAGGTGTATTACACCACAGAGCGCGGCTTTGACGACAAAGGCACAAAGCTCTTCGGCACAGACGAAGGCGCCTTCATCCAGCTTTACCGTCAGTAGACAGCAAGGAGGTTGGTGAACGTCAGATCACCCCGTCCTTAGCTAACCGGTCAATCACCTCAGACTGGCGCTTGAGGAAATAGGTTCGCTCGGGCATCGCGACCTCACCCTCCTTCATCAAGCCATTGCCAGGCTGTACGATCTGATTACCATAATATTGCGCATAAAGATCCATTGGCTGGCGCGCCAGAATATTCCCCATGGCGGGACGTCGCCGGTAGCGTCTCAGCGCGGCCAGATCGATCTCGGAGAAGGCAATGACGCTTTCGCCATAGCCCGCCTCGACCATCACATCGCCCTTATAGTTCACGATCTGCGAGCCCTTTTCCGTTGAGGCCTCCAGCACCATGGACCCCGAAATCCCCGCAGAGTTCGCCGAGACCACGTAGGCCAAGTTCTCAATGGCGCGGGCCCGCTTGGCCACATTCTTAATGGTAAGCTCATTGGATCCCACCTCGGATGAGGAGTGCAAAAACACCTCCGCCCCCCTCACCGCCAAAAGCCGAGCAATCTCTGGATACAGAATTTCTTCTGACGCAATGGCCCCCACCCGGCCAATCTCCGGCTCCGCTACGGGGAAAATCGCATCGGCCCCGTAAATGTCGAGATATTTGTCCCACACATCCCAGGGGCTTGGCGAATACATGCTGATCAAACGGCGGTAGCGCAGGACCTGCTCACCGTTCGGGGCGATGAGAAAAGATGTCTGGAAATAAAGCTCCGGAAAATGCGTGTCCGTCTCATAAGCATTGCCCGCAAGGAAGATGTCCGCCTCTTGGGCGATCTTGGCCAAGGCCTCATATTCAGGCCCATCGGCCGCAATGCAGGCCTTGTCGCGCCACTCATCAAGCCCCTCTCCCATGGGGTGCCCGGTGAGGAAATATTCCGGCAGGACCACAAGCTTTGTGTCCATGCCGTGGAACCGCAGGGCGCCATTGATAGCGCCGCGCACGTGCTCAATCGCGCCATCAATTACTTTCTGCGCATCGCCGCGCCCTTCAACACCATTGACAGATCGGCAATGGAGCTGCAGCGCCACCGCATAATATGCATCAACCATCTTCGCCCTCATGACTTGGAAATGATATAAGTCTATATCATATTACAAGGCCAGTAAGATCAAGGATATTGCCTAATGGACGGGAGCCCGCCCCTCACGGAAGTCGACAGCTCGCTACCGATCCCGCTTTATCACCAGATCTATCTGGGCCTTAAAAAGCGGATCCAGGATGGGCTTTATCCCTACGACACCACCCTACCGGGGGAGAAGGAGCTGTGCAGTCAGCTCAACGTGTCGCGCATTACCGTGAAGCGTGCCCTATCGGAGTTGGCGACGGAGGGCTTTGTGTCGCGGCATCGCGGTCGCGGAACGGTGGTGCGGTACCGCGTGCCCTCCCCCGTGGTCCGTGCCGATTTTGAAGGGTTGATGGAAAACCTCATCGATATGGGGGTGAAGACCCAGATCGAGGTGCTGAAGGTCAAAACCATTCCCGCTGAAAAACCGATTGCGGAGGCGCTGGAATGCACTGAGGGGGACAGGGTTCAATTTGCGATACGCCGACGTCTCATCGAGCATGAACCCTTTTCGCTGTTGCACACTTACATTCCAGACGAGATCGCGAAAAAGTTTCCCCCCAATGCACTCAAAAAAACGCCCATCCTTCGCCTCTTGGCGGATGTTGGCGCCACCCCCCACCGGGCGCGGCAGACGATCACTGCCGTTTCAGCAGATGCCGATATCGCGGAGGGCTTGAAGCTTACCGTCGGCGCACCGGTCCTCAAGATCACCCGAACCATTAAATCTGAGGACGGACGGGTCGTCCAGCACATTGTCGCCTATTACCGCCCCGACCGGTATGAGTATGAAATGAAGCTAAACAGCCTCAAGCCAGAAGAATTGAGCGTATAATGAGCCGCACCGTCGCTGTCCGTAACCCAAGAACCGGTAAAGAAGACTATAGCTTTGACGCGCCGGATGCAGACGAACTGGCCGGCACCGCCGGGGCCCTACGCGCCAGCCAACCCGCCTGGAGTGCGATGGGGGCAGAGGAACGGGGCGCCGTTCTTATCGCTTGGGCAGAGTCTTTGAAGAAAAATGATCAAGGGCTGCTAAAGGCTCTTATCCAGGACACCGGTCGCACCGCCATCGCCAAGGCGGAGGTGATGGGTTTCCTCACCCGCATTGAAGGGTGGGCCAAAAGCGCACCCGGCATGATGACGACGGAAGCGCGGCGGTCCAATTTTTTCGACACCATACGCCTTGAAAGTCGGAATGATCCGTACCCCCTGGTGGGCGTGATCAGCCCGTGGAACTTCCCCCTCCTCCTCAGTTTTATCGACGCCCTCCCGGCCCTCATGGCCGGGTGTGCGGTGATCATCAAACCAAGCGAGGTCACCCCGCGGTTCGCTGAGCCAATTATGAAAAGCTTAAAACAGCACCCGACCCTGGCGTCGGTGCTGAAAGTGGTCGCCGGAGACGGACAAACAGGGGCGGCGCTGACTCCGCTGGTGGATGCCGTCGCCTTCACCGGTAGTGTGAAGACAGGGCGCCTTGTGGGCGAGGCCGCCGCGGCCAACTTCATCCCCGCCTTTTTGGAACTGGGCGGCAAGGACCCGGCGATTATTTTGGAGGACGCGGACATTGACCGCGCCGCGGACGCCCTATTGCGGGGGTCCATCGCCGCTACGGGCCAGGCTTGCCAATCCATTGAGCGCATTTATGTGCACCATACGATTGCCGAAGAATTCACCACAAAGCTGGCACAAAAGGCGGAGGAAGTGTCCCTCTCTTGGCCCGATGCCGATAGCGGTATTGTGGGCCCCCTGATCTTTGGCCGACAGGCTGATATTATCGCCGACCATTTGGCTGATGCGCGCTCAAAGGGCGCACGGATCCTCACCGGCGGAAAGATGGAAGAGCTTGGCGGCGGCGACTTTATCGCCCCGACAGTCTTAGACAATGTCACCCACGAGATGAAGGTGATGACGGAAGAAACCTTTGGCCCCGTCATGCCCGTTATGTCGTTCAAAGACGATGATGAAGCCATCAAACTCGCGAATGACTCCCTATATGGTCTGTCCGCTTGCGTCTTTTCGGAGTCCGTTGATCGCGCCTGCGCTGTTGCGGACAAAATCAATGCCGGTGGGATCAGTATCAATGATGCAGGCCTTACCACCATGGTCCATGAAATTGAAAAAAATGGGTACGGATTTTCTGGCATTGGTGCCTCCCGCATGGGCTCTACCGGGCTGCTACGCTTTTTCCGGCGGAAGGCCTATTATATCCAAGAGGGCGACCCAAGCCCCGTTGCAGCCCTCGCCGAAGCAAAGGGACCCGTCCAAAGCGGGGAGCTGCCGCGGCAAAACCCGCTCAAAAAACTGTTCCGGCGATAGGCGCCTAGGTGCTTCCCGCGCACCACGCCTCACAAATCTCGGTACCAGAAGCGCACCAAATATCGCTCTTCTCTCCAAGGTGTCCGAGCACGTTCCGCAAACTTTGAATACGGAACGGTTGGCCGATAACATAGGGCGTTAGCGCGATGTGGAGAATGCGGCCACCATGGTCCGCCGCCTCGACCGATAGCCAATCATAAGCGTCGAGGACTTGTTCCTCCCACACCTCTTCCCGCTGCCCCAACGTCACCAAACACTTGCGATCCTCTAATTCATCCGTAAAGGGCATGGCCGTCACCCCGGAGGAAAAGGCGTAGGGCATATCGTCATTTCCCCAATCGCCGAACCACTCGACCCCCGCCTCCGCGAGGAGTTGAGACGTCTGATGACTTTCTGACCGTGCAGGAGACAGCCACCCCTTCGGCTGGACATTATGGGCCGCAAATTCATCGAGGCAGGCGTTGATCTGTGCCCGTTCCTCTTCTTTAGGCAGCGCCCCATGGTGGACATGGTTCATATCGACCCCATGGGCCGCAATCTCCCACCCGGCGCCCTGCACATCACCCAACAGCGCCGGATAGCGACGCGCCAATGCACTGTTCATAAAGGCCGTTGCCTTAAAACCAGCTGCCTCCAGCACCCGCATGATCCTATAAATGCCAACGCGGTTCCCATAATCCTTTGTCGTAAAGGTCCGATAATCCGGGAAGGGCGTCACCATCGCGCCCGGCGCACGGACAGGGCCATCATTAGGCGTCAATGGAAAGAACTCCAAAGCCACCGTGATCCAGAGGGCCACCTTCTTGCCCCCCGGCCAAGCGATTTTCGGCCGTTCAAAGAGGTTTGAGGTCGGGTAAAGGCTGTGATCCATTCCCGCTTGACGGTGGGGATAGCGTAGATAATCATCGTCTAAGGCCATTATGCCTGCCCTCCCCGTTTGATGTTAACCAGTGCGTCGTCATAGTGATGCTGAATGAAATGATCAGCGATATCGCAGGCGCGTGTCACCCACACATCATCCCGATGCGCATCAAGATATTTCAGCATCTCTTCAAAGGGGCCAATCCGGTGGGACCGGCCCACCAAATAGGCATGAAGGGGAATGCACATAACCGTGCCGGACCGAGCCCCCTCCTCTAGCAGCGTATCAAATTGCCGCTTTAAAACGTCCGTATATTGTGCAGGCGATTGGCCAAACACATTATAGGCATAGTGATCATTGATCTCCAACGAATAGGGCATGGAAACAAGCCGCCCTGTTCTCGTTTTTAGCGGTTGGGGCTGATCGTCTTGGAAAAGATCACAGGTGTAGGTGAACCCAAGCTCTGCGATAAGGTCCATCGTCCGCACCGTATGGGTGAGAGCGGGCGCCAAATAGCCTTTAATGCATTGGCCCGTCGCCGCCTCGACGGTACGGATTGAGTCCTCCAGCACGGCACGCTCCTGGGTCTCATCCATGCCGTACGAGTAGCGGGTGTTATAAATCCCGTGGCTGAAGAACTCCCACCCCAGCTTGTTCGCCGCGTCAATAATGTCGGGGAAATGATCACACATGGCGATCGACAGGCTCACCGAACCCAGCACATTGTACTTGGCCATCACCTCCATCAGGCGCCAATTGCCCACCCTATTCCCATGATCCCGATAGGCGTAATTCACCACATCGGGAACGGGTCGGGCCCATGCCTTCCGATGAGGGTTTGTGGGCGGATTAAGCTCATAGAACTCAATATTCGGCGCCACCCAGAAGGCTAACTTTTTCCCGCCCGGCCAGGTGATCTTTGGTCGATCCCGATAAGGCCAATAGTCGTAAAGCCCCGTATCCTCCGCTGCCGATGACTTTTCCTTCCCCATCAGTGCGCATCCAACCATTCGTGCACTTCAGACACGGGGACCACATCGGCATATTTAATGAGAAGGTCCGTGAGGTTCGCAAAATGATAGCTTTCATGCTTATCGGCCACACACTCCTCCGGCACAATGGTCCGATAGCCGTGGGAGAGGGCATCCACCGCCGTGGCCCGCACACAACCCGAGGTGAGCCGCCCGTCACCACCACCGTATCCACCTTATGCCAGGTGAGAAAGCTCGCCAGGGGCGTCTCGAAAAAGGCTGACGGCATCCGCTTTGTGTACACCGCATCCACGGTCTCATCGATGGTTAGGCGG
>CALFRH010000638.1 GCA_937919225.1 uncultured Parvularcula sp.
CCCGGCGATCACAATCGGTCCACTCATTGTCCCCGGGGGTGAAAAATACGGGCGTTGGCGCTAGCGCATCAACCAACCCCTCAAACGCATCATCATACTGAGGAATACAAGGCGTGCTGCCGCCCTTATAATCGCCAATATGAATGATAAATGGGTAATTCTCTGATTGGATAGACGGCACGGCTTTACGGAGCATCGCCTCGTCATCGCTTGAATAAGGCGTGTCCCCAATCACCACAAAAGAAAAAGGATCATCTGTATAAGAACGATCAAGCGTTGGCGACGATAGGGTGCATGCACCGGCGAGCCCCAACAAAGCCAAGCCAATCCCTTGGCGCATCAAATGAGCCGTCAGACGTCTTACCCCGGTGATAGGCCGTGTGAAAGAAACGCGCATTTCATCCCCTCGCTTTCATAGCCTCCCCCCAAGCGAGGCGGCGTGGTCTCCACCAATCAAAGCCCGGTGAAATAGGCAATTGTCATAATTCTCTTATACAAGCCCGGCATGGATAGGTGTCCCCAACGAAAGAGGGACAGGCCAGCACTGGGGCGCACGTGTGCAGAATAAGTATGACAGTTCAATGACAGCAAAGAGCCTTTGTCACTTTGCCGACGCGTCTTCGTCTTCGGTATCGACCCTTTCCCCTGCCCCCATCTCATTCCCCCAAAAGCGCCGGCAAAAAACCATCGACGACCTGTATAGGGACTGTTGGGGAGACCTCACCGCATGGCTCTATCGCCGGTATGGCGTTGGCCCACCGGAACCTGAGGAGATCGCCCAAGCGGCCTTCGCGAAGATGATGGAGGTGCCAGACCTTTCCCTTATCCGTAATCTCAGGGCCTATCTTTTCACCACCGCCGTACGCTGTGCGATAGATGGATTCCGAGGTCAGGGGCGTGCCCAACGCTTTATCGACAACGAATTGAAGGCTCACCAAGAAGAAGTGGGAGAAATAACGCCCGAACGCGTCTTTATTGCGAGACAGGAGTTTTCGGCCCTGGCGAACCGTGTAAAAGCTTTGGATCCGAAACAAAGAGAGGTCGTGCTGAGGAGTCGGATCATGGGGCAGACCTATGACGAAATTAGCCAAGAGACCGGGTGGAGCAAATCCGCGATCGGCCGATACCTACAATCTGCGCTGGTAGAATTAGCGGCGAGCAACCCAGCGACCGCGTTGAACGACACGAAAGAGTAAGGCATTTTTTGCGGCGATGAACGACAACAATAAAAAATCGACACAAGATCCCTCACACCAGGCCGAAATAGAAGCCCAAGCCGCGGCGTGGAGCGCTCTTTTATACTCCGGTGAAGCAACGCCAGCGGATCAAATCAAATTCTCCATCTGGCTGAAGGCGGACCAGGCCCATCAAACGGCGTTCCGCCGCCTTGAGCAAACCTGGCGCGACGTCGACTACGCCGTTTTGTCGGATGAGGAGCTGAGCCAGAACCTTGAAGAACTCCACCCTGCTTCTGTTCACCAGGGGCGGCCTAAGGCTTGGGGCGGGATGATCGCCGCAGCTGGTGTTATGGCGGCCTCTCTTCTTATTGCCGGTGCTGTTTTCCTGTGGCCCGCGCAACATGCCCCCTCGACAGAGTATCGATACGCCTCGCCATTGGGAGAAATCAAAACAATCACCCTTCCCGATGGATCCGCAATGGATTTGGGGAGCGATACGCAGGTGATCGCTGATTTTTCCGACAAAGAACGGTCCATCAAAGTCGTCAACGGGCAGGCTTTCTTTGACGTTGTAAGGGATGAGCAGCGGCCATTCTCCGTTAAAGTGTCGAGTACGGAAGTCCGGGTGCTGGGCACCTCATTCGAAGTTGTTAAGCAAAAATCGGGGGTTGAAGTCTTCGTGGTTGAAGGGATTGTCAACGTCCTCGACCTACCCGACCGTGCGCCCCCTCAGCTTGCTGATGAGGGACTGCCGTCCGCGCGCCTCACTCAAGGTCAGTCTGTTTTCGCCGACGCAAGGGGCACCTTAGGGGCCGTTCGTCCCTTTGAAAGGGAGCACGCCCAATCCTGGCGCCAGGGTATGCTGGTCTATCAAAATGCGCCCCTGGCCGACATTGTGGAAGAAGTGAACCGCTATCGGCACAAAAAAATCGAGCTTAGCGATGCGCCGCTTGATGACATTTTGGTGACGGTTTCATTACCCATTCATGACACTGATCTCTTATTGTCAGCCTTAGAGATCTCGGAACCTGTTACGATCACAATGAATCAAGATATCGTCTCCGTGAATTTGAATGCGGAGTAACGGACACTGGTTTTTGAAACTTTTGTGAAACTACACCCTACTGCCCCTATATGCTGGGAATTCCGATACGGTCGAACGTCAAATCATTGAAAGCGGCTTTTGGTGATGTCTATGCGCGCCAGTAGCGGACATGAGTACCCTGCGCCGAAGGTCGCTTTCAATTATTTTGGTTCTTTTGAGGGGTTTGCCATGAGCGCTCAATCTTCAGTCGCAAAGCATGCACGGCGCATGCTGGTGTCTGCATCACTACTGACGATCACAACTGTGTCCACCGCATTCGCACAAAGTGCGGATACTGTTAATCTTCCCGCACAGCCGCTAGGCGATGCGATCCTCGAACTCTCCGCCCAAACGGGTGCGCCGATTTTCATCAACGGCAAACTTTTCAAAGGCAAGTCCGCTCCTGCTCTAAGCGGAACGTACACGACAGAAGAGGCCTTGGAGAAACTCCTGTTGGGTTCTGGTCTATCCTACAAACGCGACCAGAACGGCATGTACGTCATTGTGTCCGCCACCAGCGCACAAACCATCCAGCGTCCCACCCCGACGCCCCGTGCGGAAGAAGTCGTCCCAAGCGATCAGATCATTGTGACCGCGCTGAAGCGTGAAACCACGCTCAAAGACACCCCAATCGCTGTCTCCGTGTTGAATGACAAAGAGATTCGGGACCGCGGTGTGACAGACTTTACCGATCTGGTGGATGTGCTGTCAGGTGTATCGATCAACTCCGCCTTTGGGGGACCAGAGAATAGCTTTATCACCATTCGGGGTATTGGCGGCGCCGACGACTATAAGCCCAATGGGAACCCCTCGGTGGCATTGCATGTGGATGGTGTCTACCAAACGTCCAATGCTTATCTCAGTATGCCACTCTTTGACCTCGAACGGATTGAAGTCCTGAAGGGGCCACAAGGCACTCTTTACGGCCGCAACACCACAGCCGGGGCAATCAACGCGATCACCCGTGGGCCGACTGATGAGTTCGAAGGCTATGCGGATGTTCAATACGGGTCCTATGACTATTTTGCGGCTGAGGCCGCCATTGGTGGACCGGTCACCGACCAAATTGGCCTACGGATTGCCTTGCAGACGAAGCAAGGTGGCGGCTTTATGGACGGCGCAGGCGCAGGCGCCTTTGCCGGGTTTGTCCCTGAAGGGTTTGAGGGCATCATCCCGCCTGTGAACGACCCAGGCACGCGGGAAGGCTTTGGCGACGAAGACCTCTTTGCGGTTCGCGCGACCATGACCTATGAGTTTGACGATGCGTCAGATCTCACTTTGCGTTTCTTCACCAGCCGCGACCGCGGTGACACTCGCCAATATGACCGGGTAGCCTTTGTCGATGACGCTCGGCAGTCCCGAAACGCTGGTGAAAATGACGATCCTTATGAGTTCTATTCCAACGAATATTTTGCCCATAAGATTGATGTCACCGGCTTCTCCGGCGCCTATAATCGTCGGCTTGCCGATGATCTTAACCTCGACATTGTCGCCGGCTATCAGGAAAGTGACCGCGAAGTGGGCGGCAATGGTGACGGGACCTCGTTCCCCCGCTTCCAGTTCGAGTTTGAAGACAAGCTTGACCAGAGTTCCGTTGAAATTCGTCTGAGTGACGATAATGGCGGAAAGTTCGACTGGATCGGCGGCGTTTTCTTCGTCAGCGACTTTGTCGATTTCACCAGCAATTGGAACAGCTTCGGCGTTCTGTCCCAGTACACCTCCCCCTATGAGCAGCGTCGGAACAGCGTTGCGGTGTTCGGGAATGGCGACTGGCGGGTGATGGACAAGCTGACCCTGTCGGGTGGGCTTCGCTTCACCAGTGACAATGTGAAATATAAGGGGGAGAATGTTGACCTCGACCCTTATGAGGCGTCTACGTATCAAACGACGTTCAACTCAGCGTCACCGTTCAGCTGGGATCGTGAATTCAGTGATGAGAATGTTTCCGGTAAGTTCACAGCGAAATATGACTTCACCGAACAGCTCAACATCTTTGCATCTGTTGGCACCGGTTATCGGGGCGGCGGGTTTGACGGCACGTCCATCTTCTCGGTGGAAGAGACGGAACCCTTCGATTCCGAAACGGTCCTCGCCTATGAGGCGGGCCTCCGGTACTTCACCGATCGCCTAGCCGTGTCACTCGATGCGTTCCGGTACGAGTTCGAAGAGCTGCAAGCCACGGCCCGGCTGTCTAACGACACGAATGGCCGGACGAATGTGGGGGAAGCTGAAGTGGAAGGGGGCGAGGCTGCTATCTCCGCTCTCGTTTGGGAAAATGATGCGCATACCCTCAACTTCAACGCCTCCACGACGTTCATCGATTCCAAAATCACCGAGTTTAGCTCAAACCGGGTGAACGATGTCCTGAACACCATTGGCGACCCCCTACCAGGTGCTCCAAAATGGAGTGCCGCTGCATCGCTTTTGCACTCTGTTGCGTTGGGTGGGGATAAGGTTCTCAGCTCCCGTATTGACTATTCTTATCATGGGAAAGAATCGAACCGTCTAAACGCCGGCGACAGCAACATCGCCGATGATTATAGCCTCCTTGGCGCTCGGGTGGATCTGTCACTGAACGACCGGGTATCCATCTATGGCTACGGACGGAACATTCTCGACGAGACATATTTCCTCGAGCTCAATGCCGGTTCTCGCCTGGTGGGCGCCCCAGCGACCTATGGCGGCGGCGTCCGGCTTGCGTTCTAAGCCAGCCAAAAATTAATATTCTAGAGGGCGGGCCCAGTTGGCGCCGCCCTTTTTTTGCGTGCTAGCGCGCCTTACGATCAATATTGGATCAAAGAAAGTCGGCTCACGCGCGACAAACGAAGACTCTACAGCGAGGACGTGAGTACAAACGAACGTCCTTCGTTGTAGCGCGCCTGACGATCATATTGGATAGCAGATATATGCCCCTTTCCGATGATGTCGCCGCTGCTGAGACATCTTTGTCTCTCACGCGTGAGCCCATCTTTACCGCCCCAAGCAGATGGCCCGGCCGGTTCACCAGGGAAGTGCACCTCGCCATGTTGACGTCCCTTCCTTTCGATTGCAGGCTTCACACTCGAGCAGGACCTGAGGGGGCGTGAGTGGGTAGCGACGAGCATGGGATGGGCGTGACTGCGTTTGCCGAGGCGGGCAAACTCTGGCCCACAGGCGAACTCTATTCTTCATCGAAATGGACGGACGGTCGGTCGATCGACCGCGAGCTCGACGATACATATCGCCAAGACGACGATGAAGACACCCAGTTCGTTGACCCTGATTGGCACCCCACGATCGAAAGAACACTCGATGCCGAAGAGATTCGCGAAGCACTTTTCAAAGCAATACAAATCGATGATAAAACCGGTCTCCCAAGGCATAAACAAACTATTATCCCCATAAAGAATGTTTTTGTAACAGGCCGACTTAAGATCATCGGCGTTACCGTTCCCTACGCATTTCACTTTGAGGAATGCGAATTCGAGAACGATGTAAATTTGAAGGATAACGAGCTATCCCTCATTCGGATGCGTCGGTGCCGGCTGCCTTCACTCTCCCTAAAGCGGTCTCATATCGACCGCTCGGTCGTGATTGAACGCTCATTGATCGAACGGGGGCTTAACCTTCGGGGTGTAAAGATCAATGGACTACTGGGCCTCAAGGGAACACGGACAAGCGAATTTGTGAGCCCCAATGGCGACGCCTTTCCTGCGCTTGACCTTCAAAACGCCAGCGTCAATGAAAATATTTTTCTCAGAAAAGGGTTCTACTGTGATGGCCTCGCCAATTTAGGGGGGGTTCATATTAAAGGAACGCTTGATTGTAGGGGTAGCCATTTCGCTATGCGTTATGGGGGTGTTGAAAAACGCCCACTCGTCCTTCGTGCAAAGAACGCAGTGATTGATGGAAGTGTCCTACTTGTCGATGGGTTTACAGCCGAGGGAGAGGTCAACTTTCGCCGTGCGACCATCGGTGCCCAGATGAGTGTTCGCGATGCCTCGCTGACACAAATCCCTATCAAAGAGCAAGACCCCTCTCTTGAGCGTCCATTTTTTGCACTGAACTTAGAGTTCGCGACGATTACGCAAGATCTCGCTATTTTTGATTTTCAAAAACTGAAGGGCGATATTGGTCTTCAAAGCGCATCAGCCAAAATTCTTACTGTGTATCCTGAAGAATGGTTTTCGCGAAATGCGCCCATCAAGTCAAAACTATGGCTAGCTGGTTTCCGCTATGACAACACGACACGAACCCGCGGTCGTAAGTCACGTCGACGCGATGTACGCCTTGATACACATACCCGTCTGAAATGGCTGAAGACAGTCCTTCCCAAGCAATATCGCCGCCCCGGCTTCGTTGCACAACCTTGGGAGCAAATGGCCCATGTATTGCGGGAGAATGGGGAATACCAAGCTGCTGACCTCGTCATTGAAGAAAGTGAACGACAAGAGTTTCGGTCGATTCTCAAACATTCCAGATCCACCCCATGGCGGGTGACCTCATACCCCATTGCCTTCTTGTACTACTGGTTTCTGCGTCTCGTTCGATTTGGCTACGGGTTTGGATATGCCCGGATATTTCCCCTTCTGCTCGTCGTCTGGATCGGCAATGTGTTCGTATACAGCTTGGTTGCGGAAGCGGGGCACATGAAACCACTCGAAGAAGAAGTCATTCTAGAAATAGCTCGATACGATTTGGAACAAACCCCTGAGTATTATCTGAACTTCAATGCATGCATATATGCAGCAGATATCTTGCTACCCATTAGTCTTGGCCAGGATGATAAATGGGTTCCGATGCAGTCGAGTGAAAGAGCTCTTCCAATAGATCCCGCAAAGAAAGATTCATGTACAAAACTGGTGGGAAAACTAAAGGCCTTTTTGGTTGAACGCGGCAGCTTGAGCCAGCGGACAATGGCGGCAAGCCCACCGAACAACAGGACGCGACACTGGCTGTGGGCAAATAAGCTGTTTGGCTGGGCTGCCTTCATTCTGATTGGTGTTTCATTCGCCGGCCATCTTGGCCGCCATGAGAGCAACACCGAGCGCTAAAACATAGTAATACCGGTCATATGTAGGAGAAAGCTCGCCCGTTGGGCCGGGCAAGTGCTCCACTTTGGTGGTGGGCCCCGTCATCGGGCATGGCATTTCGATCCAATCGCCATAGGGGTATCCATCCGGGTGACTCTGAACTCTCCCCCCGCTATGACGATTGTTTTGCAACAGAGCGTGCCTTGCAAGAGTTTTATGCCATCGATGCGGACGGCAATATCATCTTTGACAATTTGATTGATCGGCCCGACCATGAAGCTGTTCAAGCCGTTCTTTCAGACCGGCTACAGGCCTGGCGTACAACGACTATGGACACCGACTATGAGCCCCATTCTCGATAAGATAAAAGCCGCCAATGTGTTCAAAAAGCTGACGCCGGCGAGGATCAAGCGGGCGGCCTTTGCCATTGGATTGGTATGCGTTGGCATTGTGGGCACACTTCTTCTCACCGGTAGCCCCCCTCAAGCAACTGGGGCCCAAGAGATGGCGTCGCCCCCGAAACCAAAAAGAAATGGGCGGGATCGGAATTACAACGGCCCCGCGTGCTTTGAGCGGAAGGCGCGGCCGGGGGAACCGGCCTCCTATTGCGGCGATCTGCGATCCCTTGCGGCGGTCAACATACGTGAGGGCCAGCTCGATATCGTTGTCAAAGGCCTTACCTATCCGTGGGCCTTTGAATTCTTAAGCGACACAGACGTCCTGGTGACCGAGTTTTCCGGTACCCTCAGTCGGATCGACACCGTTAGTCAGAAAAAGACAGTGATCAGCGGTTTGCCTGAAATTGAAAGCGGCAAAGGGCAAACGGGGCTGATGGATGTTGCTCTCCACCCGGATTTTGGTCGCAACAATCTCATTTACTTAAGCTATGCGATAAAAAATACGAGCGAGCAATTTGCCTTGGCGATCTCTCGGGCGACGCTGGTCGAAGATACGCTAACAGCCATACAAAAACTCATTGTCGCTGATCCCTTCGCCCCCTCTCGGTCGAATTTCGGGGGGGCCCTGATGTTCGGTGATGATGGATATTTGTATATTGGGACTGGCGACCGATCAAAACGGAACTGGGCCCAACATCCCGATAAGTTGACCGGTAAAATTCTGCGTCTCGGTGAAGATGGGACTATCCCGCCAGGCAACCCATTCGTCGATACGAAAGGGTATCACCCAGCGATTTTCGCCCTCGGTGTTCGAAACCCGCAAGGCCTCGTGCAAGATCCGCTCACCAACACTATTTTTGAAGCTGAACACGGCCCAATGGGTGGTGATGAGGTGAATATTATTGAAAAGGGCGCCAACTATGGCTGGCCGGTGGTCAGCTACGGCATGAACTATACCTATAATAAGATCGGTGAAGGGCAGAGAAAAGAGGGTATAAATGAACCCCTTTTCTACTACCTTCCCTCCCTTGCCATATCACCGATAGAAATTTACCGTGGACAGATGTTCCCTGAATGGGAGGGAGACTTGCTCGTCGGCGCGCTTAAGGCACAGCTTGTGAGTAAGCTCGATAATGTCGGATCAACAGTATTATCAGATACGCGGATTTTAAATGAGATAAAGGGTCGGATCCGCGACATCAAAGTTGCGCGCGATGGATCGATTTGGCTTCTTTCCCAACGGGGAGAGCTTTTCCGGCTATCGCGCACCCAAGCTGAAACAGCGAGTGCTGCCGTGCCCCCCGGTGGCCGCACCGGTCAAGCCGTGTACGATCTTGTTTGCAGTACCTGCCACAGCCAAAACCTCCCCAATATGCCTCGCCTCGGCATTGCGGAGGATTGGACGGACCGGCTGCCCAAGGGCAAAGAGGCGCTTTACCAAAGCACCATTGCGGGTATTAACGGCATGCCCGCCCGCGGGCTGTGCGAGGACTGCACCGATGAGGAGTTAAAACGCTCCGTCGACTATATGTTGTCCACTCTTTCCCCAGCAACGCCATAGGGTGTTTCAGCCCCCCCAATGGGCCAACGACGCACGGTGACCGTCACCCATTTACTGGGTGTAGGGAGAAATAAATGGCAATTGCGCCAAAACCGCTTCGTAATACCCGATGACGGACATAGGGATATCGAGCTTATAGAGTAGGCCGGAAAACGCCAACAAGATAAGCGTTGTGATGATGATGGCGACGCTCCAAAAGATCATCAACACACTCCGCGGCATCGACTTCCACGTTAGTGCACAAACCGCAATCATGTGGGTAAAGAACGAAAAAACACCAAGCCCGTAAAACCCCATCGCGCCATACCGCAATGGTTCGAGCGCGAAGGCACCGGCCGCCCAATAGAAATCTGTCGGAACATGGTCGATATGGCGAGCGTACATCACAGTGCCAACGTGAAGGGCCATAAAGGCAATGAGATAGAGACCACTCAGATTGCGGACCAATCGCCAGCCCGGTTTTACAAACAGCTTCAGTTCCGCGTAGCCCGACACAATTTGGATAAGAAGAGATGATAAGAGGATGACCTCTAGAAGGGGATCGCGATAATATTGGCGAAGCACACCAGCCGCGCCCGCATGCGCTTCAGGCGAAGCGACAGCAAACAGATGGACACCAAGATGGGCAACAATGAAAAGCCCAATCACGACGGAGTTCCATCGGTGGATTAATTCCCAATTCATGGCCCCGCACCCTGCCCCACACTCATAAAGGCAAGAGTGTGATAGCCAAAGCCTCGCTAGACAATAGGCAAGGCGGTGACGGAGGCCCCTCTGTCAAAAATATGTCCGCAACGGCACGCGGTTTCATCGCCACCAAGCGCACCCTTAGTTTTCGCGCCGACTATGGCGTCCCGACCGAAAGAGTCGCGCCCAATCCCTCCATCAGCTCGGTAAACCCTGTGAAGGATGTGCCAATCATCTCAGCATCATCGATTGTCACCGGGTTGTCAGCAGCCAAGCCAAGAATGAGACCTGACATCGCGATACGGTGATCATCATGGGTCTCAACCGTGCCGCCGCCGGGGATAGGGCCGCCGTCCACCTCAAGCCAATCTTCGCCCTCGCGACAGGTCACGCCGTTGGCTCGCAGGAGGGCTGCCGTCGCGGACAGGCGATCTGATTCTTTCACCCGCAACTCGCCAAGCCCCTCCATCCGCGTGGTGCCCTTAGCCGCCGCCGCGATCACCGCGAGGATCGGATATTCGTCAATCATGGAGGGCACGCGATCAGCCGTTACGGTGATCCCATTCATGGCGCCGTGGGCGGCCACCAGATCCACCACCGGCTCGCCCCCCTCCTCTCCCAAATGCTCAAACTGCAGATCAGCACCCATCTCTTTTAGCACATCATAGAGGCCCGTCCGCGTCGGGTTCGCCAGGACACCACGCACCGCAACACGGGACCCCGGCACCAGCAAGCCAGCCGCCACGGGGAAGGCAGCCGAAGACGGGTCCGCTGGGACCCTCAGCGCGGTGCCCTTAAGCCGGGCCGGCCCCGTAACATGGATCTCTCTGCAGGCATTGGTGTCTTTGAAGGTCACTGGCACGCCGAAGGCTGGCAACATCCGTTCAGTGTGATCCCGGCAGAGGACAGGCTCCTCAATGATCGTCGTCCCCTCAGCGCCGAGGGCGGCCAGCAGCACGGCGGACTTAATCTGCGCCGAGGGCTTGGGCAGCGCAAAACGAATCGCTTCGGGACGCCCGGCCTTAACGGTCACCGGCAGCTTCCCTGCGTCACTGTCACTCACAACGCCCATTGTCTCGAGGGGATCGAGGATTCGCCCCATCGGGCGTGAGCGCAGAGAACGATCGCCATCAAAGGTGGCCTTAACCCCCTGGCCCGCGACGGCCCCCATCAACAATCGGGAGCCGGTGCCCGCATTGCCGCAGTAAAGCGTGTGATCAGGGCTTTGCCACGACGCCCCCTCAATCACCCATGTGCCGCCATCCTTTTCAACAGCGGCGCCCAGAGCCCTGACGGCGGCGGCGGTTCGCAGAACGTCATCGGCTTCGAGCAGCCCCTCCACCCGGGTCTGCCCCTCGGCAAGACCGCCGAAAATCAAGGCGCGGTGGGAGATCGATTTGTCGCCGGGAACAGTGCAGTCGCCCTTAAGGGCCCGCGCCGGGTGAGCGGTAAGAGGAGACGCCATGGGATCCTATTGATGGTGACGGAAGAAGCGTTTTGACAGTGGGGTTCCCCTCTGGCAACACCGCTTTTCCAAGGCCGAAGGGCCGCCCCCTTTATCAGTCAGAATACGAGAAAATTTAGTGGCAAACGAAGAGCTTGGCACCAAACGGGACTGCCCCAACTGTGGCGCCCGTTTTTACGACCTCCAGAAAGATCCCGCCCTCTGCCCGAAATGCGGCCATGAGTTCACCCCAGAGGTCCTCTTGAAACCGCGGCGCGCCCGGGCCGAAGAGGAGACCGCGAAACCGTCGCCAGAGTCCGATGATGATGACGAGGAGGATTCGGATGTCGATGATCTCGCCACCAGTTTGGACGACGCGGAAAAGGAATCAGCCCCCGCCAAGTCCAAACGCGCGGCAAGCCTCGACGATGATGATGACGAAGAGTCCGATGAAGACGATATTGACGGTATCGGCAACATTGATGTCAGCATCGACGACGATGACGACACGCTCCTCAACGATGATGACGATGAGGATGATGCCCTTGGCGGGATGGTCACCTCCACCGGCGAGGATGACGAGCGCTAAATACTGCTCCATTCGCTCCCCATTATCCAAATGGGGAGCAGCCTTCCGATGACGGAGACTTTCGTAAAACGAGCGCGGCGGGCGACACAGCGCCTGTCCGCTTCTTTTGCGCCCGGCTGGAAAACACGGGCGTGCTTCCTGCATATTCCAAAGTGCGCCGGCAATTCGATCATCGAGGCGTTGAACGCGGCCTGCCCCCTTCATGAGCGGGCAAGCTGGATCACGGTGCCAGAAACACGGGCCGCCGTCGCGGCACAGCTGGGTGGCGCGCCGGAGGATTATCCCGAAGATGGCCCCCGCGCCGCCCCCCTATTCGCCCATCGCGCGACCCTTCTTCAACATCACTTGCACCATCGTCATCGCGTGGTCAGCGGGCATTTTTTGTTTGACCGGGATCAGTTCCAGAAAAGCGCCGACGACTTCAAATGGGTGACCGTCGTGCGGGAGCCCGTTGCCAGGATGATCTCTCATTATCGTGAAGAGGCACGCTCGGGCTTTGTTCAGTTGCCGTTTGCAGACTATTTAGCGACAGACATGGCCTATCAGCATGCGACAGCCCTCACGCGCTATCTGGGCGGTGTCCCTCACCTGTCGCCAGAGGGTCTACCAAATGCGGTTGAACGCGCGACATCGAACCTTGAACACTTCTCTCTCATTGGTGATTTAAGTGACCTACAGACGTTTATGACAGGTCTTGAGCGCCTGATTGGACGACCGCTGCAGGTGGGCCACGAACGTCCCGCGGTTCATCCGATGCCAGATATTTCTGACGCTGACCACGCACGGGTGGAAGAGATGTGTACGGCAGACAGGGAGGTTTATGCGTATGCGAGGGGGTTGATGACAGCCCACCTGGGCTCACCTACTTAGATTTACGTGAAAAATAGGTATAGAGAAATTCATTGTGGCTATCAACATAGCCGTTCAAATCGCTAGAGAAATAGCTTGGATGAATACCATCAACCGTCACATCTGTCAGGTGAATAGGTGCTCTATCAATATACAATCCTGGATCTGACGGAAGACTTTCTAAGCTACATCGTGAAGCCATAAGCCGAAGGGACTTTCTTCGGATTGCCTCACTTATATCCTTGACACAAGAGCCGCTGACGAAAAGCTCAGTTAGGTTTGGCAATGATAATGTAGGGTCAATGTCATTCACGTAAGTACCACTCAAGTCCAGTCTTTTGAGAGAAGGGATGCCGGAGATTGGAGTAAGATCATCAATATTAGTGTCCGCACACTCTAGCACTTCGAGATTCGACAAATCCGCCAATGGCGTCAAATCAGAGACGTCCGTCTTATTGGCATGCAACCGCACTAGACTTGTCAGATTCTTCAATGGGCTAAGGTCGCCTACTCTGGTTTCGAAAATATTCAGCGTCTCCAACGAATAAAGACTGGCAAGTGGTCTAAGGTCATGGATAGGCGTTCTGTAGACCGATAGGTTTTTCAAGCTAGGTATGGATGCCAATGCAGAAATATCGTCTATAAGCGTGTGAGAAAAGCTACACTCGCTCAAACGATGAAGACTGCTAATTGGATCAATAGTCTCAATGAGAAACGATTCATCCATCCACAATCGCTCTAAATTCTTCAGCTTGGAGATTGGCCGCAAGTCTCTTACAGGCACATTTTGCAAATGAAGCGAGCGGAGACCATGCAGTGCCGATATAGGGGAAAGGTCTTTCACCTGTGTGTGAAATAAATGGAGAGTAGCGAGCTTTGACAGAGATTGCAGCGGGCTCAAATCACTGACTTTATTGCACCCAATGTCAAGCATCCTTAGGTTTATAAGCGGCTCTACAAAGCGAGCGTCATTCAAACCGGTGCAATCGATCCAAAGGTTTCGAATATTCTGACAAAGATCAATACGCTCATCACCCTTCAACGGAACATATGACAGACACAAGGATTTGAGATTGGGAAGTGAGCCAAGAACCTCAAATATCTCCGGTTCAGGATCAATTGTGACGTCATCCATCCAGTACTGCGAACGGAACCAGCCCCCATCCGGTAACATTCTGGGTATATATTGGTCAGGGATAACTGCCCCAAAGTTGACAAACTCAAGGTTGACCAACGCCGTAATGCTAGGGGGCAGTCGGTTTAAACGCAGCCCAGCCAAATCAAGACACCCCGTCTGAGCTTCCAACTCCTCGGCTATGCGTTGTTCAGCATGCCCCCAATCATCTTGCGCCGAACTCATACGGACTTCCGCAACCTTCCTTCAGAGGACATTTGCCAACCTCCGGCGTTGATCAGGTCTACCCATCCCCGTCCGCACCACCGACTCGCGCCGCAAGGGCCGCGCCCATAAATTGGTCAATATCGCCATCAAGCACATTGTCCGGTGAGGGACTTTCAACACTCGTGCGAAGATCTTTCACCATCTGATAGGGCTGCAAGACATAGGAACGGATTTGGTGGCCCCAACCAATATCGGTTTTCGCGGAATTGGCGGCATTGGCCTCCTCTTCCCGCTTTTGCAGCTCCACCTCATAAAGGCGCGCGCGAAGCATATCCCAGGCGGTGGCGCGGTTCTTATGCTGTGACCGCTGGTTCTGGCACTGAACAACAATTCCGGGTGGCTCATGGGTAATACGCACAGCAGAGTCCGTGGTGTTCACATGCTGGCCGCCGGCCCCCGACGCGCGGAACGTATCAATGCGGCAATCGCTTTCATTGATTTCAATCTCAATCTTGTCGTCAATGACCGGGTAGACCCATACGGAGGAAAAGCTGGTATGCCGTTTGGCATTTGAGTCAAACGGGCTAATCCGCACTAGGCGATGCGCACCCGACTCGGTCTTTAGCCAGCCATAGGCGTTCATGCCCTTCACCAGGATCGTGGCGGATTTGATCCCTACCTCTTCACCGGCCTGCTCTTCGATGACATCGACCTTGTGCCCCTGCTTCTGGGCCCAGCGGACATACATGCGCAAAAGCATATTGGCCCAGTCATTACTCTCTGTCCCCCCAGCCCCAGCATGGATCTCGAGATAGGCGTCATTGCCGTCCGCCTCACCGGAAAGGAGGGCCTCCAGCTCTGCCCGACCTGCGCGCTCACGCAGGGTACGGAGGGACTGCTGAATATCGTCGATAGCACCTTCGTCCCCCTCCTCCTCAGCCATTTCGGCCAGCTCCAGGGAGTCGTCCAATTCGGTCTGAATTTCGGTGAGCGCTTTGATTTGCCCCTCAAGATGGGTGCGCTCCTGCATGAGACGTTGGGCGGCCTCGGGGTCATCCCACAGGGTGGGATCCTCCGCCTTGGTGTTCAGTTCTTCAAGGCGGGCGTTGGCGACATCCCAGTCAAAGACGCCTCCTCAGCAGGGCCAGCGATTGCCGCACCTGCTCAGCGTCATGGGTTATTTCTGCACGCATTCTTGGCGTCTCCGAAATCGTGAAGGAAAGGGATAATCGACTTGTCCCCTCCCTTCAACCTTTCTTAGAGCGATGAAAGCCTATGAGGCCTCCACCGACGCGACCCAGTCGTTTACCCGCTGCTCCAGGATGGATAGAGGCATCGCCCCGCCGCCAAGCACAGTATCGTGGAAGGCGCGGATGTCGAACGCATCACCAAGCTTCGCTTCGGCATCGGCCCGCAGCGCCTGGATCTTCATCATCCCTATTTTGTAGCTTGTCGCCTGGGCGGGAAGGACGAGATAACGGCGAACCTCCGATTGGGCTTGCCCCACTGTGATCGCCGAATTCTCTTGGAAGTAGGCAACAGCATCCTCTTCCGTCCACCCCTTCGCGTGAAGCCCCGTATCCACCACCAGGCGAATGGCGCGCCACATTTCAGAGCCCAGGCGCCCAAACTCCGACAACGGATCTTGGTAGGTGCCGGGCATTTCCTTGGCTAACCACTCCGTGTACAGAGCCCAGCCCTCGACATAGGCTGTAAACCGCATTTGGGTTCGGAAAGTGGGCAACGCCTCAAGCTCTTGGGCGATTGCGATCTGCATATGATGCCCCGGCAGCCCCTCATGATAGGCAATGACTTCCAACTCCCGTTTGGGCATCGCAGCCATATCGGACAGGTGCGCATAGTAAATACCGGGGCGTGAGCCATCCGGGGTGGGCGCAAAATAATGCTGAGCGGCCCCATCCTGCTCCCGGAAGGGCTCCACCCGCTTTACCACCATGTCCGCTTCCGGCAGGATACCAAAATAGTCAGGCAGCACCGCCTTAATCCCATCAATCGCCGCTGTTGCATCGTCGATGTAACCCTGACGCCCTTCATCCGTGTTTTGATAATAAAGGCGCTCATCGTCCTTCGTGTCCCTGAGGAAAGTGAAGAACTCCTGCAACGTTCCCTCAAACCCAAACTCGGTTTGAATGGCTTCCATCGCCGCGCGGAGGCGAGCCACCTCATCAAGGCCAGTTTGGTGGATTTCATCCGCCGTAAACTGGCTCGTGGTCTGGTTCGCAAGGCGCTCATTATAATATGCCACCCCATCGGGGAGCGCGGTGACCCCTTGGGCGACCTCTGTGGCGTTCGGTTGATCCTCCTTCTGCCAAGCAATGAGACGCTCATAGGCAGGCTGCCAATGCTCGAGAAGGGCAGCGCGGATATCCGTTCTTAGTTGCTCCGCTTTCGCTTCATCAATGATCTCTTGATCCACCAGGCCTTGAATCTTTGTTTTAGCATCGGCCCAGATGTCACTATCCTCATCACCACTATCGAAAGGCGCGCCACTGATGATTTTCTCGGCCTCAACGATCACCTGATTAAAGGCGAAGTAAGGCGGGCGCACACCCGTTTCAGCATTTCGCTTGGATCGTGCAATGAGTTGGTCCATCGCCCGCTCAGTGGCAATGACCCGACTGAGATAATTGTCCATGTCCTCGCCATCGGCGACGCGGTGGAAGGCGATCAGCAGCTGCGGAAAAAAGCTGTGTACTGCACTCATTTGCTCAAAGACGTAGGCATTCGTCCGAAACGGAACGGACGCTTCTGCATCAGCCAATTGATAGAGCGCGATATCCCACGACGTTTTGCCCTCAGGCGTCAGCGCATCATAGTCAAAACTCGCCTGCATCTCGGCAGCGTTCGCCCGTTGCCAAGCGAGTTGCTCATCCATCGCCTCGACGGAAAAATCGTCAAGCTTGTCTTGGTCAGTATCCCGCCCAAGGAACGTCTGTTGGACAGGGCTGAATTTCAGCCCCTCCTCAAACTTGGCATCAAACCACGCGTTAAGGCGCTCGGTCTCTGTTTGCGTTGGTGCTTCAACCACGGGCTCGGAACCCGTTGCGGTGGTTGATGGTGGTGGTGCTTCACTACAAGCGATGAGCACGAGAAGGGAGGCCATTCCCAATAAACTCGTCCGCATAACGTTTTTCCTTTACTTATTTACGGAAGAAAAGCCGTCAGTATTGCACGGACGGCCAACATTCGCGCTCCTCGCCCATGATTGAGGAGCACAAATCACCAAATGCTCAGGTCCGAAGGGTTAGGGTGCGGTGACCATTTAACCTTTATGGTCGTTCGAGACCAAAATCGCTTCAGACAAGGAGCAAACCG
>CALFRH010000639.1 GCA_937919225.1 uncultured Parvularcula sp.
AGGGAGCGCCTCTACGGGTTTGGTTCGGCGACGGTTGGCGATGAATTGAGGATGACAATTATGCTGCCAATGGCCGGAATGAGCCCGCTTTGCTAATTGGACCTATTTTGGCGATTGTCCTGCATGTACAAGCATAGTTTCATATTTCACTAGCGTTGCTGACGTTTGAACAGGAAAATGCGCGAATGCTTGATGGCGTACACTTTGGGCATTTATGAGTTTGTGCCACGAAGCTATCACTGGGAGTTACGGCAATCATTACGGCGTTCCAGAAGATAGAATTATTGAATGAAAAACCTCTTCATTGAAAAACCTATTGCAGCGTTCTTACCGAGTTCTGGAACTGTCAAACCTCCATCACGCTTGGGTGCTATCATCGCGTCAATTCTACTCTTTTGCGCTTTTATTGTAGCATGCCTTGCCCCTATTTTAGCCCCCTTTGACCACACCCTGAACGTCGCGCCACCGTTTTCAATTCCGAATAATGAGTTCCTTTTGGGTACCGATCAACTTGGTCGCGATAGCTTGTCTAGGTTAATCTATGGGCTCAGAAACCTCTTCTGGATCGGCCTGGCAACAGCCATTTTGTCTATCACCATAGGCTTTTGTGCGAGCGTAACCGCGAAGGTACTGGGTGGATGGGTTAACAAGGCACTTTTTGTGCTGGCACATTCATTATCAAGCCTTCCACCTTTATTATGGGGCTTTTTCTTCGGAGTGCTTGTCTACGTGCCTTCAAGTTTGAGCCTCATAGTAGCAATGACCATACCGTTCTCGAGCCGCGTCTTTCGTTTTTGTAGCAGTGAAACGATGGAAAAATCTCAAGAAAGTGCATACGAGGCCTCCAAATCAACATCAGCATTTTTGTGGTTTGGCGTCGCTGGTTTGCTTGTGCGACGGGAAGCAACTTTCTTGTTGGCGATGTTTGCGATTGTATTCAACACAACAGTGTTAGTTGATTTCAGCCTTTCGTTTTTGGGTATCGGAATTCAACCACCAGAACCTTCTTTGGGAAGGTTTGTCACCGAGCAAGTCACTCTTATCTCGTTTGGGGAGCTAACCCCGGGTCTTCCGCTATTGATAGTGATCCCGCTGGTTGTGTCGGTATACACTCTCATCGACTATGCTTTACGACGCACCGGGCGCGACTTGGTGCCGAGCATAAGATCACATGGACCCGTGTGGGACCTGCAGCAATGACTTTGCTTGCTTCAAGCAAAGGCAGCCAAGTCCGCTCAACAGACCTTCATGCCTCCCGCACTCGGTTCAAAGCTGTCGCAACCAATTCAAGTTCGAACTCGCCGCGCACCGTAAAGTTCTCAAGTCCACCACGGATCGTGACACGAGCGGGCTCGTCTGGCTCCATATCTTCAGAAACCGCATAAGCAATAGCGTCTGCCAGTTGTTGTGCTGTGATGTCAGCCATCGGTCTGCCCCCGAATTCTGCTTTGCGTCTGAAATTTAGAACAAGGTGTTCAATCCGAAACTTACGCAGTCTGCTCACTGTAGTGAGCTAATAAGTTCATCAAGGTTACCGGGGTGAATCTGAGGCAAGTGTTAAATTCACCTAGCTGGGGGAATTGCTGTTTGCGAAAGCCAAGGCAACGACACTGAACTGAAGGTATCATAAAGGGGTCCAATTGGGGGTCCGATCCAATAGACTATTTTCTAATTATATGATTTAAAAGTATTTTTATATATATATTGGTGCCCAGGAGAGGACTCGAACCTCCACGTCCATACGGACACTAGCACCTGAAGCTAGCGCGTCTACCAATTCCGCCACCTGGGCCGGTGTCGTGAGAGAGGCCTTTATCCCTGGCTCTCTTGGCTGTCAACGTGGATTCGCGCGACCGCCGTGTAACCGTCGAGGCTTGCCCGGGTGGGTGTGCCTTCTACCTAGCATGGACAGTAATCAATCGGGTGGATTTGATCGAAATGACGCAAGTTGCAACGCTCTTTGGCGGCTCCGGGTTCGTCGGACGCTATATCGCCGGCAGATTGGCCGCGCGTGGTTGGGAGGTGCGCCTGGCATCGCGCTCCCCTAAACAAATGAGCCTGTCAGGCGCGGGCTCGGTCACGCCCGTGGCCTGCAACATCAACGATGATGCAAGCGTGCGCGCCGCGATGGACGGCGCAAATGCAGTGGTCAATTGTGTCGGCACGTTTGACAAATCCGGCGAAAATGGATTTCAGGCCATACAAAACCTGGGCGCGGCGCGGATTGGTCGTGCCGCACAAGAGCTGTCTGTCGCTCGGCTCGTCCACCTTTCGGCCATTGGCGCTGATCCCAATTCGCCCACGCTTTATGGCCAGAGCAAAGGGCAGGGAGAGCAGGCCATCCTGTCGGCTTTTCCCGATGCTGTTATCTTGCGCCCGTCGGTGATCTTTGGCCCCGAAGATCAGTTCTTCAATCGGTTTGCCGCGATGACCCGTATCAATCCGATCCTGCCCGTCGTTGGCGCGGCGACCAAGTTTCAATGCGTCTATGTGGATGATGTGGCTGCCGCCGTGGAGAAAGCTGTGATGGGTGAGGCTCAGCCGGGTATTTATGAGCTGGGTGGACCGGACGTGAAGAGCTTTGGCGAGTTGATGCAAATGATGCTCGATGTGCTGGGGCGAAAGCGCCAGATCGTGAACATCCCTTTCCCCATGGCGCATCTCATGGCTGTCGGCATGGAAGTGGGCCAGACCGTTACCTTCGGTCTTCTACCCCCGCAGATCACGCAGGACCAGGTCAACAGCCTCAAGTCAGACAATGTCGTGGGGGCAGGGATGATGACCCTGGAGACGCTTGGCATTACGCCCACACCCTTGGCGGACGTTCTGCCTGGCTACCTGCGTTAGAACGTGTTTGTTGTGACCAATTCGGCGCACCTGATCTCTAGGTGTATGCAATGAAGAGCAGGAATACCCCGAGGGCAACGCGGTAGATCACATAGGGTGTGAAGCTCACAGTGCGCAGCAGGCGCATCATGATACCCAGAGCCAGAAGCGCTGCAATAAATGACACCGCAGCCGCGATCGCCCCCTCGCGCAGCATCTGCGCATCGGCGTTGTAGAAGGCCTCTCCGGCCACCAAGACGCCGCTGGCGATGATCGTGGGCACCGACATCAGCATCGAAAGCTTTGCTGCATCGTGACGAGAGTATCCTAAAAACCGCGCACCCGTGATTGTGATCCCGGATCGGGACGTGCCCGGGATCAACGCGATGGCCTGCCAGACACCGACGACCATGGCGTCCACCAAGCCAAAATGGCTTTGATCCTTGCGCGTTTCGCCAAACTGGTCGGCCCAGTAGAGCAAAATCCCGAAGACGAGCATCGCCCAGCCAATAACGGCAACTGATCGCATATCTTCATAGAGCCCTGTGACCTTGAGCAAGAAGCCCAAAGCGATCACTGGAATCGACGTGACCAACAGCAACAGTGCAAGACGTGCGCCCTCCGTGTCGGCCCTGCCCATCAGCAGCCTTGGCGCACCAATGACAACCATCTTCATATCCGACCAGAAATAGATCACCACCGCAGCCAGTGAGCCCACATGCACAGCCACATCCAGCGCATAGCCTTTGTCTTCGAAGCCGGTCAGGTTTGGAAAAAGGATCAGATGGCCGGACGAGGAAATCGGAAGAAACTCGGTAATCCCCTGGATCAAAGCAATGATAACAATGTGAAAAAGGGGCATGTTTTGGCCTTTTAGGTACTGCTCTGCGCTGATTTAGCTATAGCGCAATAGCCATGCGGGGAAAGTCGCTTTTTCGAGAACGGCTGCGGATAACCAATTCCCAGTCTTGTTCGGGAAATTTGCCGGTCGCTCCGAGGCATTCGCGATCCTTGTGATCAAGGCAAACGAGGCATGGCCCTAATCTTGGACCATAAGTTCTATGTGGTGGATCCCAGCCATTTCGAACAGGATGGGAGCACTCATTTGCTGAACGCTGCAAATCCGACCGGTTCGCAAAGACCCTCT
>CALFRH010000640.1 GCA_937919225.1 uncultured Parvularcula sp.
AACCAACCGGAAGATTCCAGATCAAACCGGCCCTAGTCGAGGGGGAAGGTCAATGACCCAATACGCTTTACCCTGAGGGCTGTGGGGTTTTGACCCTAAAGGGTATTGGGTCATGGCGTGAGCCTGACGACCAGTTGCTGCGGAATGGTGTTGTGTGACGCCGCATGTTCGGCGTCAAAGTGTGCGTGCAATTGTGGAAACAGAAGGCATCATGCCTTCCATAATGTATTGCACAAGTAGTGGCGCGTTTCCACGGTAGGAACTCCGGGATGTGCACCATTATCATGCCTTTCCCACAGCAATGCACTGCACTTGGTTCAGGCGGAATTCGCTTTCTGATCAGTTTTAGGCTCAACTTCGGGAAAGAGTGAATAAAAAATTGTAGCCATGTATCCAGCGAACAAAGCTTCTACCAACCCGACAAATGTGCTCATGCTGGCATAGGGGACAACACCGCTAATGAACAGAACGCCTCCGACAGGCAGCAAAAAAATGCAAAAAAGGATGACAATAGTCATTTGAACGCGGAAGGCCGCAATCGACACTTCACCACTGTCTTTTCGAGCTTCGTCTTTGACGACATAGCGAAGGAATGCAGTCAGGTAGAGCGCGGTAAGTGGTGTAACGCTTAAAACCAAGTCAATAACGTCAGAAAAATCTGTAAGTAAAAAAAGCCCGATGATCCCATACATAAAAATTGCGAGAAAATGAGCAGCCAGTATCGTCCAGCCTAAACGATACCGAACAGTATGTTTGCTGATGGTCAGCATGCCTCTGGACAAATCCACCTCCGCGTCTTCTGTAAAACAAATTGAACACTGCCACCCCCAACAGAATCATTGAAATCAACCCAATTGGGGTTTCCAAAATCAAAGGCTAGGGTTTTTCGGCCCTTAAGAAACCTACTGTCACGCGAGACCACTGCGAATGAGTTTTCACCGGAAAAGTTTCTAAAGAGCAATAAGTCGATGATGTGCTGCTCATATACTCGTGGCCCAAATGCTCCGCTCAACTGCTCAGAAGGCGCAACGATTTGTAACGTGGTTGCCATGTACCCACCGTGTTCATCTTCAAGTTGATCAATCTGAAGAAAAATAGCTTTGTCTCTATCGGAGTACGTTAGGTCGTCGGAGCACGCGGCTTGTTCACCCACCAAGCCTGACAAAACACGTGAGCAAATTTCTTGCGGTATCCCCTGAGAATTGCTGCATTGCGCCACCGTGCTCAGCTCGCAAGCCGTGACCGCTGTTACAAAGAAAAACAAAAATGCCGTAGAAACCGAAACAAGACTATATCGCATGTAGTATTACGAACCCGCATCCGGGGCAGGAACAGGAATATCTATAGGGAAAATACCACCGACAGGGCCTGTGGGTAACATCTCATCTGGAATATCATTCGCCGGTTTACTAGCGGCTAAACTAGCTGCGAAAACAAGTGAAATAGAAACCATGGTGCAAAGAATCTTGCCATGTAGGTTGCCCATAATCTTTCTCCGTTGCCATCGGCGTACTTTCAAAGTGGCCAAGTGATGAGCGTATTTCAAGGCCAAACTAGTTCCCACAGTCTTTGAGAGCTCCAAACTCGATAGATTTATGTGGGAGACAGCTCTCACCATCCCCCACCGCCCCGCTAGGAGGCATCGCGCTTAGCTATCTGCGCAGCAACCCAAGCGTAGATTTCCTCTGCAACCCAAAAGACGCGGAAGCCGATCTGAACTCGCTTTGGAAACTCCAAATGCGCGTATTCAGGCTCGCGCTCCATGCGATCAATGTGCGCAAAGCTAAACCCTACGATCTCCCGGACTTGCTTCTTGCTCAGTAGTCTAGTCATCACGAGTACTCCGATTTGGAGCATCGCGATGCGCCAGGTTTGCGAAGACCTAGGCAGGGTGAAGTGTGTGCAATCGGTAGTTGTGCGTCAAGACCGGAGTGCTTGCGCAAAGATGCCAACCTGGCAGTGCCGATTGTCATCGCCGCGAGCACCAAAGTCTGCACCAAGAGTGCTTGAATGAACCAAACCTTGAAACTGGAAATCTGTTTGTACAGGTCAGTCTTCGTAATCAGTGATTCTAGTTTCGGCGGCTTACCCACCGAGAACGTTGGTTAGTGCCACTGGGCTGCCGATCACGGTTGCAGCCAAAACAAACCCATAAATAAGGAAGGCACGGTACATTTCGGCGCGCAAGTCTGCAATGTCGGCCTTGGTGGCAAGAGTGGTTTCTTGAGAGTCGAATCGCATGACGGTTAGTTCAAAAGCCCCAAGATAGACACGATCACAGCGCTCTGTGCCGTGATGGCGGCAAACATCCAAATGACCACACGGGTGACGATCTTACTGGTAAGGCGCTCTTCCAGCGTCAACAGCGCGCTTTCTGTGCCAAACATGTAGCTAGCCAATCAACCCGGCAGCGACCAAAAGGCCAGCCATAGCTACTTGCAACCCAACCATCCACATGATGAGGCGATTTTCCGTGCCTTTGATTTCAACCCGCAAGTCTCGGATGTCGGTCTTTGTCGCTAGCAGTTCTTTGGCTTCTGATCTTGTAATAATTTCTTTCGCCAAAGGTTCTGCCTTGTCGGCAGCAATACCAGCGTTGATCAGGAGATTATAGATTTCGAGGGAAGCTCCGCTCATATGCATGAAGCGTAGCACAGAAATAAAATTTTGTCATGCTGGCCGGGAGACGCTCTGAGAAGCCACAGGATCGATTTTAAGGGGACAAATAAGGGGGTGCGCACCTTTTGCTGTTTGGTGGATGAAAACGCCGCATCGCGGCGTTTTGAGCCTCTGGTGAGCGATTTGGTTGTAAGTCAGTCGTCTTTTTCGATCGTATTCGAAATGTGGCATTCTTGACCGGTATATTTTACCTAACTAGAAATCTCTAATCCTTCCCTTCTCGAATGGGGCGCTCGACCATCGTTTGCCTCTCTCTGTCGAAAACATATTCAAACTTTTTTGCCGTTGCTGACGTGATGGTCTTAACTTTCTGCTTTTGAACCCTTTTGACGACAGTCCTCATTCTTCCCTTTGCGTTTTCCTTGCTTTGGTTAACCTTTCTATTGGATGCGAACTGCACTGCCATCTTGAGCGAAGTGGTGTTCGCTACCCTGCCCACTGGAGTACCCATCACCTCTTTGAGCTCCGCTGGAATACTGAAAGACTGTCGATTTGCCTGTGCCACCAGCTCTTGCGCGAGGGCTTCAAAGTCACGTCGCCAATGCTTTTCATCAACGAGGTAGTATCTGTTTGTGCATGCTTTCCCTACGCGCACTGTGCGGATCAGATTGAAGCACTCAAGAATTTGCAATTGCACCCCGACCCATTTTCGCGACAAGCTTAACTGTGCCGCGAGTCGTGTCTGCGAAGGCCAGGTCTTTTGCGCCTTGTTAGCGTGTCGTACAAGCGCGACGTAAACCATGCTTAGCGAAGAGCCAAAGACCGGCACGAACTCGTCGTAGAATGCGTTGTCGATGAAGAAGCGCGTCTGCGCACGTGTGTCCCTTACTTCGAACCGGTCAATCGGTTCGTCGCCAGCAAAGATTTCGTAAGTCTCCCCCATGCCGAAATTATACCCTATCCGACGAAGGTACTCGGTTGTTGATAATCTGCATCCGAGGAGCGGTCTGAAACACTTCGATCAGGATCAATGCTCTCGGGCGTGAAGCGAATTGGCTCGGTTGCGTTTGGTGGAGCACTTGCACCTGCATCCCGAAGCGCGAGTGCGCGGTTCGCCTCGGCCTGTAGCTCAAAACTATGCACCACGCGATCAATGGTCTTTAGTGCCTCGTCGGTGGAAGTCGCTCGCCTTTCAACTTCGGCTTGCGCCTTCTCAAGCTGCGACCGCAAGAACTCGATTTCTTTGTCTTTATCGCGAAGGCGA
This sequence comes from uncultured Parvularcula sp., assembly GCA_937919225.1. Taxonomy (GTDB): domain Bacteria; phylum Pseudomonadota; class Alphaproteobacteria; order Caulobacterales; family Parvularculaceae; genus Parvularcula. The sequence continues at coordinate 3,884 of CALFRH010000640.1, forward strand.
ACACGCACCTCTTCGAGCACTGACGCGGTCTCAGCATTTTTGTGCAAACGAGTTCGAACAGGTTCGGACAGGTTTGCGTTCGGTTCGTCCGATTTATCGTTTTGATTCTTGGCAAACATCTCCGCACTGGTTCGAACCGGTTCGGTCGCGTTCACTTGCTCGACAGATGGCGAAACATCGTTTTTCTGAACAGAAGACGTTTCTCCAGCGGTCGCACTGGTTCGAACCGGTTCGGTCGAGTTTGCACCGGCAAGGGAAACCTCTTGTTCAATCTTTCGAAGCAGGGAAGTCTTTTCGAACTTCCATCGGTAGGCCCACATCGTGTCTTCGCGTCGCACGATAATCTCAGCGTCTTCCTTCTGAAAAGATCGTTCGGCCCATTTTCGGAGTGTCTTCGGAGTGCGGCTCAAACCGCGTTCACTACAAAGGGTTACTGCTTCATCAACAGTCAACCACTCCGTTTGGTGTTGGTTTTCAAGGGTTCGCACCGGTTCGGGTGTGTGCGAACCGATGGAATTTTCGAGGTTTTCCATATGGCTGATTGTAACATGCGCGGCTGGTTCGAACGTGTGCGAACCAATCAGCCGGTCAAGAAATCTGCCCATGCCTGCAACAGCACCCGACGCTTTTCGAGCAAGTCGCTACGCTGATACGCGCGTTCAACTTCGCTCCCAACCTGGTGTCCAAGCGCTGTCTCTTTCACCGCAAACGGGGTGTCCGTGCATTCTTCCACCCAGGTGCGGAAGGTCGCGCGGAAACCGTGGGGTCGCGCTTCAAACCTTTCCCGCTGCATCAAGCGGCTCATCGTTGCGTCGGACATGGGTTTGTCGCGGGCGGTCGGAAACAGCAAGTTGCTGTCTCCAAATGACAGGCGATTGGTTAGCACGCGTTGCGCTTCTTCCGAATGTGGAATGCGATGCTCAGTCGCGGTCTTGGTGCGCGTCTTGTCGAGCGTCCAAACTTCCCCCTCGATCTCAGAGGTCGTCGCGAACCGCACCTCGCTTGTGCGCGCGACGGTCAAGATGAGAAACCGTAACGCCAGCGCCGATACCGCACTGTTGCCACACAGCCAGCGATAGAAGTCAGGTGCTTCTTGGTAGGGGAGAGAGGGGATGTGTTTCGTCTCGTGCCGCCGTTTTCCGAGGAGCGCTTGCGCCTTCATCACCGCCTGCAAGTCTACATCCAGCCCGTAGGCGGCGGCGTGCTTGAGCGTCAGGTTGAGACGGTTCATCGCTTTGCGTGCGGTGTCTGGTTTGGTGTGCCAGATTGGTTCAAGCATCTGTTTGAGGAGATGCTGGTCAACGTCTTCGATGGCGGTCGTTCCGTACTTCGGGATGATGTGAACGGAGAGCGGCGACAACCAGCGACCGGCTTGACCGTCGTTCTTGAGTTCCGCCTGTCGGGCGACATAACAGCGGTCAATTGCTTCGGCGAGTGTTAGACGTTGTTCACGCAACTGCGCTGCGCGTCTCGCTTGGATCGGATCGATCCCATCTCGCAATTGTCTTCGGGCTTCAGCGGCGCGGTCGCGAGCTTCTGCAATGGATACATCCGGCCACCGACCCAGACCCATCTCCCGACGTTTTCCGCCGACCACCAAGCGCAATTTCCACTTGCCCGCTTCTTTTTTGCTCTTCACGAGCATCAAACCCTGGCCGTCGAAGTGCTTCCCGGGGCCAAGTGATTTGGCTTTCATCTGCGAGAGTACATTGAGCTTCGTCAATTTGGGCCTCCGTTTGGGCCACCTTAATATGTGAAAAACAGTGAGGCAACATGAAGATGCATGAGAAGGCAGTACAGGATAAGCCACTGATAATAAGCGCTTATCTAGACGTTATGAGATTTCATGGGATAATATCTGGTGCCCCCACACGGACTCGAACCGCGGACCTACTGATTACAAATCAGTTGCT
>CALFRH010000641.1 GCA_937919225.1 uncultured Parvularcula sp.
ATTGGGTTCAAAACCCCCTTCTGACCCAAAGCGCCCTCGCTCATCTTGAGCGATAAATATATGCCCATCGTCAATCATGCAGGTGTGGATGCACCATTCGCCATGGATTTCGCCCGTATAGTATGGGTCATTGTCGGGCCGCGACCAGCCATAGGGGGACCGTGTCAGAATAACAGGCAGTGGTTCTTCAATCACTTCAGGATAAAAGATGAAGGTGTGAAGCCGCGCACCATCACGCATAGGGATCATGATCTCATCATAGAGGTAGCCACTCCACCGATCACCAAACCGATCCGCTGCACTCGCACCGTTCACAATCATGGGGCCTCCTTGAGGATTAGATCCGCCGCCTTCTCGCCGATCATAATAGTTGGGGCATTCGTGTTGCCACTGACAATTGTTGGCATGATGGAGGCGTCTGCCACCCGCAATCCCCTTACCCCGTGGACACGAAGGGATGGGTCGACAACATCGCTTTCATCAACCCCCATCCGCGCTGTCCCGACCGGATGATGGTGTTGCCCCCCATTCGCGGCAATATACTGATCAATCTCATCGTCAGTTTGACAATCAGGACCTGGCGAGATCTCCTCGCCAAAGTAAGACTTAAAGGCCTCAGCAGCGAGCACATCACGCGCCAACCGAAAGGCGCGGCGCTGAACCTGCTTATCTTTGTCCGTTTCAAGAAAATTATGGATAATATGGGGCGCGCTTAAAGGGTTACCATCCGCCAACGACACGCGCCCCCGGCTGGTCGGCACGCTCTGGCACCAAGAAAGGTTAAAGCCGTGACGATGCATGGTCTTTTTACCTCCCTCCCGCGTATAATCACCGAACAAAAGTTGGAGGTCCGGCCCCGACACGTCAGGTGCACTCCGCACCATGGCCCCTGAGTCAAAAGGAAAGAACGTATACGCCCCCTTCCCTTGAACAGCGAACTGATAAAGGGATCGCAACGCACCAAACGGGGTCATGGATCGGTAGAGTGTCACAGGCTTAAGGCTTGTCGCCTGCACATCCGCTCCATAGTGATCATGCAAATTACCGCCAACAGCCTCTTTATCGACAACAACGTCAATGCCATGGCGACGCAATGCCTCGCCAGGCCCGATGCCGGACAACATGAGAAGCTGCGGCGTTTGAAATGCCCCCGCTGAGATGATGATCTCGCCGTGGCATCGCGCGGTGAGAGACTGCCCGCCCCGGCGATACCGCACCCCGGTCGCCCGACGACCCTCAAACAGGATCCGTTCCGCTCGTGCGTCGGTTACGATATGAAGGGACTCCGAGCGGCGGCTGGCATCAAGATAGGCAGCCCCGGTAGAACATCTGAGCCCCGATTTCACAAACTGATTATGGTGATACCGGCCAAAACCCTCATACTGATCACCGTTAAAGTCATCCGTTACCGGATAGCCCAACTCTTCTCCCGCCTTAACCATCGCATCGTGAAGCGGGCTGTCCGACTGGGGAGGGCGAACCTCTAAAGGACCCTCGGCACCGTGATAGTCGGAGGCGCCCCAGCTATGCTTCTCCGCCTTCTTAAAATACGGCAGCACATCGTCATAACCCCAGCCCATATTACCGGCACTGCGCCAACCATCATAATCAGATGGCGCGCCCCGCACATACATCATACTGTTGATCAGTGACGTACCGCCAAGACCACGTCCACGCGGCACATTGATAACACGGTCCTGACAATGGGGCTCTGGCGCGCTGTTAAAGTTCCAATTATTGGCGACAGACTTTCCCAAAAAGAAAATATATCCCACAGGAACTTTCACCCATAAGGGGGTGTGCTTTGGCCCCGCTTCCAAAAGAAGGACACGATAGCGCCCGCCCTCGCTCAGCCGTGCCGCGACGGGCGCCCCCGCACTCCCCGCTCCAACAACGATGTAATCATAATTATCGTCATCACTCATATCAGCGCACCCATGGCAGTGAAAAAAAGCCTATGACACGGCCCATCGCGGAGCAAAGCCCGCTCGCCTTTTCCATCGTCATTCCAACGGCATCCTTACCGCGCAAAGTAAAACTGCTCATTCCTAAATCGCCAAAAAAGTGAATTTCGGAGGGATACCAGATGCTTGCGCCCTTCCAACCCCACAACGGTGTCACATTTACATAGCAATGTAAATTTATTTGTGTATGATTTCGATGTTTTTACGCCACGACAATGGGCATGGTTGGTGATGGTTTTCGCGCAGTTCACTCAGGAGGTCCGTCCATGAGACAACTTACCTGGCTTTCACGGCCTGCGGCTCCCCTCATCCGTATGCCTATTTTTAGGAGACATCATTAAATGTTTCGTCAGAAGACTAATGCATGCCTCGCTTCGGCTATTTTCAGCCTTGCAGCGATCAGCGGTACTGCGTCACCTGTGATCGCCCAGGAGGCTGGGTCGCTTTTCGCCACCGGCCATCAGCAATTACAGTACAAAAGCTCATCTTTACAGGCCGAAAGGGGCCTCTTTTTTGTGCCAGAGAACCGGCAGAAAAAGGACAGCCGACTTATCGCTGTGGCCTATATGCGCTTTCCGTCCACCGCTGAACAACCTGGTACCCCCATCATTTGGCTCGCAGGTGGACCCGGTGGCTCGGCCATCAGCCGATTTGTCGGCGGGCAATTTAATGATCTTTACAGCATTGAGGAGCAGCAAACACTTAATGATCTACGCAGTGTGGCCGATGTCATTATGGTCGATCAACGGGGCGCACACGCATCACTTCCAAACCTTATCTGCCCCAATCCTACCCAAGACACCCCGGCGGACCGCCCAACATCGAAGAAAGATCAGCTGCAAAGCTATAAGCAATATGCAGCCACCTGCAAATCTTCATGGGGTCAGACCGGCCACGACATTGACGGCTATCAGATTGATGAGTTGACCGCCGATGTAAAAGCATTCGCTGATAAGATGGGCTTTGAAAAAATCACTCTCTATGGCGGCAGCTTTGGGTCCCAGTGGAGTTTTGCCATCAATCATCGCTATCCAGAGCTTGTGGAGAAGATGATCCTCTGGGGTATTGAAGATCTCAACGATACCTATGACGATCCCGATGCAATGCTTGTGGCCCTAAAGGGTATCCTCCAGGACGTGGAACAGGATGCAACAATCGCTCCCTTTGTTCCTGATGGCGGGTTTTATCCTGTGATCCTTGACCGTATCGCGGCGCTCGAGAAAAATCCAAAGCTGGTCACTGTCAGCAACCCCAAAACAGGAGAAGAACAGTCGGTTCATTTTGGTGCAGACGAGCTTAGAGGGATCTGGTGGCAAGATCCATCGGGATGGCGCCTTGGGGAAAGGGCGGGCAGTCATTTGTGGGCGGACACTCTTATCGCTATTGTGAATGAGGATTATGAAGTCCTGGCCGGAAGGGTCGCCGCTAGCAAAAAGGGCAGCCCAGGGAGCATGACCTGGTCGTCTGCCCTCACCTATGCGGTTGACTGCCGCTTAAGCCCCAGCCGCGCAAGAGCGAAGGGCTATGGCAAGGCGCCAGCAGTCAGCGTCATCGGCGATATTAACCTCGGCTATCGCGGCATGTGTCCTGAATGGGGGGTGAAACGGCCGCCATCATCATTCTTTGATGCGCCAGCGTCCTCAACCCCGGCCCTGTTCATCCATGGCACCTATGA
>CALFRH010000642.1 GCA_937919225.1 uncultured Parvularcula sp.
GATAAACTCGTTCGCCCGCATCGAATAGCCGCTTTTCTTTTGCATTTTTTGAAGTGCCTTTAAGGTAATCGCTTTTTCAATTTTTGACTTCCTTACGTCTTCAACACCATCTTTCCCAGGGGCATCTTCTCCAAAAGGTAAAAATATGCAGTCTTGGAATCTGGCTCGTAGTTCAATTTCTAAGTATACATATTTTCGCTTTTCATTGACTAACATGGTACCTAGGGAAGTTATTGAGCTCTCGTCTAATTTTTCTGGATCTCTATCATCTGGTATTTCCCGAAAGTATGATCCATGAAGCGCACCATCGATGCTATTTGGGTCTCCTAGGCACTCATGGCCGATTTGCCACCTATCTTTACCTATTGGGTCTACAATTCTATATCTAACAACTCTTGTAGTTTCTTCAGATCTATTCGTATCTCTTGATGCTGCTGCGCTAGCTTCAGCAGATAAGTCGATACCTACAGTGCTAAGGATCGCTTCAAAGGACTTACCTAATCCTAGAGCGGCTTTACCACCTGTGCTAGCATGAGCTTGAAGTGTTTTTGTCATGAGAGACTTGAAGTCCTCAGGCGGTAGTGTTCGCCTATACAGGGCAGGTGGACTAGTTATCTCTCCGCCATCAATCATTAGTAGGAGATCACATCTTCTAAATTTTAAGGTAAAGCCACTTTCTTTACTTCCGACGTAGAAGAATTGCTCTTCATCAAAATAAGCATCCACATTGATTGGCTGAGCTCCGAAAGTAGCTCCTTGAATATCCGAAAAATCGATACTAGCAGCTAAGCCAAATGGCGCGGCATTTTTCTTTTTCCTAAGGATACTCTTCTCTTGATCACTCATTTCATCTTTGCCGGTTATTAGGATCACTATGGCAGGCCATACGGAAACAATAGGTTGCCTTTATTCACCAATGCTCTGTTTAACAGAAATTCGTAGCACTAGCCCTCACGGATAGACGTTGGATGAATGACCTTTGCCCGGAACCAAAGCACGTAGTCCATTGTGTGGCAAGCCCCCGGTGCTCCAGTAGCTGCGTGTGAACCATTATGATCGGCTGATTTGCGGCTGCATATTCTTTGCTGTCTTACATCTTTTATTGTAGCGATCCGACACGAAATTTATGCTTCATAGGTGCCTGTAGATCACTCGCGACAGTATTGCTGCTTTGCACAAAGTCGGGGCACATTTAAACAAGCGGACATTTGAGCAATGTGAAGAATCAGACACTTTGGGCTCTTCGCGGCCATCGGAGCGTTCGCGGCATCCCGTGCCCAAGGTCGGATCGGGTCGATGAGGACGGCCCATACCAGACCTTGCGCGCGGTTTCCGAATGCTGCGCCCGAAGCTAGCATTGCGGCGCTTCTCATATCGATCTTAAATTCTCGTGTCCCTCAGGCTGAAACAGAAGTCTGATGATAGTCGGAACAAGTGAATGCTGTGTTTGATATTGCCCTGGCCGAAACGGCTTTCCCCAACCCTGCCGACCCAGGTTATATCTACTTGTTGAAAGACAGAGGTCGATACAAAGTCGGTCGCACAAAGTCACCTAAGCACAGACTCCGCGTTGCAAGAACGTGGATCCCTGACATTCAGGTGATCGGAATGAAGCCCTTTTGGTTCCACATTGAACTTGAGGCCTACGTACACGTTGGTCTAGCGCAGTTCTCGTATAAGGGCGAGTGGTTCGATTTTGAAGGCGACGACTTCGAGGAACAGTTTGTAGGTGAATTCAAGTTCTTTAGTGACGAAGATCCGATCAGTAACGCTCGCTCATTCGCCTACTTTGTAAATGGAACGGGCATGAACGAGCTCACTCTAGTATGGTCTAGGCAAGGGAACTCAAAGCGTCGATTCCTAAGTGAAGCTTCATTTCACAGCTCAAATCGGCAGGACCACTAACTTTACAGTGTATGTGCATCATTGCTCATTGCCGCAGTGGTTCGATTCAAATGGGCTTAGACCCGCCAAAACAGCAATCATATCTTAACAAGCCAACTCCCATGGCCATATGTGTTTGACAGTCAAAAAGGGATCATTGGGATAATTTTTTCAGCCAGCGCGGCGATCTTTGTCGCGTCGCTACCGAACTTCGCTAGTTCTGCTGTGCCTGAGAACAAGCCAGTCAGCGCCGCTTTTGCTTTTGACAACGTTGAAGGATTTGGGTCAGTCGCGGCCTCCTGAACCAACGCTGTTACATCCTTCAACTCTTGTGTCTGATTTGGCAAGGAGCGAAGCTCTTCGAAAAGCTGGGTCAAGTCGGCTTTGAGCTGTACGGTCTGATCGCCAGTCAAGGCGTTCTGGTTTGTACCAGTTTGCGAGGCATCTCCGCCCACTGACACGGCACCGCCTTGAACGTTGCCAATAGTTACGTTGTTGTTCGTCGTCATGATCGTCAAATTCCTTTGTTTCAGTTCATCGAAGCCAAACAGATCGCCACCGTCCTGGTATTCCATCCGGCGGAAGTGTGCGAAAAGTGGGGTACCTGCCGCCGCTGCGCGCAGCCTTTTTAGCAAAGGATTATTGGGCAAAGCGGCGTCGAATTGTTCAATCGCAAGTCGCGTATACTCTGAGCATTCACTCGCTTGCCGGACCATGTGATCCAACAGTTCCTCACGGATTGGAGCTTCAGGTTCGTCATGCCACCAATTTGACGTCACCTCCTCAAGCCCGTCATACCAAGTCCCGCGTAGCCCCCGCGCCAAACTCATACGTGCCTCAGGCTCAAAATCTTTGGAACCGTCCGCGATCACCTCATGCTTCAGGCCGTCATCAATATCGGCTTCGCTATAAAGACGATAGGTCCACCCTCTGATGCTTGGTGCTAGGGAAGGCAAATCGGAAAGTCCAAAGGCAAGATGATTAACGCCAAGGCGCGCATTTTCGTTTATTGCCCAAACCGCGTACTGAATTACGGAGGTCTGATCATGTGCGGACAGCTTTTTTACCAGTTCGGCGTTTGCGTAGCGAGGGTGAAAGAGGTTTTCTGGGGCGCGGTTCAACCCGACAGCAACAAGAGCACGGCACAAGATCGCCGTGTCTTCTTGTTCAATATTTATTGTAGTTTGATCCGCCCTTATGCGGCTGCCGAAGTCTCCGATATGCGCAGCCAGCGTGATTTGCTGCGGGCTGATAAAGCTGCGGCTTCTGAGGTCTTGATAAGCTTCTGGGCAAACCTTGAAGTATGCGGTTAATGCAGACGCCATTGTATCGGGATCGTTGTGAAAGATGTCAATCACGCGATGGATGGCGTCTCGACTGCAGTTTGGTGTGCCAATAAGCGCAAGTACATTGAGGCACCACCTCCGCACTTTCCTATCGAAGCGTTGCGCCTCCAGCTGGCCAACCGTAGTGACCTCCAGCGTCACACGCTGATGCGGCTTGAAATGATACCCCCTTGCGTGGAGGCTGCACACATCTTGTAATGCGCGCTTAGCCTGTTGAGGATCGCCCCCTCCAATCTGCGCCAGCAGATACTCCGCGACTACTTCGTCAACTTGTCCATGCCCCATTCGAGCTACTCATTACACGAGAATCTGCTGCGCACGACCGCCTGGGTCCAAGGGTCGAAATCCTCAAGATGGTTCGGCGGAACGCGAAACGGAATCCACATCATATCGTTCATGGACAAGCGCCGCGTGGTTGGCTCAAACCAATGCGGGCACACCGTTTCGATGATCAGTAGGGCTGCTTCAACTTCGTTATCAAGCGTCACACTGACGACCGATGACACTTCCGAAGTCTCCGCTTCTAAAACTTCCACATCCATCGGGAAGTCAACATCCAAAGCCAGTGCAGTCACGCCAGCCTCAATGATGCCAAGATCGTGGTGATTGAAAAGCGTTTGCTGCGCTTCTGTCACCAGGGTTGTGAAGCCCACCGTGCGCTTTGACGTCAACTCTTCTTCATGAGCGCGGTAGCGCCCAACGCGATATGAAAGCACGCAATCATCACGTGTCATCATGACAAAGCACCAGATCGGAACGTGATCTTTAGGGCGGCTTTTGACTTTGTGATACGACAGTTCGCCGGACTCCCGCAGGTCTTCGTAGATAGACAGGTGGGCGCGATGATCGCGCCCTTCTAACTTGTGCAGGCTATCCTTCGCGATACATAAAACCGGCTCTGGGGTCAGTTCCCGCTTGCGTCGTCGCGCCTTGATGGTAGTCCGAAACTCAGCAGGAATGGACTCGTCGCTCAGCAGAGATCGAAGAAAGAACTTTCCTGGTTCTGTTCGGACAAACCGGCTGCGTTCCTTGCTGTGCAGAATGTCTTCACTTAGGCGGGCTTGAAGTGTTTTGTGCTGTGTCTCACCATGAAGGTGGGAAGGCATCAAATCCATCATGAAGGCGTCGCGCAAAATTGCATGAGGCCCCATCGGTCGCCGCCGATGAGCCAATACCTTCTCCGCAATCTCAAGGTAAGAGCTCAAGTGTTCCCTCAGCGCAGAAAATTCTAAGACTGGTTGATTTGTGCCTACCGATCACAAAATACTGTAGGTGACTCGAAGTTCATTGTCATCCCAGCACCAACTAACCGTTTTCCAATCCATCACATCGTTTAGCGTTGGGCTTAGATCTCTCGCCAATGTCCGCTCTCTTGTTTGAAGCATAAGCCTTTTGGCGACGCAGCGAACGTCTGAAATCCGCCGTCCTTGCAAAAGCAATCGAGATCTCTACTGTGACGAGAATATCTTCTTCGTCCCGCGACCTGCCATCGAACTGCCGATGAGGCTATTCGCAGGTTGCGGACTTTCCTGCCATTTGAATAGACAAGTTGGAGGTCGGCTCTTAGGTGAAGTTGAGTGCATCTCAGGAGGGTGGTTAGATCGACAATCTCATAACCCATCGCGTCTCCTTGGCACAATCTAACCAAAACCCGTACGTGATCACCAAAATGCAATCGGGTTGGCTGGTGATTGGAGATGTGCAGCCTTTGATTGGCTACTGTGTTTTCCTAGCCGATCCCGTTGTTCCTTCGATAAACGACCTGACGGATGCTGATCGTGTCCAATACTCGCTCGATGTTCTTCGCGTCGGCGATGCACTTCTTGCGACGACTGAGGCGTACCGCGTCAATTATGAGACTTTGGGAAATTCTGAGCCTGCGCTTCACACCCACATTTTTCCTCGATACGCGAATGAGCCTGGAGAGAAACGGAAGTATCCGGCAATGATGGTTT
>CALFRH010000643.1 GCA_937919225.1 uncultured Parvularcula sp.
CCAATACCGGCGACCACGCCCGAGAGAAGGTGCTTCGTCTTCGGATGATCGATGGCGCCAAACCGGAGGGCGTTCATCATCGCCACGGGCCGCGCCCCCATGGTGAACACATCCCGCATAATGCCGCCGACGCCCGTCGCTGCGCCCTGATAGGGCTCGATGAACGAGGGGTGGTTGTGGCTTTCCATCTTGAAAATGGCCGCCTGGCCATCGCCAATATCAATGACGCCGGCATTCTCTCCTGGCCCATGGATAACTTGAGGCCCCTTGGTGGGCAGCTTCGCCAAGTGCCGGCGTGAGGATTTATACGAGCAGTGCTCCGACCACATCACCGAAAAAATGCCTAATTCCAACAGGTTAGGCGCGCGCCCCAAATGCTCTTCGATCTGGGTATATTCATCGGGGCTCAGGCCGTGCTCGGCCACAATGTCAGGGCTTATCGTCATGGGGGCGTAGTGCCTGGGTTAGCGGGCGGAGGCAAGAGGAGGGTGGGCCTCAATCCTCCGAGCGGCCGACAGACACCTTCTAGCGCCCATGCAGGCAGTCGCCTATACAGAGCACAAAAAGAGCGAGAGAGGTTTATGGCAGGGAAAGCGAAGTCTTTAGAACCGGTGCGGTGTGAGCTGAATGCCGAACAGATTAAACTAGGAATTAAACGTATCCAACGCACCCTAGATGACTTGAGTGCATTTGAGGTTGCCGCAATCAGTGAAAAGCATCCTCCAGAGCTCAGCGCCCTTCAAAAGCGTATTGAAAACGCCCTTGAGAAAACTTTCGGTACAAATAGTACTCAGTTCAACTCATATAAGTCAGCTAGCTCATTAGACTACTACTTCTTCGTCATTCCCGATCCCACTTCGTTCGAAGAGTATAAGGCCGAAGTTGCTTCGAACAAAAAGTATGCAGTGGCGACTTTAAAAGAGGCTATTCGGGCACTTAACGAAGATCTTGAAGAACTTAGCGATGTAGCACCAACATATGCATCATCTGATTCGTCTCCTACAAACGAGGTCTTCGTTGTTCATGGTCATGACGGTCAGGCTCGTGAGAGTGTCGCTCGCTACCTTGAGAAGATTGGCTTTAAGCCAATTATTCTACATGAGAAGGCCAGCTCCAGTATGACGATCATTGAGAAGATCGAAGCGCATTCGGAAGTAGCCTTCACTGTCGTCCTGCTGACCCCTGATGATGTTGGTGGAAACGATGACTCCAGGCTACTGCCACGTGCCCGTCAGAACGTAATTCTGGAACTCGGGTACTTTTTAGCAAAGCTTGGTCGAAAAAAAGTCTGTGCTCTAAAGAAGGGAGACGTCGAGACCCCGTCTGACTTCGACGGCATAATGTATGTGCCTTTCGACGATGGGGAGGCTTGGAAGGTGACGCTCGCGAAGGAAATGAGGGCCGCCGGTCTTGAGATAGACTTTAACAAGGTAGTAGATGCTTAGCCCCAAAAAATCAGCTAGCTGATTGAGGTTAGATCCCGTGTCTGCGGTGCATTCGGCGGAAAAACGGGGCCCTTCCCGTTTTCTGGTCCGCCTCATTTCATGCCGCGCGACGCACAGGATGACGAACTGAGATAGGTTCCCGCCTGGGGCGGGGATGAGCGATCGCCCACCGGCACCCCTCAAATAAACACCGGTGCCGGATCAAACTGATTGAGCAGTGGTAGGGTCGAGAGGATCTCACTCTCGTTAAGCCCGAACCACCGGCCCAGGGGGGCGGCGAATTGCTCAATAGAGGTGGTGGGGATGAGACGTCCGCGGCCAGAATCCCAATCGTGGTCGACTTCCGCAGGGGGCACATCGCCAAAGATGCGTCCACCATTGACCCCGCCGCCAACGACGAACTGGTGCCCGCCCCAGCCATGGTCGGTCCCATCACCATTGACGGTGAGGGTCCGGCCAAAGTCCGATGCGGTGAAAAGGGTGACATCCTGGGCCACACCCATCTCTTCTGTTGCGGCGTAAAAGGCGGAGATTGCTTCGCTAATCTCCCGCTGACGGCCGGGCAGGGAGTTTGCTTGGTTCGAATGGGTGTCGAAACCGCCAATAGAAGCGAAGAAGATCTGCCTTTTCGCTCCAAGGATCGTACGGGAATCAATCACCTGAGCGATGGACTGAAGTTGTCCGCCAAGGCGCGAGTCAGGAAACGGGGTGAGAAGCGGTGGGGCGTTCACAGTGGAATCGTTGAACAGTGTGTTGATTTCAATACTCCGTCGGGCGACGGTCGCCATATCCCGTTCAAAAAGATTGGAGCGGGTGGTGCCCGATGCACGGAAATGCTCGTCCAAAAGCTGTTGCGCGCGCTCTGAGTTTCGGCCGGAGCCAAGCAATTGCGGCCGGGTGAGTTCCTGTACTGTGTTCGCCCCGCGACCTGTGACCTGATATTGCTGAACGTCTTGGCCTGACAGAAAGACTTCGTTGCCCGCAACGGAAATCGCTGTAAAGGCCCGTACTTCATTGGCGTTGGCGGCGATTTGGGCATCGGCAAACAGCCCGCCCCAGCCAAAACGCTGTCCCTCCGGCGCGAGCGCCATCCATGTGGACTGCTGATCATTATGGGACCCAAGTCGCGGTGGTCGCAAGGCTGATCGATCACGGAAGGATGTCCGGTTTATGGTCTCAAGAAGGGGACCTGTATTTGCCACAATGGCTGCATGCCCATCGGTAAAGAGCTCATGCAGGCCCGCCATCTCAGGCGGTAAGGCGAAGCGGCGACTGCCAAAATCACCGGCGTTCGCAGGGCTGAGCTCGAGAAGCTCATTCCGCGTCCGCCGGGCGCCGGCCTCGTTCCGGTCATAGCTACTCATCAGAGGTGCCCGAATCTCTCGGTACCGATTATAAGATGTTTCGTCGTAGGGGAGGAGGAGGTCATGGCCATCCATCCCGCCCTTGAAAAACACACAAACAAGCGCCCGATAGCCATTGGTGTCCGCCGCGCGGGCCGCATCGAACCCAAGGCGGGGAAGAAACCCGGCGCCGGCCATGGCGGCCCCGCCGCGAAGAATATGTCGTCTAGAAAGCTTCATCAGGTGGCTCCTTATCGCTGGGCCATATATTCAGGACTGGTGGTCAGCATAAGGACGGCTGTGTGAACGCGGGTCTCCCGGTCCTCCTCGTCATTATCCTCGCCGATGGGAATTTCGTTTAAAACGGCGATGATCCGGTCTCGGGTTTCGTCAGCCATGAGGCCGTAGGTGAGAAGCGTATCGAGGCGATCAAGTAGCTCCGCGGGCCTATCCGCTAACGCTAGCTCCTCAGTATAGTTTGGCCGGAATTCATCCCCCGTTGCGCCGTTCTGGTCGGGGGTATCGTCTCGGATGAAGTCGCTCATGAAATTGACATAGCCTACATGGCTGGCTTCAGAGACGATTTGCAACTCGGGTGCGGTGATATTGGCATCCCCCGTGGCGGTGGAGGGTGCAATATAGCCCGGGCGGTAGAAGTTAAAGACAGAAGGGGAGCGGAAGGGTTGCTGGCTAAGGTTCCCTGTCCCCGTCGTATCCCTCAGCATACGTTCTTTGCTAGCATCAGCAGATGTTACCCGGAAGGCGCGGGCCCAATGGGCAAATCGGAGCACCGGTTCACGCACCTTCCCAAAGTCACTGGGCGCCGTGAGGGGGTCTTGCCGGGCTTCAGGATCTAGCAGGACCGCACAGAGAGTCGCTGCCAAGTCGCCCCGGCGGCCTTCCCCCACATCGCGGCCATTGGGCAATTGGTAAGAGCCGCGCTCAAAAGCTTGTGCCACTCGGCGAACATAGTCTGGGGACGGGTTACTGGTGATAAACCGCTGGATGAGCTGGCGGGAGATGAAGGGCGCCAGGTTCGGATGGGCGAAGAGATGATCGAGGGCCATCTGGATGCTGGTGTCCGCATCGGTATTGGCCGGTATCGTCAAGCCTAGGAATGTCTTTTCCTCTTGGGAGTGCTGTTCGTTGAATGTGATGAGGGGCAGATGCTCTACCTCTTCATCATTGTTGAAGAACTCATCACTTTGATAACTTATCCCAGTAAAGACTTTTGCGAGACCCTTCACATCTTCATTGTCATAGGTCTCGATGTCACCGGGAGAGGGGGTGCCGTCCATCTCCAGCATGACAAGGCCGATGGTGAAAAGCTGCATAATCTCACGAGCATAGTTCTCATCGGGGACCCGGCCTGATGCCATGTCAGCTTTGCGGTTCCGCAAGTAGGTGAGATACTGCGCCATGGCTGGGGAGTAGGTGACATCATCGAGAAGGTCGCGATAATTTCCGAAGGCGTGTTCGGTTAAAATATCCTTATACTGTGCAAGAACTAGAGGTCTATCGCCGAGGCCCTGATCACGGTCAGAGACCACAAGGATCTGAGAAAGGGCATATACCATCCGCTGGCGGAGTTGATCGGGGG
The DNA here is from genome assembly GCA_937919225.1 of uncultured Parvularcula sp. Classification (GTDB taxonomy): domain Bacteria; phylum Pseudomonadota; class Alphaproteobacteria; order Caulobacterales; family Parvularculaceae; genus Parvularcula. The sequence goes on from CALFRH010000643.1 coordinate 4,389, forward strand.
CCAATACGGACGACTCCCAGAAGTCGTAACGGTTGACGTCATCTGACACTTCGTTGCCAACGAAGGTTTCAAGGATGAGGGGCGCCAAATATTCCGTCATGGGCATGCCGAGTTGGCTTTCAATCCAACCGGAATAGGACAAATTTTCCACAAACTCGATATCACCGGGGGTGGGTCCAAAACTGGCCTGCACCAGAAAGCGGGACGCCTCATTGCTCGATTGGGCCCCAACGGACCCTTCGGGGGCCAATAGGGCGGCGACGCCCGAATCCTCAGCGGAATTACAGCCAGCAGCAAGAAGGCCTGTCGCCAAAAGGGCTAGACTGACACGATTGGAGCGCCGCGGTTGTTGCCCGCGCTCAAGGGAACCCCACACCATCACATTACTCTCTTTGTTCGCTCGCGTCTTATTGCGCAGCAAACCCCCACCACCCGTTTGAGGCTCTCTTATGGCTGAAAGGGCGCAAATATTTGATGAGAGAGAAAGGGAGAATTTTCGCTATTAAAGGCTCTCTAAGAGACCTTTAAAGAAGGTAACGCCGTCTTCGCCGCCTAAGAGGGGGGAGATTACCCGTTCAGGGTGCGGCATCATGCCCAAAACATTGCCTTTGTCGTTGAGCACACCGGCGATGTTTCTGGCGGACCCGTTCACCGTCTCAAGATAGCGGAACGCCACGCGGCCCTCTCCCTCCAGCCGGTTCAGCGTCTCTTCATCTGCGGTATAGTTCCCGTCATGGTGGGCCACGGGGAACCGGACGTAAGTCCCGGTTTCATACCCCTTGGTGAAGGGGCTATCTGTACTCTCGACACGGAGGGTTTTGGTGCCGCAGACGAAGTCGAGGCCTGCATTGCGCAGAAGAGCGCCGGGGAGAAGCCCGCTTTCGGTGAGGACCTGAAAGCCGTTGCAAATGCCAAGGGTCGGCACCCCCGCCTCGGCCTGCTCGATCACCGCTTGCATAATGGGGGAGCGAGAGGCCATGGCCCCCGACCGTAGATAGTCCCCATAAGAAAAGCCGCCTGGCAACAAGATAAGGTCGGAGGCGGGCAATTTGTCCTCTGCGTGCCAGACCATTTGCGGTTCATGGCCGGAGACGTCGCGCAAGGCGACCTGTGCGTCGCGGTCACAGTTGGAGGCGGGGAAGACAATGATGCTGGCTTTCATGACGTCCCTCTACGCCGTGCGGATGAGGGGGGCAATGGGGCGCCCCTTGCGCGCGCTGATATCCACCTTTCCGAATTGCGCAAAGAGATTTTGCGCGTGGGCCTGATGATCATCGCGCGGGGTTCACCGATATAGGGGAGGCGTTGGCACTGACGCGGTAGGAGAGAATGAAGGAGCCCATTATGACGGAAGTCGCCATTGTTTATCATTCCGGCTACGGCCACACAAAATTGCAGGCCGAGGCGGTCGCAGCGGGCGCAGGCAGCGTTGACGGGGTGACTGTCCGGATGCTGACCGCTGAGGAGGGCATTGAGCAGCTCGAAAGCCTTGCCTCTGCTGATGCCATTGTCTTTGGGTCGCCCACCTATATGGGATCGGTCTCGGGCCCAATGATGCAGTTCATGGATGCCACGTCTAAGGCATGGTTCGCTGGGGCTTGGAAAGACAAGATCGCTGGCGGGTTCACCAATTCTGGATCGCCCGCGGGGGATAAGATGAACACGCGCGTGCAGTGCGCGGTTCTCGCGGCGCAGCAGGGAATGGTTTGGGGCAGTTTGGGGATGAACAATGAGCTTTACGACCCCAACTATTCAGGGGCCCCTGAAGATGCGGTGAACCGCGCGGGCTTTTATCTCGGCGCAGGCGCCCAGTCGGCGAATAGCGAAGCCAATGAGGCCAATCCGCCCGCTGGGGACATCAAAACGGCTCGCCTCTATGGAGTTCGGATCGCGGAGGCGGCCAAGCGCTGGAACGGCCGGTAGGTCGCGCCCTTCCGCTCTATAGCGACAGACGTTCGTTCGTACTCATGCTGTCGCTATAGTCTTTTGTTTTCGCATCGCTTTTTGCCGAAAACCGAATACACCCGGGCCTTCGCCGGGGCATGCTTTTCGGCGCGATGCTCTAGAAACAAAAAAGGCGCCGGAAACGGCGCCTTTGCATCATTTTGCGTAAGAAAAGGGGGCTACTTAATCTTGCCCTCTTTGAATTCCACATGCTTTTTCACAACGGGGTCGTACTTCCGGACCACCATTTTTTCGGTCATGGTGCGTGTGTTTTTCTTGGTCACGTAGAAGTAACCGGTATTCGCCGTTGAGTTCAGGCGGATTTTAACGGTGGTAGGCTTCGCCATGGTCGGATCCCACATCGGTTGGGGGTGAATTCGAAGCGCGGACAATAGCGATGGCGCTTCTTCTGTCAATAAAAGAGTTAGGTTAGGGCAGGCGTTCGGCCCGGCGCCAGATCACAAGGCTGGCATAGAGGCCCAATATCACAATGAGATAGATGTTAAGGCCCGTTGCTCCTGCTAGGTCGCGGACAACGCCGCCAAGGACAGGGGTGACAACCGCGCCGGCACCATAGGCGAAGACAAAGCCGGTGTTGGCGGCGGCGAGTTCCTCTGCGCCAAACCGGTCGCCGATGAGGGTCAGGCCAACCGTGTAAACCCCTGCGATAAGGCCGCCAAAAAAGAACAGGACCCCGTAGCTTGCAAAAATGGATCCCGACACCATCCAGAACAAAATCGCGGCCCCTATCGAGCCAATGGCGCAGGCAAATAGCGTTCGGTTATACCCCATCGTGTCCGAGAGGCGCCCGATAAGATATTGGAATGCGACAATTCCGAACCCGTAGGCGGTGATGGCGCGCGCTCCGATTTCGGCTCCCCAACCATTTTCGAGGGCGAATACGGGCAAGAAGACCAGAAGGGCCGATTCGATGCCCGCAAAGATAGCGGCGGCGCCGAAGGTGACAGGCGCCTTGGGCAACAGGCTGAAAAAGCTCTTCGCTGCGTCGGTCACCGCGGCGGGCGGTGTCGTCGAAAACCGGATTGGCACCGCGTCGCTTTCTAAAATCCCCATACCCATCCCTAACGTTATAAAGCCCTCATACCCAAAGACGTCGATCAGGAGAGGGCCAAGGGCAAAGCCTACCGCAAGACAGGTGCCATAAATGCCAATAATTCGTCCCCGGAGAGAGGGCGGGGCGACGCTGTTGATCCAAATCTCCGACGCGACAAACAGCCCCGCCGCCGCGGCGCCAAAAAGAAACCGTAAGGGATACCAAAGGGGGATATTATCTCCCGCCAAATAGAGCGCGCCATAGGTGATGGGCATGGCGAGTAGACAGCATAGGATGAAGGGCTTGTGTCCCATGCGGATGATAAGCGGTGGGAAAAACGGGGTCACCAGCATCGCCGCGAGGGCGGCCGCGCCGGTGTTCAGACCAATGGCACTGTCCGATGCGCCGTAAAGCTCTAAGAGAATAGAGAAGAGGGGTAGGGAATGCCCAAACGCAATACCCGTTACGGCCACCGCTGCGATGGGTCCGACGAGGTCACGCCATGGCACCTTAGAGGCAGTGCTTATGGCGCTCATTGCTGGGAAGAGGGGCGTAGGGAGGCTTCAGTGTCGTCTTCTTCGACAGGCCCGAACCCGTGCATGCGCTGGGCCCACTGCAGACCGATGAGGCCGCCCTTGACCATGGGGAGAAGGATAAAGCTGAGGCTGAGGGCAAGGGTCAACCACAGGATCAGCTGGAACCCCATGGACGGGTCCAAGTGACGTTTGACCTCAACGATAGGGATCGCAAGGAGATGACCAACGATCATCATGGTCACATAAGGGGGCGCGTCGTCGGCCCTGTGACGATCAGCCAAGGGCTGCCCACACACTGTGCAGGCGCTTGAAACCTTCGTGTACCCTGCGAAAAGATGGCCTTTGCCGCAATTTGGGCAGCGCTTTTTCATCCCTGTCAAAATGGCGCCCCCTACCGGACGGTGGGCGCCATCGTCGATGGGTTCAGGAAGAGGCTGAGTTTCTTGACTGCTCATATAATGCCCTTGGCCCACCTGAGCGCCCCTGACAAGATGACAGAGAGCTCCAAGAGCGGGTGGTTGGCAGTCGCTCGCGCTTGAGGTTTAGGTGAGCAGCATATCGTCGCCGATAATCAGGTCTGCCCCATCTCCCCCTTCAAGCAGATCAGATCCCGCGCCGCCAATAAGGGTATCGAGCCCATCCCCACCGATAAGGCTGTCATTGCCGTCCGCGCCAACAAGTTCATCATCGCCGCCGCCCCCTTGAAGGGTGTTGTTCCCGGATCCAATGGCAACGAGTCGATCATTTAAGTCGAGGCCATTGATGATCGTATCAGCGTCTTTGACCCCGAAGATGGTGTCGTTGCCATCGGTGCCGGTCAGGCTATTGGCGCGCGAGTCCCAGAACGTTGTCACAATGTCAGTGCCGTTCTCAATCCAGCTGAAGGCCAGGCGGTCGTCGGCGAGGACTTCAACCCTGACGTCGGAGGGATTGACGAGATCGGTTGGTCCACTGACCTTAAAAGGTGAACCATCTGTGAAAAAAGTGAACTCAAAGAATTGTGCGTAAACCGCATTATCGTCACCAATATAGGCGACGACAAATGAGTCATCCGCGAAGGCAGCAACATCGGCGGAGACAATAGCTCGATCAGGATCGCTATAGGTCGCGCTGGTTTTGGCCGACAAATCAAAATCTAACCGCGCATAGGAGAGATCACCATTGTCGACAGCGACAATGACAAGCCTGTCTTTGAACAATACGCCATTGTCATCCACCTGGCTGGAAGCGATGAAATCCAACCGCGGATCGACACCGTCGACAATGCTCAAGCTTGTTGGTGACGTGGCGTTGTTAAACGTGGAAACGAACCCGATGAAGGTCTCGCCATTTTGTTCATAAGTCGTGTAGAGATTGTTATTGGCGGGATTCGATGTAGCGTCGCTTGCCACCGCATCGGCAGTGCTGTTGAGCTCTTGCGTATAGGTGACCGTGCCGTTCAATACGCGGCTGACAAATACATCCGAATCGCCACCATTATCTTGCGTGTAGCTGACCGCAAAATCATTTGTACCCAGCCCAACAACCTGCGGATCTGAATATTGAAGCGTCAGGTTCTGTGAGCTAACCACGGTGCCTGAGGATTGCAGCAAGCCTGTTTGGAAATCGTATATGGCGTAACGGATTGCGTTGTCCGTTGCTGTGACCTCTCTATACGTCACAACATAACGCGTGTCGTCTAGAACGGCGAGGGATGGTTGGCTTTCTTCATTTTGTTGAAAAGGATCGTTCAGTTGGACTTGGTCACCGATCAAAAAGGCAGGGTTTTGGGTGAAATTATCGCGGTAAAGGTCGCTCTCAGAGATGAGCGCACCGATAATATCTTCGCCAGCGTCCTGGTCCCAGATGTTTGAGCTATCGCCCCAGGCAATAAAAAACTCACCGTTTGGCAAGGCGAGAGTCGCCAACCCCTGCCGTAGGCCCGCTTCGTCATCTGTAGCGTCGAATAAAATAGTATCGCCGCTGAGTTCTTGTATCGGGGTGAACTGGCTAACCATACTGACCACCTTTTAAACCGTATCAACCATGCATAACCGCGCCGACTGTCCGGAGGCGGTGGGAGGGACGCATCTGTCGAATCAAACTCCCCATGCAAGTATCATGCGAGATCTAAGCTTTATAGCGAAGGACATTCGTTTGTATTCACGCCTTCGCTATAGTCTTTTGTTTCGCATCGCTTTTCGCCGAAAACCGCGTACACTTTTCCGCGCGTTGCTCTATATACTTGCCTTTCGAAAACTTTACTTTTAAGCAAAGCCTATCCTTCATGCTAAAATTTCACTCCCGCGAAATGGGGTGGGGGTAAATCAATTCCTTTTTTTAACTAACCCGCCAGGACTTTGGGGCGAATTGATGACCCTGATTGATGAAAGTTTCCTCAGAAAACACTGTGACTAAAACACTGAGACGACAGCATCCGGCATTTCGATTGAGTCGCAGTGATGCTGTAGGGGTTTTTTTCGCGCTTGAGCCAACTTTCTTTGGCGCGAACACAAAGGCTAAATGGTCACCGCACCCTAACCCGCGAACGCTTTTTCGATCACAAACTCCGACGGCTGTGCATTTGAGCCCTCTGTCAGGCCCGCATCAATGCAGCGTTGCTTGGTGTCGTTGATCATCTCCATCGAACCGCAGATCATCACCCGGTCCGTTTCCGGGTTAAGGGACGGCACACCAAGACGGTCGAACAGCTCGCCGGTGTCGACCAGCGTTGTGATACGCCCCTCAACCGCATGGGGCTCCCGGGTGCAGGAGGAGAGATATTTCACTTTCGCGGGCGCCTCTTCGCCGACTAAGGGGTCATCCTTCAGGGACTCCACAATTTCTTTCGAGTACTGAAGCTCATCATTTTGCCGGCAGGTATGGGTGACGATGATTTCTTCGAACTTCTCGTAGGTCTCAGGTTCCCGTAGAAGGCTCGCGAAGGGGGCAAAACCCGTCCCCGTAGAGAACATGTAAAGCCGCTTGCCTGGGACGAGGGCGTCGAGCACCAGGGTGCCGGTAGGTTTTTTACCAACCAGCACTTCATCACCGGCCCCAATTTGCTGTAATTTCGAGGTGAGGGGACCGTCGGGCACTTTGATGGAGAAAAACTCAAGCTCCTCATCCCACGCAGGGCTCGCTATGGAATAGGCGCGGAGGATAGGTTTTCCATTCTCGCCCTTCAGGCCGATCATCACAAACTCGCCGGACCGAAAGCGCAAAGACTGGGGGCGGGCGGTGCGAAACCGAAATAGCCGATCCGTGTAATGCTCAACGGACAGGACTTCTTCCTCGGTAAATGCGGCCATGGGTTTTCTTTCAAAGTGATTTTTGAGAGTCGTTCTCAACTTTCGTCGAAAGAACGCATATGGCCCGGCGGCGCGTGGAGATCAACCCAGGCCGCGCTGAAGGGGGCATGAGGAAAACTGTATCTGGTATAGTAAGGCTAAGCCATTGAGAATGATGACAATTCTCAATGACTATTGCCTGACTTGAAACCGCCGTTTAGCAGCAGCTTCCGCTGGACCCGGTGGGGTCGGAGGAATCGTCAAATGGCACTGGCGTGCCACATCCTTCGAAGATGCCGTAGTGGGCGCTCATATCGCCGATAAAGTCGAAATGATCGGCAAAGCGACTTTCGGCTAGCATCCGATAGGTGTTGCCGCAGACTGGGAAGATCTTTCCTTTTTCAATCACATGGTGTCCGTCCAGGAGGAAGGTATCACCCGAATGCTCAACCGTGCCTTTGTAGATCACGGCCTGGCCGTAGTCCTCGCAAGCAGGTTCAAGCCCCTCAATGTGGAACAGCCGGTAGGTGGCGGACCAGAACTTCGCCGCGCCAAGCTTTTCTTGAAGCACAGCATTTTCGATGGTGAGGGGGCGGGCGGTCACAAGGCGCGGGTCAGCGAACCCAGCGGCCTTGGCCATATTCACAAAGTCATTCCAGTAAAGGGCCCCGCCAAGACATTCGCCGTAGAGAACGGGGTCATCGACAATGGCTTTTGACAAACGGCGGTCGGCATAGACGTCCGAGAAATAGAACTCACCCCCTGGTTTCAGGAGGGAGAAGACGTGGCGCAGCACGCCGGGCTTATCGGTGCAGAGATTGATGACACAGTTAGAGACGATGACGTCAAAGCTGCCGGGTTCAAGGCCTATTTGGTCAAGCTCCTCGAGAGTGCCTTTCAAGAATTTGACGTTTGCGTAGCCGAACTTCTCAGCGTGCCAATCCACATGGGCGTTGGCGACAGCGAGCTGCTCATCGGTCATGTCGACACCAATGACCTCTCCCTTCGGGCCCACCATCTGGGCGAGGGCGTAGACATCACGGCCCGAGCCTGAGCCGAGGTCCAGTACCCGTGCACCTTCGAGGTCCAGGGGGGCGATCAACCCGCAACCATAATATTTGGCCATCACCTCGTCATGGATGTTGGAGAGAATGGATTTGTGCCAGCGGGGGATGTCCTCCACCGTACAGCAGGCATCGGTCTTGAGGTCTTCGGACTGCTGTAAGGTTTTGCCGTAATATTCGCTGACAATTTGTTGGTTCATGGCGCAAAAGCCCCCTCTAACGGTAATTGTGGTCGCGCATCGACATACCCTATTGTGGCGACAACCCAAGGGCAAAGGATTTATGGTTAAAGCCTTTCCGTCGTCTTGGGGTTTTGTGCAATGCGCAATGGTCCTATATCCCCCATCGGAGGCTGAAAGGTTACAAGCCATGCTGTTGAAAATGCTGAAAGCAAAGCTCCACGGGGCGACATTGACGATGACGGATCTCCACTATGAGGGCTCCATCGCCATTGATGCGGACTTGCTCGATGCGGCGGGGATCCTCCCCCATGAGCATGTGGATGTCTGGAACATCACCAATGGCAACCGGCTGGCGACCTATGCCATCGAAGGGGAGCGGGGGTCTGGCCAGATTATGCTGAACGGCGCCGCCGCCCGCCTAGCCCATGCGGGGGACAAGGTGATTATCGCCGCCTTTGGCCAAGTGGACGCGTCCGAGGCGCGGAATTACAAACCCACCGTCGTCATCATGAATGACGATAATTCGGTGAATAAGGTCATCTGACCCGGGTTTCTTCGATCATCGTCCGCCGAATAATCGTGCCATTCTTCATATATTGGGTCGCGCGCATCCGCTGATCTGGGTCGGCTGGCGACCGGCTGATGATTTCTGAGACGGCCAGGCCGGACCCGTCTTTAAACGACATCACAAAGGCTGAGGTGAGGCCAGTGGGGTCAAGCTCAACATCCTTTGACCAGCCTTCAAGGCGGTTATTGAAAAACCGCAATCTGTCTACGTCCCACTTTCCATAGCTTTCAATCCGCGTTTCCTGAGGCGTGCCCGGGCGGTAGACATTGACCTGGTGAAAGTCATATTCATGCCCGTCCGGCAGATAGGTGGACGTAATGCGTGTGGGGAATTGTTCGAGAATATTTCCATCGACGTCGATGCGGGTGAAGCGTCCCTCCCACGCCCCCTCCATACTCCCTGCGGCGGGCATGCGCCGCATCAGCTGTTTCTTAGAAATCCTATCGCCATTGGCAAGGGTTGGGGGTTCAGCCAGGCGGTCAAAGATAAGCCAGGAAAACCCATCAATTTCTCCCCTGATTGTCCCATCGGACAGTTTGATCGAACGATCCCGGTACATCATACGATCCTCGTCCAGGACCATGTCGAATTCCGCATAGACTGGCCCGCTTTCAGGGTGATCGTACTGACAGGTTTGGGGGCGCATGCCGCCTTTGAACCGTCCGTGATCATCATCCCACGAAAAATACAAGTCGCAGCCCGGATAAAGGGTGAAGTCCTCAAGGCTCAGCCGTTCCACATCTTTTGGATCGAGCAGCGGGCGATCATAAGTGGGCCCAGACGTGAAGAACAATTGGGTGACTTTGATTTCTTCCGTCTTCGGCAGCCAAGATAAAGTCATTACCCGCTGGCGGTGCGCGACAGTGGGGGTGTCGGCTTTGATTTCCTCCATAAACAGAACAAATTCTCCGAGCGGCGAGTCCTTCAACCAATGGACCCGATGGTCGCGGTTAAGGCGCACCAGCTCAGGGTAAGCGGGCATAAGCCTATCGCCATTCAGCCGTGCCTGGCGTTCGTTAGAAAAAAAGCCGGTCCAGTACGTCGCAAAGGTTTCCACCCTTTGCGAGGGGGAGGGAGCCGCGGTGACCTCGGCGGCGCACGCCGGCGCGATGCTGATCACCGCTAAAAACCCCAGACACAGTCTTAAATATCGACGCATGAGGACACTCCCAAAGGGCTAATAATGTCCAAATGATATATTATTATGCCATTAGGGCGCAACCGGCCGAGGAGCACAAGGACATGGTGCGCGGTGCCGGGGGTTAGGCGGCGGTGGCGGGCTTTGAGGAGATCAGCTGGAGCACCGATCCGTACCCATCGGCGAGGGTCATACCCTCGGTCAGGCCCCGGTCCCGCAATGCGGCATGCAAGGCCCTCAGCCGATAGCAGGGGGCGTACATAAACAGATGATGCTCTGCATGGTAATTGACCCAATAGGGCGCCACAAAGGGGCGTTCCCACCATCGGCCGTAGGTGGTGCGGGCATGGGTGTACGGATCGTCATTTGTGTCGGTGCAGGCGTGCTCGGCAATATTCCTTAACCGTAAAAAGAGCTGGAACCAGGTGCCAAAGGCCACCACCCAAAGAAAAACAAGCCAAGGTGCCCCAATCGCCATCGAGATAATGAAAAAGAGGCTGAGAAAAATTCCCTTACGCGCCAGGGCTTTGCGGGCAATCGCGCGCTGATCGCTCTGCTCCTCAGTCTTCGGTCCAAATGCAATTGTCAAGGTACCGATGAGAAGTTTGGCAAAGGTCTGCCCCGTTAAGTCTCTGACGATCTTCCGGCGAAAGCTCTGCTTGGTCACCGGGAAGGGCGCCGATAGGGGCAGGTCGGGGTCCTCTGGTTGCTGTGTGTACCGATGGTGCTTTAAGTGATAGTCGCGATAGGCCCCAAGGTCGGTGAGGACGGGCGCCCCGGCGATCCAGCGTCCCACGTGATCGTTGATCTTCTTATTGGGGTGGAGCAACCCGTGGGCCGCTTCATGCATCAGAATGGCTAAGCCCAATTGCCGTCCTGCGATGACCGGCAGCGCCACGAAAAAGGTGATAGGGTGCGGAAAGACAAGACACAGCGCGACCATGGCGCCGATCACGGCCCAGGCATGACCCACGAGGGCTAGACCCCGCCAGGGGCTCACATCAAAGAAATGCGCCCGTTCGCCGGGGGAAAAGAGGTCAGCAGTGCGGGGGCGTTTTACGGCAGCCATCGAAGTCCTCCAGGTCGGACAGGATGATGCCTATTAGACCGTTGGTCAACGCAACAGCTGAGAAAAGGCGGGCCTTCTGAGTGGCTGGACGCTTGGGCCTCTGCGACCAACACTGGCGCCGCCCGGTCGTGTTGCCTTTCTCCCTTCAAACGCGCTTCATATGAGGCATAAAGGGCCATTATGGTATTTCGCACCTCATATCATCGGCTTGCCGCCGTGCTTGCTGTTTTGGGCGTTGCGGCCTGCGCCACGCCGCGCGCGGACTGGCCATTGGATCGTCAGGCCTCGGCAGAGCGGATGCGGGCGGATGTGGAAACCCTGGCCAGTGATGCCTTTGGGGGCCGTGAAGCGGGAACCCCCGGTTTTCAAAAAGCGGCTGCTTATGTGGAGGCGGCGTTTCGGCAGATGGGCCTTACCCCTGGGGGCACACGCGGCTACCGACAGCCGGTGCCCCTTCGCCGGGCGATGGCTGACCCCCAGGGCGCCGCAATGGCGATCATAAAAGACGGGACGCCTCAACCGCTGGGCCTGATGGATGATTTTGCCATGCTGGCGGGGCGCATCGCTGAAGAGGTGACGGTGACCGCACCGATGGTTTTTGTGGGACACGGTATCGACGCGCCGAGCTTGGGGTACACGGCCTATCAAGACCATGATGTGAGCGGAAAGATTGTTGCGCTCCTTCCCGGCGTGCCGCCAGGATTGCCGTCCGAAGAGAGAGCGCATTTCTCCAACCCCGAAACCAAACGGGCTACCGCTGCCCGCCATGGGGCGGTGGGGATTATCGGCCTTTCTTCGGTTCGGGGCACGACCGAGTCCGGGCGCGCTGCTCTTGCGCGATCGGTCGCCCTGGCAGATGATATTGTAGCGTATAAGGATGGACGGAAGGCGGTAATCGATGCGTCCGCGTTGATGACAAGCGCGGGAACCGATAAGCTCTTGGCGGCAGCAGGCGTTGACCCTGACGCCGTCTTCGCCGCCAAGCCAGCCCTTGGGCCCTTAGGGGTCACGTTGTCGATGACCGCAAAAACATCTTATACAGACTATAAATCGCCCAATATTATCGGGATGATTGAGGGAAGCGACCCTGTTCTGAAAGATGAATATGTTGTGCTGACAGCGCACCTTGACCATATTGGTCGCCTCACCAGTGTGCAGCGTGGTGTCGACGTTATCAATAATGGCGCCATGGACAATGCAACGGGAACCGCCACCTTGCTGGAAGAGGCGCGCCGTTTTGTTGGCGCCGAAGAGCGGCCCAAGCGATCTATCCTGTTCCTTGCCCTCACGGCGGAGGAGAAGGGCCTTCTGGGGTCTGAATATTTTGTTCATCACCCCACCGTGCCGCGGGAGGCGATGGTCGCCAATGTCAACCTGGATATGCCAATTGCCCTTTTCGATTTTGTTGACGTCATCGCCTTCGGGGCGCAGCATTCAAGCTTGAAGGAAACCACCGCGACCGCCGCAGCAAAGCTGGACGTGGCGCTCAGCCCCGACCCGGTGCCGGAACAGGCGTTATTCGTCCGATCTGATCACTACAATTTTGTCAAAAAGGGGATTCCGTCGGTCTTCCTGTTTTTTGGGTTTGGCAATGGGGGAGACGATGTATTCTCCGACTTTATGGTGACCCACTACCATCGGCCTTCGGATGAAATTGGCCTGCCGATCCGGTATGACGTGGCCGCCAAATTTGCCGAACTCAACTATCTTATCGCGAGCGAGATTGCGAATGCGCCGGATCGCCCACGGTGGAACGAGGACAGCCTTTTCGGCACCCTGTTCGCACCACTGGCTGAAGAGGGTGCGCCTTCCCCAGGCATGTAGAAGGGGTCACCCTTTTTTTGCGCCGCCAAAGCGCCGGACTTACCCGTGCAAATGTTCTTGACCTGTTCGGCATTCCGGTCGACTTTCCGCCTGCGCTCTTGCTAGAGAGAGGGCGCAGAAGGAACCCGCTATGCTGTGCCAGCTTGCCATTCAGGATATTGTGCTGATTGACCGGCTGACCCTCGAAATGGGGGCGGGGTTGACCGCCCTCACCGGGGAGACGGGCGCGGGCAAGTCCATCCTGCTTGATTCGTTAAGCCTCGCTGTGGGGGCGAAGGCGGATAAAGGCCTCGTCCGCCATGGCGCGGAAAAGGGGATGGTGGCCGCCACCTTTGAGGTGGGGGCGGACCATCCGGCCTGGACCCATCTTGATGAGGGCGGGCTTTCCACCGAGGATGACACCATTACCCTGCGCCGGGTGCAGTTGGCCGATGGCCGCTCCCGCGCCTTTATCAATGACCAGGCGTGCAGCATTGGATTGCTCCGGTCCGTTGGGGAAACCCTGCTTGAAGTTCACGGGCAGCATCAGAGCTTAGGCTTTTTGAATGTGGCGGCGCACCGGTCATTGCTTGATCAGTATGCGGGCCTCGTCGATGAGGTCGCCCATGTTCGCGCGCAATGGCGCGTTTTGGCAGACCTCAAAGCGGAGGCGACGGCTCAAGCCAAGGCGCGGGATGACGCCGCGCGGGAGGCGGACTATCTGCGCCATGTGGCGGCAGAGTTAGAGGCCCTTGCCCCGGAGGAGGGGGAGGAGGCAAGCCTTGCCGACCGGCGGGCAAAGCTCCAGGCGGCAGAGCGTATTGCTGATGATTTGAGGAGTGCGTTGGATGTCCTTGAGGAGGATGGGCCCACCCGCCGCCTGTCCGCAGCGGCGGCGCAAATTGACCGTGCCTCCACCCATCTGCCCACAGAGGATGCGGCTCCCCTGTTGGAGGCGGTGACCCGGCTCGATGGTGCTCTTGAAGAATTCGCCGAGGCGCGCCGGGCGGTGGTGGCCGCCGCTGACGCCTTCGTTCAAGATCCTGAGGCGCTCAACGATGTTGAAGAGCGTCTGTTTGCCCTAAGGGCGGCGGGCCGAAAATTCTCCCGCGCGCCTGATCGTTAGAAGGCGTACCAGGCGGAGGTGTCAGCCGTGCTGGCCACCCTTGATGAAGGGGAGGCGCGGTTTGAGGAACTGGGCCAAGAGATTGATGTGGCCCAGCGGGCCTATCAGCGGGCAGCGGCCGAACTCTCTGAGCGGCGACGGCTTGCAGCTCAAAAACTAGATGCTGCGGTGAAGAAAGAACTCACGCCCCTTAAATTAGGGCGTGCTGTTTTCCGGGCGGCTGTCGCTCCGCGCCCTGACGAGCCGGGTCCGGATGGTTTTGACGGCGTTTCGTTTCAGGTCTCCACTAATCCCGGTACCCCCCTGGGGCCGTTGACGGCGATTGCCTCGGGCGGTGAGCTGTCGCGGTTTGTCTTAGCGTTAAAGGCGGTGCTGGTGGCGCGCGACGGCAAGGCGGTGATCATTTTTGATGAGGTGGACGCAGGCGTCGGCGGGGCGGTTGCCGCCGCGGTGGGGGATCGGTTGTCCAAGATTGCTGCCGATGGCCAGGTGCTGGTCGTCACCCATAGCCCCCAGGTGGCGGCACGAGCAAAGGTACATTGGCGAGTGGCGAAATCGGGGAAAAAGGCTGTCACCACCTCTGTCACGCCGCTTGATGATGAGGCGCGGACGGAGGAAATTGCCCGCATGCTGTCGGGGGAAGAGGTGACGGAGGCCGCGCGGGCGGCGGCGCACACCCTTCTCAAAGGGGAGGGGGGCAAAGCGCCGAAACCCAAAAAGACCAGAAAGACAAAACGGACCGCTGCATGAGTACCGATGAAAAGCTTGTTGCTAACCTCACTGAAAAGGAGGCGGCGAAGGAGCTAAGCCGTCTTGCGACCCAGATGGCGGCGGCTGATGCGGCCTATGAGGAGGCGCAGCCCCTTATGTCCGATGCGGACTATGACGCTCTCCGCCAACGGAATAAGGAAATAGAGGGGCGCTTCCCTGCGCTCAAACGCGCGGATAGCCCATCTGATAAGGTGGGGGCGGCCCCCACCGGCCGGTTTAAAAAGGTCCGGCACGCCGCGCCCATGCTGTCCCTCGATAATGCATTTTCAGGCGAAGATGTGACTGAGTTCGAAACCCGGGTGAAACGGTTTCTCGGCCTTGGGGAAGATGATGGGGTGGCCCTCACCGCGGAGCCGAAGATCGACGGCCTGTCCGCGAACCTTCGCTATGAGAAGGGAAAGCTGGTCCAGGGGACTACCCGCGGCGATGGTACGGTGGGGGAGGATATCACCGCCAATCTCAAAACCATCGCTGATATTCCCCACACGGTGAAGGGCGCGCCCGATATTATGGAAGTGCGCGGTGAGGTTTATTTGGGCAAAGAGGACTTTGCCAGAATGAATGCGGAGCTGGCCGCGAGGGGGGAGAAGGTTTTCGCAAATACGAGGAACTCAGCTGCCGGATCTATCCGGCATAAGGATGCGGGCGAGACCGCCAAACGGCCCTTACGGTTCTTCGCCTATGCCTGGGGCGAGCTGTCCGCCCCTCTGGCGGAGACCCAGTGGGAGGCGGTGCAGCGCTTCGAAAAAATGGGCTTCTCCATCAATCCGCTGATGATGCGCGCGGAAACAGTAGGCGATGTGCTTGCTCACTATCAAAAGATTGAGGCGCAGCGGGCGAGCCTCGATTATGATATCGACGGCGTGGTCTACAAGGTTGACCGGCTTGATTGGCAGTCGCGCCTTGGCATTGTGACCCGCGCCCCCCGTTGGGCGGTGGCGCACAAATTCTCCGCTGAGAAGGCGCAAACCATCCTTGAGCGTATTGATATACAGGTGGGGCGTACCGGCGCGATGACCCCTACGGCGCGCCTGCATCCTGTGACCGTGGGCGGTGTGGTCGTCTCGAATGCAACTCTTCATAATCAGGACGAAATTGAACGCCTTGATGTCCGTGAGGGGGACACGGTTGTCATTCAGCGTGCAGGCGACGTTATTCCCCAAGTCCTCAGTGTTGTGACAGAAAAACGGCCCAAGAGCGCAAAGCCTTTTGCCTTCCCGGAGCGGTGTCCGGCTTGCGGGTCCGCGGCGGTGCGGGAGGTGAACCCCCGTACCGGTGAACGGGACGTGGTGCGCCGATGCACGGGTGGCCTGATCTGTCCTGCCCAAGGGGTGGAGCGCCTGAAGCATTTTGTATCGCGCAAGGCGATGGATATTGATGGGCTTGGCATGCGCCAGATTGAGGACTTTTTCGGGCGGCATATGATCCGGGAGCCAGCCGATATCTTTACGCTGGAGGCACGGCATAAGGATGGCGTCTTTAACGTTCCCGGCACGTCAGATCTGAACAGTTATAAGCGGTTGGCACCGACAAAGTCGAAACCGGCACGGTGGACGGCGGAGGTCACCAATCAAAAGTCCTTGGACAATCTATTCGCCGCTATTGAAACCGCGCGATCCCGCAGTGTGGATCGGGCCCTTTTTGGCCTTGGTATCCGCCATGTGGGGGAGGTGACCGCTCGGCTGTTGGCGCAGCGATTTGAAACCGCGGAACGGGTGGTCGAGTTGGGCCGCGCCCTTGCCAACGGGGATGAGGCGGTGCGCGACGACCTTGTGAACATTGATGGTATTGGCGAAACGGTTGCCGACGCCATGGCTGAGTTTTTCCGTGAGGAGAGGAATGGCGCGGCGGTCGATCGGCTTTTGGCGCACCTGACGCCCACTCAGGTGGAGGCTGTGGCCAGTGAAAGCCCCGTGGCCGGTAAAACGGTTGTCTTTACAGGCAAACTTGAGCAGATGACCCGGGATGAGGCGAAGGCCCGCGCCACCGCCCTTGGGGCGAAGGTCGCCAGCGCCGTCTCGGGCAAAACCGATATCCTCATCGCCGGTCCCGGCGCGGGATCAAAATTGAAGAAAGCCGCGGACCTCGGGGTGCAGACCATGACTGAGGAGGAGTGGCTCGCTCTCGTGGCGGATTAATTCGCCTCGGAATTGGTCTCGCCGGAAAACGGAATGTCGATGATGACAGAGGTACCCGTGATGCCTTGGGTGACAGTCAATTTGGCGTTAATCCCATCGACAAGGGTCTTGACGATGGACCCCCCCATAGAATTTGTGTTCTCCGGCCACTGATTACCAGGTGTCATGCCTATCCCATCATCCATCACCTCAAGGCGCATGACACCGTGGGAGAGATGTTTGAGGCTCACTTCCACAAGGCCCGCTCGATGATCGGCAAAGGCATGCTGGAATGCGTTGGTGATAACTTCAGAAGCAACGAGGCCGACCCGCGCGGCCGTATCCACGGAAACGTCAAAAGGTTCTGTCCGGATGTTCAACCGAACATTTTCTCGCCCCTCTAAATGCCCAATCGCCGATGCGATACGGGACACATAGGCGCCCATGGGGATCGTCGACAGGGGGCTGGCCGCGGCGCCGTCACCCATTTCCTGATAAAGAAGTTGAAGGGTTTCTACCCTGTGGGCCAAGGCCTGGTAGTTTTCACCCGCCGCGTCCTGCACCCGTTCCGATTGTAGGCGGATCATCGAAACGATCATTTGCAGGTGGTTTTTGACCCGGTGCTGGACCTCTTTCAATTGGGTTGAGATTTTATCGGGCAGGGGGCTAACGGCGTCCACCCGTTGTTGCAGGCCAAGAAAGCAGGTGAGGGTGCCATCTTCGTCGAAAATGGGTTCAATCCGTAAGCGGTTGTAAAACGACGTCCCGTCAGCGCGATAGTTGAGAAGGGTGCACTCGGCTGGTTCCCGTGCGGCCACTTGCTCCCGAATATAGTCGGTGTCGGCGTCGTCCGTGTTCTCACCCTGGAGGAACCGACAGTTCCGTCCCACGGCGGCATCTGTTGAATAGCCTGTGAGATTTTCGAACGCACGGTTCACGTAAACGATCGGATTGTCCTCAATATTAGGGTTGGTGAGCACAAACGCGATAGGGAAACGCTCAAACGCGCGCAGTTTTAGGGTCGTGCTGGCAAGGGTACCAGGGCCGGTCATTTTGGGTTGATCGGAAGAGGGGGGATTCGTCATGGGTACTACTGGGGGTCGTCGATACTGTCGAAACTAGAGCGGGACAGCTACAAGGGTGCTGTCGCCTCGGCAAGCCATTGAGCCGTTTCAGAGGCAAGCTGCGACAATAAAGCCTGCTTGACGCGCATGTGATAGCTATCCACCCAGTTGACTTCCCCTTCGGTCAGCAAGCCTTTATCAATCAGCTTACGGTCGAAAGGGGCGAGGGTGATGGTCTCGAACCCCATCATCGGCGTGGCGCCGCCGTCGACGGTCTCTTCTTCGGTGACGATAATGAGGTTTTCGATGCGTATACCGTACGCCCCTTCGACATAATAGCCCGGCTCGTTGGAGCAAATCATCCCCGGCATCAATGCCTGGTGGATGGGGCGTTTGGAGATGTTCTGCGGCCCCTCATGCACCCCCAGATAGCTGCCCACGCCGTGGCCTGTGCCGTGGCCATAGTCGAGCCCCGCCTCCCACAGAGGGCGCCGGGCCAGGGCGTCGAGTTGAAGCCCCGCCGTACCAGCGGGAAAGCGGGCGGTGGCAAGGGCGATATGCCCCTTTAAAACGAGGGTATAGTGGCGGCGCATCTCTTCAGATGGGGTGCCAACAGCGATGGTTCGCGTAATATCGGTTGTACCATCCTTGTACTGACCGCCTGAATCCACAAGGAAAAGGCTATCTTGTACCAAAGGTTGATCCGTGTCGGTGGTGACCCGGTAATGGACGATGGCCCCATTTCCGCCTGAGCCTGAGATGGTGTCAAAGCTAATGTCTTCTAGGGCGTTGGTTTCACGACGGAAGGTTTCAAGCTGCTGCGCTGCACTGATCTCGGTGTTTGTACCGCTGGTGCCGTTCACCGCCAGCCAGTGCAGGAACCGGGCAACGGCCACCCCATCTCTGGCGTGCGCTGTGCGTGCCCCCTCTCGCTCGACACTGTTTTTTGTTGCGCGAGGCAGGGCGCAAGGGTCAGGTGCCTTCAGCAGAGTAGCGCCCGCTTCGGCCAGCTGGGTGGCGTAAAGAAGCGGCGTGAGGGCGGGATCAATGAGGACGGTCTTATTCGCTGTCCCTAATGCCTTAAGTGCCTCTTCGATCTCTGTTTCTTCGCGGAGTTCAATGTCTGGGCCTAGATGATCTGCCAGTTCCTCGCTCACCTTTGCCGTTGCGACGAACAGGTGAGCTGTCCCATCGGCCATGAGGAGAGCACGCCCCAGGGGCAGGGGGGTGGCGTGGACGTCACGTCCACGGATGTTAAATAGCCAAGCAAGCGACGGCGGCGCGGTCAGAAGCGCTGCATCAGCCCTTTGCTCCCGTAGGGTTTTGGCAAGGCGCGCCCGCTTGTCGGTAGAAGTCTCTCCCGCAAATTCAAGCGGATGAGGCACAATGGGGGCCATCGGCGGTGATGGTTGATCCGTCCACGCTTTGTCAATCGGGTTTGGTCGGCAGGGGCGGAGGGTAAAGCCCGCCTTCTTTGCTGCCGCCAAATAGGGGGCAAGCCCGGCTTCAGAAAAAAGAAGCGGATCATATCCGACGACCATGTCGTTTGCGGCATGGTCCGACAGCCAGTCGGCAGGTTTCTCTGTCTCACTATTGTGTAGCGTGAAATAGGCAGTATCGACTTCCGCTTTCAATTGTATCGTGTACCGCCCATCGGAAAAGACCGCGGCCTTATCTTTAAGGATAATGGCTGATCCAGCTGACCCCGAAAAGCCTGATACCCACATCAAACGCTCGGCATAGGCGGGCAGATATTCGTTAAGATACTCGTCGTCGTGGGGTACCAAAAACCCATCAAGCCCCTGGGCGGCCAACACACTGCGAAGGGGTGGCAGATGGGCGCCAGCGTAGCTTTTGTCAGCGGCGGGGGTGAAGCTTTGAAACATCAGATCCTCATGCAAGAAAAAAGGCGACTGTGGTCTTACCACTGCCGCCTTCAAAGGCACCCATCAATGGGCGTGGTGCCAGCGTTAGCTGGCGACGGCCACAGGTTCTTTCAGGTCCAGGTGCTTGTGGATTTCCTTGATGGCATCCTCAAGCGAGAATTTACGTAAAGCGGCGACTTCGCGGCCCAATCGCTCACGCGCTTGTTCAAACAATTGGCGTTCTGAATAGCTTTGCTCAGGCTGATCGTCGGCACGGAAAAGGTCCCGCACCACTTCGGCCACGGAGGTCAGATCACCGGAGTTGATCTTCGCCTCATACTCTTGCGCCCGGCGGGACCACATGGTGCGCTTCACCCGCGCGTTACCTTCAAGCAGTTTAAGGGCTTCTGCCATTTGATCATTCGTCGACAGGTTGCGCATGCCTGACGCTGCGGCCTTTGCCACGGGGACACGGAGCTTCATTTTCTCGTGCTCAAAGTCGATGACGAACAGTTCAACTTCAATGTCCGCGATTGACTGCTTCTCAACGGCGGTGATGTAGCCGACGCCGTGTGCGGGATAAATAATTTGTGTATTGACTTTAAAGGTTTGGTTTTTATCGCGACGGGCTTCTGCGCGTTTTGCAACCCGCAGGGCGGGGCGCATCGGCGCGGGCGCGATTTTTGGCTTATCTTCCTCCGCGGGGGCGGCGTTTTCTTTAGAGGCTTTGGCTGGGACCGCGTTCGCGGGAACTGACTTTGTCGCAGTCTTCAAGGGTTTCTTCTCGCTTGCTTTTTTCGCTTTAGAGGGGGGAGAGGGTTGAGGGGTGGCCTTTTTGGCCGTTGGTTTTGCCTTGGTAGCGGTTTTCGCTGCCGCGGCCTTCTTGGTTGCCGTGCGAGAGGCTGTCGTTTTCTTCGCCGCCGTCCGTGCCTTTGTGGTGCTGCGGGCGGTGGTGGTTTTTGTTGCCGCTTTCTTGGGGGTGGCCTTTGTGGCCTTTTTCTTTGGAGCGGTTTTGGTGGTTGTTTTTTTCGTTGCTGAGGAGTTGGCGTCTGTCATGGCCAGTCCTTTCCTTGCCGCGCGAGGGTGCCCTTCCGCGCGTTATGCCGTTGGGGTCCAAAAAAGGGCCCTGAGGGAGGGTAAATAAAAAGACCGCCCATGGGCGGCCTCCAACCCGAAATAAAGGGGCCATCAGCCCCGCTTCTCACTATATATAGCACAAAATTCCACGAAATGCCAGCAGGCCCCGCCGCCATTTGTTGTAAAAGCGTTAATCCTCGCCTCATGCGGGAAAAATGGGGGCCTTAGTCGCCTTCGCCAGGGTTTTCGCTGAAGTGGGTCTGCAGCTTGTTGTCGACCTCGGCAAACTTATCCGCCTCGGGCATGGGGGCCTTGGCTTGCGTAATATTTGGCCACGCCTCGGCATACTTGGCGTTAAGTTCGGTCCATTTCCCGTCGGGGTCCTCGGTATCGGGTTTAATCGCCTCCACTGGACATTCGGGTTCGCAAACCCCGCAGTCGATGCACTCATCCGGCTTAATGGCGAGGAAGTTCTCACCCTCATAAAAGCAATCCACCGGGCAGACTTCGACGCAGTCGGTGTATTTGCACATGATGCACGCGTCGGTGACGACGTAAGTCATTCAGAAACTCCGAAATATCATTGGCGGGCTTATGGCGGGCCCATTTCAGGCAGACAAGGGGCTGTGCAGGGGCAACAGGAAGCGTCCCTGCGACGAGACGCCTCGCGGTCTTCTAGCGTCATCTCCATGTGAGGCATTCGACGCGCGGCGCAAGCGCGATATAGTAAAGTCCATGTCAGAAAATCTTTCACCCACCCGTAAACGCCTCCTGTACCGCGCTAATCATCGGGGGTTCAAAGAGGCGGATCTGGTCTTTGGCCATTTTGCCGCAAGTCGCCTGGCGGATATGACCGATGCTGAGGAGGCGGAATTCTCTCGTCTTCTCGATGTGCCGGACCAGGATCTCTATGCCTGGGTGGTTGGCCGCGCGCCAGAGCCGGAGAATTATCGCGGCCCCGTGCTTGAACAGCTGAAAGCCTTTGATGTCTCGGCGGTGATCAACGGGTCATAGGTGCCCAACTTGCCAATAGTGTGTGGGTAAATGGCCATAGGGTGCAGAAAAGCGCCATGATTGAGTTATTTCTCATTGCCAAGTTAAGCTTGTCGCCATAAAGTTAATTGTCGAAACGAAAATTGGCCGGAAGGTCGTTTGTGCGGGAGAGGGAGCCGTTTCGACAGAGCCCCGTGGGAGGGGCTTGAGGGGCGCCAGGGGGGCGCCCTTTTCTGTACTTCAAGTTGTGACGGGGGCCATTGGCTCTCGGTTCCCATTAGCGCGCCGGGCAATCACATTTGGCCGGAGAAAGTTGGCTCACGCGCAAAAAACAAAGATTCGATAGCATCGGGCTCATTCAATCAGAACACCCGATGCTATATGGATTGTAATTGACATCTTCATGAATTTGAAGGTATATGTATTTATAATTATAAGAATTCATGATTTCGGGGAAATATATCCGTTGTGGGACGGTGAAGGAGAGATGTAGATGCCAAGCCGACTGCCCGTCGCCAAAGAGCTGGCCGAAATCTTCAAGATCTTAGCGCACCCTGACCGTATACGCATGATTGAAGAGCTTCGCGCCGGTGAAAGAGACGTGAATGGTCTTGCTGCGACCCTCGGTTTGCCCGCGCCGCGGGTATCTCAGCATCTAAGCCTCCTTCGTGCCCATCGCGTTGTGCAGGAGCGGCGAGAGGGACGGCACCATTTCTACCAATTGCATCAGCCGGATATCGCCCAGTGGATTGTAACGGGTCTCGATTTTGTGGAGGGACGAATGACCGGGGTGTCCTCTCATGACATCTCTGCCGCCCGCAAATTGTGGACGAATGGGCATAATACTCCCTCCTCTGATCAATAGACCCAATCATTCGGCCGGTTGGTCGTCACTTCATTAGGAATAAGGAGGCTATGACTTTGCGTTCTTGTCTATCGGCAATGATAGGGGTCCTGATCGTTTCTGCGGCGCCCGCTTTCGCCCAAAGCAATAGCAACGTGTTTGGCTCGGTTGTGAAGCCGGGCGAGCGGTCTACCCAATATCGGATCGCCCTTGATCCCGATAGCGGAGCGCTCACCCATCGGCTTCACTATCAGGCGCCGCTCACCGACAATTTGCGCTGGCGAGTGGTCGGCCAATTGCGAGACCGCGAGAATAATGATGTGGACTTTGATTACGTCCAGGGAGAATTGTTGTGGCAGTTGGCCCCAGCGACGAGCGATTGGAAACGGGCTCTGCGCTTGGATGTTCGGGTCCGGGATGAAGATCGCCCGGGGTTTGTCAGCGTGAATTTCGCCAACCAGGTTGAACTGTCCGATCAGTGGCGAGCGAGAGCGATTATTCTGTCGGCGGTGGATTTCGGCAGTAATACGCGCGACGGCATCTTCGTCCAGACCCGCGGGAACCTCACCTATAAGACGTCGAGCCAGACGCGCCTGGGTGTTGAGATGTTCAACCGTTATGGTTCAACGGACGGCTTCAACGATTTCGATGATCAGCGCCACCAGATTGGTCCGGTCATGACATGGTCGTCCGGTAGCGGATGGAGTGTTTTAACCAGCGTCCTCTTCGGGGTAACTGACGCGACGGATGACACAAACTTGCGGATGTGGATCACGAAGAAACTCTGATGGCTATCATCCCGGCGAACCCCGAGCGTTTTCCGGGAGGCCCGCGATGCCCCTTGTTGAATTTAGGATTTATCCAAACACGACAAGCGATCGCCGCTTGTCAGCCGCCTTCTAGAAAGCTACCTCCAGCGTCCGATCGCGTGATGGGCAAAAGGCCTGTCGCGCCTTTTTGCGTTGTTTGATTTCGTTGTTTATTTCTCTGTGAGGGCGCCCCATGGCCATCGTTTCTGCCACTCCCATTCTCTCGTCCAAGGTGGCATGGGCCCGCGAGGAACCGCTCACGGTTTATGGCGCGCCCGAGGGGGCTGATGCGCTGGCCGTGGCTGAGGCGGTGGGCGCCCGCGGTGG
>CALFRH010000644.1 GCA_937919225.1 uncultured Parvularcula sp.
GCCATTTTAAACACCCGTTTGCCCGTCAATTTAAAGGAGGCAATTTGGATCATCACCGACATCGCCTCAAAAACGAACAAACCGCCAATAATGGCGAGGACCACCTCATGCTTTGCGGCTACCGCAATCGCGCCAAGCGCACCGCCAAGGGACAGCGACCCCGTGTCCCCCATAAAAATCATCGCAGGCGGTGCGTTGAACCACAGGAAGCCGAGGCCCGCGCCAACGATGGCACCACAGATAATGGCAAGCTCCCCAACGCCCGGCACATACACAATCCCGAGGTAAGCGGTATAGTCAGCCCGGCCCACAAGATAGACAATCAGCATAAAGCTGGCCGCCGCGATCATCACCGGGACGCTGGCAAGGCCATCAAGCCCATCGGTCATGTTCACCGCATTAGATGAGCCCACGATCACAAACGCTGCAAATGGAAAGATAAGAATCCCTAAGGGAAGCAAAAGATCTTTGAAGAATGGGAGCGGCACACCGGTCGCGATGGATTGATCCACCCCCTCGGTCGAACGGATCACGGCGATGCAGACTGCCGCGGCAATGAATGCAATCGCAAATTGGAAGAGGAGTTTAAATGATCCGACAACGCCCTTGGTATTTTGCTTGGTCACCTTGAGGTAATCATCGACAAAGCCGAGCAACCCAAAGCCTAACGTCACCCCCATGACAACCCAGACATAGGGGTTGTTAAGCGGTGCCCAAAGCAGCGTCGCAGCCACGAGGCTAACGAGGATCAGTACGCCCCCCATTGTGGGTGTCCCCGCCTTTTCAACGATATGACTTTGGGGGCCATCTTCTCTAATCGGTTGGCCTTTCCCCTGTTTTACACGCATCCAGCTGATGAGCGGGGGCCCAAGGAAAAAGGAAATGAGAAGGGCCGTGAGGATCGCGGCCCCGGCGCGGGTGGTGATGTAGCTAAAGACGTTAAAAAAACTGACGTCTTCGGCCAATGCAGTGAAGAGATGATACAACATAATCGCCCGCTAACCCGCCTCGTTCGCTTTGGCCAGGAACGCGGCAAGCAAACCGCCCACCCCTGACGCATTCGATCCTTTAAACAACACAACATCGCCATCCTGTAGATTGGCCTGTAAGGCTGAGAGGAGAAGATCTGCACTCCTCTCATGGTCCCATTCGATAGTCGGCGGCAAAACCCTGGCGAGCGGTGTCATGCCCTCACCAGACAGGAATAGTCGGTTTACGCCCGCCTCGCAGACAGGGGTCAATAAGCCTTCATGCAGGTCGGGGGCCGTGGGCCCAAGTTCTTTCATCTCACCGAGAACCGCGACCCGACGCCCGCCGGGTCCCGTTTCCGTATTTGCCAGGACCGCCAAAGAAGCCGCCATGGAGGCGGGATTGGCATTATAGCTTTCATCAATAATCCGTAGACGCTTCCCCCCAATCGTCACCTCTTGGGTGGCGCCGCGCCCTTCGCCCACCGTGAACGCTTCAAGGCCTTTGAGCGTCTGGTCGAGAGGGGCGCCCACATTAAGGGCCGCACCGATGACCGCCATCGCGTTAAGGGCGTGGTGTTTACCTGCTACGTTGAGCTTAAACGAAAAGGACTGACCGAAAGCTGTGCCGTCAACCGTCGCACCGCCCTCCTCTGGGGTATAGCTGGTGAGGTGCACACCATCCGTAGCGCTGGCGTTTTGCCCGAAGGGAACGATGGTGGTCACACCAAACCGCTCAGCCTCGGCCCGCAAAAAAGAATAGTGCGGATTATCAGCGGGTAAGACAGCCGCCCCGCCGGGGCGCAGGCCCGTCATGATCTGCGCTTTCTCCGCCGCAATGCCCTCCATTGAGTCAAAAGCTTCAAGATGGGCCGCCGCCACTGTGGTGATAATGGAGGCATGGGGCCGCACAAGGGCGGCCAGCGGCGCAATCTCCCCCGGATGGTTCATACCGACCTCGAAAACACCAAAATCCGCAGTAGACGGAAGACTAGCCAGCGAAACAGGAACACCAATATGGTTGTTAAAGCTCTTCATCGCGGCATGAACCGACCCGGTTGCGCCAAGAGCCGTGCGCAGCATCTCTTTCGTGCTGGTTTTCCCCGCGCTACCGGTCACTGCAATCAGTTTGCCGAAATGCCGTTCCCGCGCCACGATGCCAAGAGCTTCAAGCCCCTTAAGAGGTTCAGTCACCCCAAGAAGGGCAAGCGTCTTAGGCGCATCATCTGGCACCCGAGAAACAAGAGCCGCACTCGCCCCTGCTTTCGCAGCCGCGCCTAAAAAGTCATGCCCATCACGAACGTCTTTAAGGGCGACGAACAGATCCCCGGGCGCAAGGGCGCGCGTGTCGATACTGATCCCGCTAGCGGCCCAATCATCCCCCCCATGAAGGGTTCCGCCGGTCGCAGCGGCGGCTTCCAGGGCACTCCAAAGAGGAGACGTCAATACACTCATGATACTGACGCCTTTCGCATATGATTTTCCGTGATGGACACATCATCAAATGGATAGGTGATCCCGTCTATTGTCTGCCCCTGTTCATGGCCCTTCCCCGCGACCAACAGGACATCACCCGGCTTAAGCTGAGCGACAGCGGCAGCAATAGCATCCTCACGGCCACCCACTTCGATGGCGTTGGGAGCGCCGACCATCACCTCTTTACGGATGAGGGCCGCATCCTCTCCCCGCGGATTATCATCTGTTACCACCACATGGCCCGCCCCCGCAGCGGCGGCCTCTGCCATTAAGGGTCGCTTGCCCCGGTCACGGTCGCCGCCGGCGCCGAAAACGATATGGATCTCTCCATGGGTATGAGGCGCAATGGCCTTAAGAGCTGTTTCAATAGCCGCCGGAGTATGGGCATAATCCACATAGGCCGTGGCCTCACCCCCGCCCGCAAATGTCCGCACCCCTGCCTTTTGCATGCGCCCAGGGGCAGCGCTTAATCCCCCCAAAGCGTCTAGCACGCGGTCAGCCGATAACCCGCTGACAATGGCAAGGCCCGCTGCGACCAGCGCATTATCCGCCTGAAACGCGCCAATAAGGGGTAGGTCAATCTCTTTAGTCCCGCCATCATGGCGGATCACCGCATGAAGGCCCGTTGGGATGGCCTTCAGATCCTCCATCACCAGGTCATGGCCGGCTCGACCAACGGTGAAGACCTCACGACCGGCCTTTTTGACAACCTTGATGGCCCGATCCGACCCCGGCCCATCAGCATTGATCACAACCGGCGCGCCCTTCGGCACCAACTCCGTGAACAGACGCATCTTGGCGTTGAAATAATCATCAAAGTCCGGATGATAATCCAAATGATCCTGGGTGATATTCGTGAACGCGCCATAGCTGAACTGCACCCCGTCCGCCCGGTATTGGGACAGGCCGTGGGAGGAGACCTCCATCGCCAAATGGGTTGTGCCAACCTTTTTCATCGACGCCAAAACCTGATGAATTTCTACCGGGTCCGGCGTTGTGTGCCTGAGGGCATATTCAAACCCCGGTGCAAAAGCCCCCAGCGTCCCAAGGGTGCCTGCCTTTTGGCCGAGCGCCGTCCAAAGTTGACCCACAAAGCGGGCGACGGACGTTTTTCCATTGGTGCCTGTGATGCCCGCCACAAATTGCGGTTGGCCGACGTGGAACTGCATCGCGATGAGGGCAAGGGTCTGGCGCGGTTCTTCGCTTTCAATAACTGGCACATCTGCTTGGGTGCCCGGCACTGCGAGTACCGCGACGGCGCCCGCTTCGATGGCCTGCGGAATAAAGCGGCGACCATCCACTTGCGTTCCAGGCAGCGCCGCAAAAAGGAAGCCCGGCTTCACCATCCGCGAGTCAGCAGTCACCCCCGTAATCTCCAACGGGGGCAAGCGACGCGCTAGGGAGGAAAGGTCGGTGAGTTTCATCAGTACGCCGTCTCCACCAAGGGGTCGCCAAGGCATCAAGTTCGATCTTGGGGTCGTCAGCCATTTCCTTCCGCAGTCCCATGAAACCGTCAAAGGCAACATCGTCACCCACTGGCATCAGACCCAAGGCCGGCGCCACCCGCTCCACCACCCGGCGGAACACAGGGGCGGCCACATGGCCCGCCGTGGCAAACCCGTTGGTGGCGGCAATCCCCTGGGGTTCATCGAGAGAGATGAGCAAAACATATTCAGGATCATAGCCGGGAAAGGCGCCGATGAAGCTCGAGATAAGCTCGCCATCATCATCGTAGCCGCCGCGCCCCGGCTTATCCGCCGTCGCGGTCTTGCCAATCGTGTAATAGCCCGCCGCCTCAGCATTGCGGCCTGTACCCTCGGTCACAGATTTGCGCAAAATAATCCGCATGCGCGCACTTGTCTGATCAGAGAAGGCGCGAGAAATAGCGTGCCCCTCCCCCTTTACAAAATGCGGCACCCGATAGGTGCCACCGTTCACCACTGCGGCAAAGCTGGCTGCCAGTTGCAAGGGGGTTACGGCAATACCGTGTCCATAGGCTGACGACGCCAACTCCGATGCACGCCACGTATCTGACAGGGTCGGCGTCCGCCCCTCGGGCAAGTCGGTTTCAAGCCGCGTGCTGAGACCCAACCGGTCAAGGGTCGCCTTGAACCGCTCTGCACCCAACCGCTGAGCCATGCGCACTGAGCCTATATTGGAGGAATATTGCACCACTTCTGAAACCGTCAGAGGACGGTATTTCCGAGAATAGTCGTCAATCGGCCACCCCCCCACCTCAATCGACTTTGAAACGTCAAAGGTCTCCGAAATGGTGACCACCCCCTCCTCAATCGCAGCGGCTGCGGTGATCGCTTTGAATGCCGATCCTAATTCATAGGTGTCCGCCATCGCGCGGTTTCGCCACGCGCCTTGGGCCGCCGCCCCCGGACGGTTGGGGTTAAAGTCCGGCAGGCTGGCCAATGCCCGCACCTCGCCCGTTTTAGCATGGAGCAGGACCCCCCACCCCGCCTTGGCGGAGAATTTTTTGATACCGGCCGCCAACTCATCTTCGAGCACCTGTTGGGCAACAATATCGAGGGCAAGGGTCACCGGCTCCTCCGCCGCCAACCGGCTATCATCGATGATTTTCTCTGTGCCCACCACACCGCCGCGACCCGGAATCGTGTACCCCACCACATGGGCAGCGAGATCTTTCTGCGGATAAGCGCGAATGGTGGTTTCTGGGAAGCGAAGCCCTGGAAGCCCAAGGGAAATCACCGCCCGCCGCTCCTCCGCGGTGATTTTATTCAGAACCAGCGCATATTTCTTGTCGCTGAGGCGACGGTGAATGCGCTCCACATCGATGGACGGGAACATGGCGCTCAACGCATCCACCACCTCGTCCACGTCCCATACGTCACGACCATCCACCGCAAGCCCCTCGCCGGTGCGGTTCATCGCTAAGGTTCGCCCCTGTCGATCAAGCACATCTGGCCGCGATGGCACCTGGGTTTCAGCGCGGATGAGGCGGATCTCCTCCTCCATCCCGAAGGAGACATAGGCAAGTCGCCCCGCCAATACGGCAAAGGCGGCGCCGAAAAGCGCCGCACACATATAAAGCCTTAGATCGCCTCGGACCTTCGGCACGCTCTCTTCTTTTTGAGGAGACCGATGCCCATCGTCAAAGACAGTCTTAACACGAACGGATTGGCGCAAGCCCTCCATTTTTACTCGCGACCTCCCGTTTCGAGAAGCGTCGGATCCAGCATGCCAATCGTATTGCCGATAACATCCGTATCCACAGGGACCACCGCGGGCCGTTCGGGTGCTTTAAGACCAATGACACCCGCAACCTCGTGATCGCCCACCAATTGCCCCGCTCGCACCGCACGCAGGGTCAGATGATCAGCGTTTAACTCACTGAGGCGACCTGCAGATTCAAGCACCTCCACCTCAAGCCGCACACGTTCAATGTCGGCCTCCACCTCCCGCTTTTCTTCGGCCACCGCAGACAAAGCAACCCGTTGACCACGCACCTCCGCCTCAGCATGGAAGCGTCCAGCAGCGGCGAGCGCCAAAAGGCCTGTTAAGACAAAGGGAATGATCTTCACGAAAGGGTACTCCAAGACTGTTGGTAGGGGGATAAAACAAGAGGCGGTAGACCAAGGCCACGAAGACGCTCCCGCGTCCACTCAAGAGGCTGGGCCGCGGTTCGCACCGCAGAACGCACCGTGGCCGAACGGGCCCGAGGGTTGGATGCCACCTCCTGCTCGCCCGCCCGCTGAGGCTTGACGGGTAGGCTGAAGCTAGGCTCAGGCCCCCCAATCGCAGGCAAATGGCGAGACACAGCGCCGCCCTTCCCACTTGCGGCCGAAAAAAAGCGTTTTACAAGACGATCTTCAAGGGAATGAAAGCTCACCGCCACCAGGCGACCACCGGCCTTTAACAGGCGCTCCGCCGCCATCAGAACACGAAGGATTTGGCCAAGCTCATCATTGACAAAAATCCGCAGTGCCTGGAACAGCCGTGTGGCAGGATGGGTCTTGCTTGCCTTTCCAAGCGTCTCCTCTGCAATAGCGGCAAGCGCGCCCGTGGTCTTGAGAGGCGACTCTTGATGGGCAGACAGAATGCGTCGGGCGAGGCGACGGGACTGCCGCTCCTCACCATACTGATAGAGAATGTCGGCAAGATCCGACTCTTCCACTTCATCCAGCAAATCGGCCGCAGACCGCCCTGCGCCCATGCGCATATCCAAGGGCCCGTCAGCCATAAATGAAAAGCCGCGGGCCGCTTCGTCCAGCTGCATTGACGAGACACCAAAATCGCCCACAACGGCATCAACTTCGGCGATACCGCTGTCTGACAGCCGGGCCTCCAGCTGGTCAAAAGGGGCCTCGATGAGGGTCAGCTGATCACCCGCCGCCGCAAACCGGACCTTCCCCGCCGCTATCGCGCTAGGGTCGCGGTCAAAGGCCACAACATGGGCCCCCGCCTTTAAAAAAGCGTCCGTGTACCCCCCTGCCCCAAAGGTCAGGTCGACGACCCGCTGGCCCGGACCCGGCTCAGCCGCGGCCATCACCTCACTCAAAAGGACAGGAACATGCTTCTCCGCCACGGTCATCCGCCCTCCCCCTTCGATAAGAAGGACGGTGCACTTCGCGCTTTGATTGTCTGCTTTTGTTCTTCCGTGAGCGCCCGGGCGCGATCCCGCAGCGATTGGACCTTTGCGGGTTTTGTCATGACAAAATGCGGTCCTCGCCCTTGGAAGACCACCTCTCCCTCAAGCCCCGCATGGTCCCGCAACTCTTTTGGGATCACCACACGCCCATTATCGTCAAAGTAAAGGCGACGGGTCTCGCCCGTCACCTCCGCCTCCCGCTCGAAATGATCACCATCAAATATATCCACCGTCTCGATGGTAGAAAGAATGAGTTTGACCAAATCAGGGCCGCCGC
>CALFRH010000645.1 GCA_937919225.1 uncultured Parvularcula sp.
TAAATTTTATGTTTATTTCTTTTTTATAATTTCTTTCCATACTCGACGCTCTTCCGATCTCTTTGAGTGTGGTGACAGGCTGATCTGGCGCACTGACCGCTTGAGGAGCGGGCGGAGCTGTGAGCTGGGTGACTGCGTCGGCCTTCACCGGAGCGGGCGTCGGCGTTTCAACCGTTGCCAAATGGGTCGGTGCTTCAAACGCGACTGGCGCAGGCACGGCGACTTTGATTGGCTCATCGATTGCGGCGGGGGCCTCTGCGATTTCGGTCAGCGCCTCAGGCTTGGTGCTTGGCGCCGGCGCCGCGATAGGCGCGGCTCTGCGACGATGACCGCGGTAATCTCAGGCGGACGTTCGCCGAGCAATTCAGGCGTGGTCATTTCTAGCGGTTCGCCAAATGTGCGCGGAACCGGGGACGGTTGCAGCTGTTCCAGCGGCACAGCCTCTGGTTGGCGACTTACAGGCGCGACCACTTGATAGCGCATCACAGCATCGCGGCCGGGATCCATTTGCAGGGATCGAGAGAGGCCAGACACGGCGCCAGGGCGATAACTTGTGGTGCCAGGCGTTTTTTTCAGCTCACATCGCGGCCCGATCTGGAAAGTTGCCTGTGTGAGCGTCCAGGAGGCACAATTGCCGTCAGAGCTACACATATGTGCGCAGGCTTCCACGGTTGTCCCGCGCTCAGTGCGGTAGGGCTGAGCAAAGCGATAGGTATTGGCTTCCAAGAATAGGCTTGGGGCGGCTGGCGCCGTTTCGCCTGATCCGTCGGGTCCGCCGAGCAATGTGTCAGGCGTTGGTTTCGTCGCCATGGCGGGTGCCGCCAACAGCATGGCAGCTGCTAATGTCAGAAAGATGCGCATGAGCGTCAATCCCTTCAGTACGAACACTTGGCAGTGTTTATGCCATGAACGGGCTTAATAGAGTGTGCACTGGCTCTATCGAAACGAGCGCGGCGCGTTCTTTATGCCGCCTTGCTTGGCCAGGGTTGGATCTTGGCGGGCGGCGGGCTTGGCTTGAACTCAGTCTCTGAGAGCGCATCCAAGGCGCGGGTGCGGTCCTCGTCGGTGAAGGTTCCAGTGGTGGCGCAGAACTCGACCATGTTGCCATTGGGATCGCTCGTGTACACCGAATGGCACCAATTGTGGTCGATCTCCAGGACATCGAAGCCTGCAGAATTCCATTTGTCTTTCCACATCATGAGTTCTTCAGCGCTCTCGGCATGGAAGGAGAGGTGGTTGGTACCAGGCGGCAGATTGGTGGCTTCATTCAGATCAAACTTGTGGTCTTCCTGGCCGGGCACGTCATGCAGCTCCCAGAAGGCGATGAACTTGGTATCGTCGCCGCCCATGCGATAGAAGAAGTGTTTTCCCCAACCGCCGCCCATAATCGGGGCGATTTCGACTTTGACGAGTTCGAACCCCAACACGCCTTCGTAAAAGTCGTGCATGGCCTTCATGTCTTTCGCGGCCAGTGCGAGGTGGTGATAGGACATGTTTGTTCTCCTTACTCTGTATCGACCATGGACATGACGTCTTGAGCGTCACCGTCGGGTGCCGGGACTTCGACAATCCGGTCTTCCACGTCATCATATTCGAGCCGCAAAGCTCGGCTCATCACAGCGTGCATCATATAGGTACACGTAATGTAGGTCAGCTCGAGGATCTCCTCGTCAGAGAGTTCGGCTTTCAATTTTTCAAAGACGCCGTTTGGAACGCGCCCTCGTTCCAGCACCAACGCATCCGTGTAAGACAGAACTGCCCGCTCTAGTGGACTAAAACAGGTTTCGGTTGCCCAATGCGGGATCGCTTCAATTTGTTCCTCGCTCAGCCCGACATCGCGGCTCGCTTTGCAATGCTGCGAAAAGCCAAATTGTGAGCCGCCCGTATAGCCGGCACGGATCTGCCCCCGTTCGCGAAGTTTCGGGTCAATCTTACGTTCAGGCGAGCGATAGAATTGGAACCCAGACGTGGTGTGATCAAAAGCATCGGGCACAATGTTGAACACTGTCCACCAATCGCCAGGCGTCCCAGTCGCTGTGCCCGGCTGTTCGATGGGGTTGCGGTCTCCAAACAACATTTTGAAAACCTGATCCGCCATGGCGCTGCCTTCGCCTGGCCCGGCTTGTTTGAGACGTGGCATTTTAAGGTGTCTCCTTTTTGAGGATGATCCCGTCGAGCAGGATTTCGAGATACATATCTTTGAATAGCGCACCGTTATCCGGCGTGCGCGGGTCTTCTCCGACAACAGCGGAGACGAGAGGCGAGACGTAAAACTGTGTGACCGCCGCCCCGATCAGAAACATGAGTAGCTGGTGTGGTGCGAAGGGCTGGATGAGCTTGTCTTGCAGACAGGACTCAATTGTTTCGGCTAACTCATAATACATGGCCGAGAGCACGTTTCTGAGCAGCCAATCTAAGCGTTCGCCGCCCGATTGGCCTTCCGACAATATCACTTGTCCGAGCACAGGACGCCGCGCCGCGTCCTCAATCAAGACAAGGCAGCTCGCTTTCAGTTTGTCCAAAGGCGTCAGCCAGCCATAGAGTTTTCGTTGGGCGGCGACATCTTGCTCAATGGATTGACCAAGATATAGCATCGAGGCTTCCCATAACGCCCGCTTGCTTTTGAAATGGTAGTGAACATTGGGCTGTGACACGCCAGCGTCAGCGGCGATCTTCGACACGCTCGCGCCATCATAGCCGTACTGGCCAAAAGCGATGAGCGCGGTTTCGCAAATCTGATCTTTGCTCGACAGGGGCGTTTTTGTTGGGCTCATCGGTGACGACCATTCCTGATATCAATATCAGGATAGTTGATTCAATACTCCAGTTCGTCAAGCCCGTGCGTCGGCGGGAATCGATGGGTCTTGACGGATGTGTTGAAATCGCGCCGAACTCAGGTGGATCAACAGTCGCAATTTGTAGGAAGGGCCCCATATGAGGGAGCTTCGTCTTCACCAGGTAGGCGCAAGCCTTTGGATCGGGACCGCACATGGCCAATAAGCAGGCAATCTTTTTAGAAGGCAATCTGCTGCGCCATATCTCTATCATGTCAGCTTCGGCGAGTATCGGGCTGGTCTCGATCTTCTTGGTCGATTTTGCTGATCTGCTCTTCATTTCCATGTTGGGAGAGGCCGAACTGGCTGCTGCCGTCGGCTTTGCTGGCACGGTTCTGTTCTTCACCTTCTCCGTCTCAATCGGGATGACGATTGCGACCAGCGCTCTGGTCGCACAACGCTTAGGGCAGGGCGAACCCGATGAAGCCCGCAAAATCGCCACCAGCGTTATCGTGTT
This sequence comes from uncultured Parvularcula sp., assembly GCA_937919225.1. GTDB lineage: Bacteria > Pseudomonadota > Alphaproteobacteria > Caulobacterales > Parvularculaceae > Parvularcula. The sequence goes on from CALFRH010000645.1 coordinate 3,292, forward strand.
TGGCATCGTCACGACCTGTATCTTAGCAACGCTGTGTTGGGTCTACGCACCGTCATTGATCGGACTGATTGGGGCAAAAGGCGAGACTTTGGATCTTGCCGTGCGCTATTTCCGGATCGTCGTTACGGCCATGCCGATTGCTGCGATCGGCATGATGGCGTCAGGGATTCTGCGCGCGCACGGGGATGACCGCCGCGCTATGACTGTGACTCTCACGGCTGGGGCGGTGAAAGCGATCCTTGA
>CALFRH010000646.1 GCA_937919225.1 uncultured Parvularcula sp.
GTGTTCTGGCTGTTGCAAGTCGGCGGCTGGCTGCTCTACGGCATTACGAAGTGGATCAACGCCTTAGCGCTCGGCAAAGAGGCCAGCTACATCTGGCCTGCCTTGTGCTCGGTCGCCATTGGCTTTGCCTTAACGCTTGGGATTCGGCTCGTGCTGCAACGTGTCTGGCGCTATGGAATTGGCTGGATACTAGGCTCAGCCATGCCTCTGGTCGCCTTGTCAGCTGTCATTTTTTCCGCCGTAGACACCCTCTTCTTTTCAATGCTCTATGAGCCGGACTGGAACCCAAAACCCCAGGAATATCTAGGCATTGCCTTCATTCAATCCTTCCTCCTCACCTCATGGGTCGGGCTTTATGTCGGCATCCGCTATTATGTCCAATATCGAGAAGAATCGCTGCGGGTCCTGAAGGCTACCGCAATGGCGCATGAAGCGCAGTTGGCCATGCTGCGCTACCAGCTCAACCCGCACTTTCTGTTTAATACCCTAAACGCGATTTCTACGCTCATCTTAGACAATCAATCCGCTCTGGCGTCTAAGATGCTCGATCAACTATCAGCCTTTTTGCGCTACTCACTGGTCAATCAACCGACAGACAAAGTGACCCTGTCGCAAGAGCTCGACGCCCTCGCCCTTTATCTCGATATTGAAAAAACCCGCTTTGAAGATCGGCTTCAGATCATCCTTGACGTGGATGATGATACGAAAGACGCCCTTGTCCCCTCGCTCATCCTCCAGCCACTGATCGAAAACGCCATCAAATATGCCATCGCGCCAAGCGTTGATGGCGGCACCATAACGCTTAAGGCAAGTCGGCACACACAGCACTTGGAAGTGACGCTTCAAGATACCGGACCGGGACTACCCAATATCGACATGCCGACCTCCAAGGATGGCAGCGGCGTCGGACTGGCCAATACCCGCGAGCGCCTCAAACAAATCTACTCCGGCAATACGCATTTTGAGATGCACAACCGGCCAGAAGGCGGTTTGGAGATCACGATGAGGCTGCCATTTGAACTGCGGGGCGCTGGCCAATGACAAATGTGCTGCGCTGCGTCCTGGTTGACGATGAGCCTTTGGCCCTCAGAGGGCTGCGGATCCGCCTTGAGCAAATCGCCGATGTGGAGATTGTCGGCGAAGCGCGCAATGGCCGTGAAGCCGTGCGCCTTATCCGCACGGAACGACCGGATGTTGCCTTTTTAGATATTCAGATGCCGGGACTTGATGGCTTCGACGTGGTCGATAGCCTTTCAAACGCAGGGCACACCAACATGGTCTTTGTGACCGCTTTCGACCAATTTGCCGTCAAAGCATTCGAAGCTAGGGCCTTGGATTACCTTCTTAAACCCGTTTCTCAAGACAGGCTCAACGAAACCATTCGTTTGGTCCGCGAACGCAAGGCGCGAGACAAAGCGATTGAGCGCAGCGGTCAACTTGAAGACGCGCTTAGGGCCATGGGGCACGCACCGCAGACCAAGTCGCCAGACACGGCAGGCGCCCACGAAGGCTATGTAAACCGCATCAACATTAAGGACCGCGGGCGCATCACGGTTGTTGACGTCAATACCATCGATTGGATTGACGCGGCTGGGGATTATATGTGCGTCCACGTCAATGGCGAAACCCATGTGATGCGCGAAACCATGAAAGCGCTTGAGAAGCAGCTGGACCCCAAAGTCTTTAAACGTGTCCACCGCTCAGCAATCGTCAATCTCGATAAGGTCGAGGCGCTCGAACCGCATAGCAATGGCGAATATTATTTAAAGATGCGCGGCGGCGGCGACATTAAGGTATCGCGCTCCTATCGGTCGGTGATGAACCGGTTTTTGTAGCGGAGGCAAAAAGTATGAAAGTGGGATTTGACGCGCTCATTGCGCACGCAAATGCGAAAATCGACACGATCCAAGCAGACGATGCCCTACCATTGCAAGAGGCGGGAACCCATGTCTTCGTCGATCTCCGCGACATTCGCGAACTTGAACGCGAAGGCCTGATACCAGGCGCCATTCATTGCCCGCGCGGCATGCTTGAATTCTGGGCGCACCCTGAAAGCCCCTATCACAAGGCGGTCTTCGCGCAGCCCGATAAGACCTATCTGCTCTATTGCGCACTTGGCCTTCGCTCAGCGCTGGCCGCGGCAACCCTCAAGGACCTGGGCATGGACAATGTCGCCCATATTGGCGGCGGTTTTGAAGCATGGCAGGCATCCGGCGGCCCCGTTGAAGAAAACCCCAGTCGAAAGGGTTAGGCCGTATTCTCATATAGGATGCTCTGAAAGAGCGCGGGGTCCACATTGCCTCCTGATAAGACGACGCCGACATTGGCCCCTTGAAGATCAAGTGCGCCTTCCAAAGCCGCCGCAAGAGCAACAGCGCCGCCTGGCTCTAAAACAAGCTTTAGGCTTTCAAAAGCGAAGCGCATCGCCCTTTTAACCGCCGCATCGGAGACGCAAAGCCCGCCGCTGAGCAGGGCTTTGTTGATGGGAAAGGTGAGTTCTCCTGGCGTTGTACTGAGAAGTGCATCGCAGAGTGAGCGCGCCTCTTCCGCGTTGCTTTCCCGCACACCGCTCCTCAAGGAGCGCTGATGGTCGTTAAAGTCCTCCGGTTCAACGCTATAGAGCTTTGTTTGGGGACTGAGCTGCTGAAATGCTGTGGCCATACCGGCACTCAAGCCGCCGCCGCCACAGCATACGAGCAGAGCATCCAGCGCCGACTTTTGTTTGCTCACGTCTTCCGCCAATTCCAGCCCTGCCGTGCCTTGACCCGCCATGATGTCAAAGTCGTCATAGGATGGCACCAAGGTGGCGCCGCGCTCCCGCGCCAAACGCCGACCGATTGCTTCGCGATCCTCGGCATAGCGGTCATAAAAAACAATGTCCGCGCCATAGCGCTCGGTCTGCTCTCGTTTCACCACTGGCGCATCAAAGGGCATCACAATGGTTGCAGAAAGGCCAAGGATTTGCGCTGCAGCGGCAACACCCTGCGCATGATTGCCCGAGGACCAGGCAACGACGCCGGCGCGTTTTTCAGCCTCCGAAAGCTGTGCCAAACGATTGAAAGCACCGCGAAATTTAAAGGAGCCGGTCCGCTGCAGGTTTTCAGGCTTTAAAAACACATTCGCGCCCGTTGCGGCATTGAGCGCCGCCGACTGCAGCAGCGGAGTACGGGACGCATAGCCATGCAAGCGATCAGCCGCTTGCGTGATAGCAGAAAAGGCGAGAGTCTCTGGCATGCGGCACTTTAGGAAAATCGCTGACCTTAGATATACGTAAGCGTTGTGTCGGCGAGAAGCTAATCCTTTGCCCTCACGCCGATACGAAACTAGCTCTGTAATCAGCTTAAATTTTTAGCAACTCACCAGAGCTATGAGATTGACGCGGGCTTCAAAGGCTTCTCGGGTCAACGGGGTTAGTCCCAGCATCCATCTCCGCTTTGTCATCAACCCCATCGCCGTCAGAATCAGCTTTGTAGGGAAATGTGCCCGCTCGTAATTCACCAGCATTGGAGATGCCGTCGCCATCAATATCTCTATCCCGTGAATCCTCGATGCCATCTCCATCCGTGTCGGCCCACTTGTTCGGATCGTTGGGGAATCCATCGAAAGCGTCTTCGACACCATCGCCATCGGCGTCGACCCCAAGAGGAACCTTCACGTCAAGCCACTCACTGATGGCGTCTGTGACCACACCCGTCGCCATATCGGCACCCACGACCGCGAAGAACAGACTCATATGATACGGACGTTGCTCATTGGCGAGCCCCGTATGAACACCCGGCCTCCATCCAGCCGGTCCCAAGTGTCGGATCGACCATGCCATGCTCCGCTGGTCGGTAACGGTTGCTTGCGATTGCATGACGGTCGACAGCCAAGGCGTTAAAACAAGGGTCGAAATGATCTCTTGGATTTCTCGATCTGAATAATGTCGACGCAGTTCTTCAATATGCGCCGCTGTGGTGCGGCCCGGAAGTCTCCCGGCATCGCGGGCAACGCGAAAGGCCGCTTTTTCCGCATCAGAATAGTATTCGGAACGCTCGAAATCCATTAAAGATCGTATCTTCGCTGTAACGGCTGGCATCTCCTCTGGAGGCACTTTGTCATACACATAATCGTCCTCGATCTCCTGGAACGTGCCATAGGCACCGTGCGCTTGGCAGTGAACACATCCACTCGCCAACTGATAAACGAAGAAGAGCGACCATTTCATTTGCAAGGTGATGGCGCGATCTCGCTGCAACGTGAAAGCGTCCATCCCGAGCGTTCCGAGACCGCTCTTGCGGCTCCAGGAGTTGTCCAACTTATGTCTTTCGCTAAAGGGAATACTTGTTTCTGGAACGACCGCTGGTGAAAAGTAGGTGTAGTCGTAAGCAGCAACATTGAACGGCGCCGTCCCCGACGGCGGCGCGTTGGCAGCATCAGCGTCAGGCGCTTCCCACCGAAGATATTCCGTGGGATAAAAATCAAACGGCTCTTCAATGCCGTCTTGATCGCCATCAAAGGTCATTTCAGATACGCCGTAGCCTGTGATCTGATTAAGATAATCAGTCCGCAGCCTTGGTGCTCTCGCTGTCAGGTCTGCAGCATTCCAATCTGCAACAAATTCATCGCGAAGCGCCTGGATCATTGTTCCGACAAAAGGGTTTTTTCGCTGTTCCTCAGCGCTGCTTTCATTGTGCCCCGGCGCCCAGCCTACCAAACGAAGGTTTGCATTGGCCCAGTCCAACGTCTCCTGATCCGTTGCTATCGGCAAAATTTGATCGTGCGTTGCCATCGCAGCATTAATGCCGGTTAGCTCAAATAATTCGACGATCTGCCTGTCTGCGAACTGCATCCGCAACGCGGCATGGGTATCAGCAGTCACACGCGCTGGGAGATTTGAAGCCAAGTCCACATATTCAAACGCTGTCCGAGTGCGGTCGTCTTTGATGGACTTCACATAGTCTTCCGACCAGATGTCTCGAATCTCTCTAATTGGTACGCCTAGTTTAGACAATTGATAGGCGCTTCGGGCCTGATGATGACCACTGCCCGCCTTTATCATTTGATAGAGAGTGAACTTCCACTTTGTCGTGGCATCAAACATCGCATCTGCATGGATCATCGTATCTGCGATTAGCAGGTTTTCATAGAAATCCCTGACATTGCTGATATCGATCTTGTGGCGATCATAATACCGCATCTCTATGTCCGACGCGGGCGGCGCAGGTAGTGTTTCGGCGAACGAAGACGTTGAAGAAGCGATTTGAACAATTACGCATACACAGCCGAGTAGTAGTGTTTTTTTCATTGCCTATTCACCCTCAAATACTTTGACGAACATGCCGTTTGCATTTGCTGAGTGGGTTGGCACCTGTTGCAAGACGTCCCAGTGTTCCTCAATCCGGCCATCTTTGCCGAAGAAGTACATATCGACAGCAGCCGTGCCCAGATCGTCGGGTTCTGCATTGTCCACATTGCGGAAATTCACATGCGCCATCGCCCAGTCACCCAAGACGATTACTTTGTGTACGTCTATTTTAACGTCGTATTGCGCCACCGATGAGGCGAACAGCATAGCGATCGGATTTCGTCCGTTCGGAACACCTGTACTATGTTGGATGTAGGTATCCGACATAAACTCTTCCATCGTTTCGCCCGACGGGTTGGTGGCAAACACGTCATAGAGCTTCAAAATGAATTCAGCACGCTTGCGGTCGGCTTTAGTCGCCACAATAATGTGAGTTTGGAATTCCTGCGCGATGGTGTTTCGCTTGTCCATTTGCTGATCCTGCGACTTCGTTGGGGGAGCGAATGCCGGATCGACGGGTGGCGCAGTTTGTGCGCTCGCAACATTTGGCAAAGCAAGTCCTGTAAGCAGAAGCAGTGCTGATAGTATTGGTCGCGACCTTTTGATCATCTCATTTCTACCCTTTCGAAAAATTTTTCGATCGCGCTTCTCAAGAGCCAGATTGCAATCCGATATTCCGCAATTAGAACAGAGCGTTAGAAGCTGACGAAATTGGTCATTGGGGTGAAAACAGTTTCGCAAGCATACGGGCTTCTAAACTAGCTTTGGCGAAAAGTAAGTGCGCGAAAGCGTGTCTTGAGAACACCTCTCACTCCGGAGACAGTGAACAACAGTCGTTTTGACTGGTTGCGTTTTTAACTCGCCCACCAAGGCCCAGATCACAACGGAACTATCGTCGAGACGACCTTGAACGATGGAGCGAAAGCACATTGCAAGAGACGTCCAATGCCGTGTCTCGCCGCTTTCGACAATCCTCATCGAGCAATGATAGGATTTAGAAATGGGAAGCACGGATGTCGAGATGTGTTAAGGTCCTAGAGAAAACAAAGCTGCTCGGTCCGCTCATACTTTCGACAGCAATATGCACACCATCCGTTCACGCACAATCCAATGATGACGAAATCGAAGCGCTTCGAAAAGAAGTAGCGCAGTTGCGCGCCCTTGTAGAGGCTTTGGCGCGATCGAACTTTGAAAAAAATGAGATCTCACACAAAGCCGACGAAACCGATCACGCACCAGCAGAGCAAGACGCTGAAACGATCGCAGGATTGTCTGCAAGCTCATCCAATGCAAAAACAGATGAGACAGAAGATCGCGGCAAAGACAGCGTTGAAGACGTGCTTCAAAACGTTTTGAGTGATCGTCAGCCTATCGGTCGCTTTCCTGATGATGCGTTCGTCACGTCAGGAGAATTTGACAATTCAATCAAAATCCCAGGAACACCTGGCTCGTTTCGTATTGGTGGATTTGTACAAGTCAACGCAAATTTCGATACCGACAATCAGGGCTTTCAGCAAATCGGCACCCAACCGACGATACCCGTCGATGGCAGTGTCGATGACGGTACGGATCAATTCTCTATACATACCCGCCATAGCCGCGTTAATTTCGACTATCGCGCGCCTACAAAGCTTGGTGATTTTCGAACCTTTATCGAATTTGACTTCTTTGGGGATGGCGATGAGTTCACAAATGACTACGATCTTCGTTTACGCCATGCGGCGGCTGAAATAGGACGGCTGAAAATTGGGCAATTCTGGTCTGGTTTTGTAGACGTATTTTCTTTTCCCGAAACAGCGGATCCAGGCGGCCCCTCGGTACCCGTACTCAGAAATCCCGGTATATATTATGTTCATGGCGATCGCCAAGGTTCGAATTGGGGTTTTGGAATTGAAAATCCAGCTGCGTACTTGGGCGGGGAAACAGATTTGATCGCCTCGGAATCCATACCCAACATTGTAGGCTTCGCTCAATTAAAGCGCGACTGGGGCTATATCCGGATCGCAGGCCTTGGACTTCAGCTAAAGTCTGATACCGATTCCCATTTTACGGGCGGCGCCAATCTCTCTGGTCGGATCACGACGTCATTTACAGGGTCAGATCGCAATAACATTTCATTTGGCGCCCAATATGGCTCCGGCTTCGTCCACTACTTTTCTTCCTATGTTGGTGAGCTTGACGGCATCGTTTCAGACTCTGGAGAAATCGAGGCGACCGAGATCCTTGGCGCGTTTTTCGGCTACCAACATTTTTGGTCGGAGCGTTGGCGTTCCACAATCACGGGAAGTTTTTTCGATTTAGATCTACCAGAAGGCGCTAACGCGCTCGACTATTCGTATGGAGAACGGGTGAGTGCGAACCTCTTCTACACGCCTATCGGCGGCATCACCTTTGGATTAGAAGGCATCTACAATACGATTGAAACTTTCGATGGATCGGATGGTGAAGGCGTTAGAATAGAATTTCTCGGCAGATTTGACTTTTGATCAATCGCAGCCGCCTACCCAGGGTGCCAAAAGAGTTCTTTCGTCCAAGTGAATGGCGCATCCTCGGAGGGTTTGTCAAAAAGTCCATCTGGTCTATTCCCAGCCAGGTCTTCAAATCGTTTATCTATTACCACATGATGTACAGAGTTTGGCCAGGGTTTGGTTGGCGTAAAATGCCAAACACGCTCGTCGGGACCTAACGTAATCGATCCAGAAACAACCGAGCCCTCTGCATCTCTTATTCGAAGTCGATATGCTAATGAGACATGGTCGTGTGGACTGCCCAAATCAATAGTTAGCGGATCAAGTGTCCCCGCCTTAGGCGCCGTAATTGTCCATTCATTGGGTTCAGGAGGATTATAGTCTGGGACAATGGCTAAAAACTCAAATACCGTGTCACTGGCTTGTTCACAATCCGCGACCCGAGTCCATGTCTTGTCGACCACAAGAGAGTACTTTGCCCCTGGAACCAGGGCTCTCCCCAAAGTTTCGTGTGCCCTAAGACCTGTTTTGACCCTGCCCGGGTCAAGAAGCAACGTTAACCGCCGACGATCAGGCGACCAAAGATCGTATCGGTTTGACAGAAAGACCCTGTCGAGGGTTCGACCTTCTGAGTCCTTCAAGGTTATATATTCAAGTATATCCGACACTCTAACCGGATCCGGAAAATAGAGATAGATCCTCAAGAGATTTGACGGCAACTCATACGCTGATGGATAGATGTCTATCTGACTTCGCGAATCGGCCTCTTCACAGGCAGCAGCAGCGCTCGTCACCAAAGCCATCATAGTGAGACCTGTGAGGCACCATCTCATACTAGGCCGTAAACTCATAAATGGAAACGCCCGGGATGGCCCAGAGATGGTTTTTGGGCAGGAGAGGCCGGGAAAGCGGGCCTAAAGGCCCGGTGAGCGGACTTGACGCACCCAAAAACCGTCTCTGGGCCACCCGCTTTAGCGGCGCGCGAAAAATAAAGCCTGGACTGCGTCGCTTCGTCAGTCACGATGCTATGGCATCGTTCCATTCCTAACTCCTTGCCAGGCTTTATTTTTCGCTGCGTCACGGGCATTTCCATTTATGAGTCTACGGCCTAGA
>CALFRH010000647.1 GCA_937919225.1 uncultured Parvularcula sp.
CGCCGATATCAGCAAACGCCGATTCGTAACGATCGCCGTAGATTGGTACACTGAAGTAATGCGATCCCGCTGGGGTCAAAGCTCGATGAAGTCGTTGTAACACTACAGTTGAGTTACATGGCACATGCTCGATCACGTGATTGTGAATGACGATATCGTAGTATGCTTCCGGCAGGCTCTCAATGTCTTTGCAAAGGTCGAACTTTTCTTCACCACGTCGATACCGGCTGGGGTCAATATCGCGCATATGATAATTCTCAGGCCCGATTCTGTCTTCGATGTAGTCAGCAAGACCATTTTCCGGAGCAAAGTGGAGAATCTTTGTGTCCTTTCCCAGCGCTTCAAATTTGCGCAACATCAAACCTAGGATGCGAGTTCTCTCATACGAGTGGCAGCCTTCGCAAATCGCGTTTGGTCGTCCAGGAAGATCTCTAAACTCTTCAGATCCACATAGGTTACAACGCATTTGTCTCTAACCTTAACGTTAAAAGTCGGATTGATTGGGTGTGCGGCAAGCACCGTATCACCCCTCTTTTGTCAGGCAAGATACTTCGCCGCTAACGAAAGGGAGCAGCGATTTTGGTCGATCTTGGATCGTTCTTGAACATGTTATGACTGATGGGATCTGAAACAATTTTCTCAAATAGTGATCGAGCTGACGCCAGGTTCTCATTCTCCAGAAAAATAAAAAACAACTCGATTTTCGCCTGATCAAATTGCGGCCAGAGGGTAAGAGCTGCACGGCATTTAGAAATTGCTCGATGAATATTATTCTGATTCATATCAGCACGTACCGACTCCGCGAATTCGGCGCTTAGAAGATCGAAAGAATCACAAAATATGGCCTTATTTACGATATTTCTATTTGCGAAGTCTTCAATTGCTGAAAATTTGTCTGTGATTATGCTCTCGACAACAAGCAGGATCAGTTTCGCGTCGATGTCAAAATGCGGATGGAGGGTCAGAAAGGCCTTCGACTTTATCGTATCGCTGTAAACCTCTTGATATTCATCGATCCCATTCCATCCCGGGACCCCGGAGCTTTCAAACACTAAGGTCGGCCCCAAGTTGAAGCGGCCCAGGGGATCGCGCGACAAAGAGGCATGGATACCCAGTTCCGGACGAATGCGAAAATCGCCGGGCACCATTAGTCCTTTCTCTTTCATGATCAGATAGAGGACGTGCTCATCATTCTCGGTGGCAAGGTCTAGATCGGATGCAAAGGTGATAGGAAAATAATCCTCAAACCTCACAAAGTGTAGCCCAGTCAGTCGCGGTTTGGGCGCCTCTGGATTCCGTATCATATTGCTGAAAGGGAACCCATGTTCTTCGATTAAAGCGGTGTGGTAAGAGTAGACGTCTTCCATGATAAAGATGTCGATATCACCGAAGTAGACCCATTCTGAAGTGACGGTTGGCGCGTGAAGGAACCGCCGTGTGTTTGGGCTGACGCTCCTGTTTGCATGTTTATCGGCTGCGAAGAAAAACCGATCTCCAAAATGTGCTTTGAGAACTTCGATTCCTTCAGCATTGTTTTCAATGAAAAAATCAACATCACTGAGAACAATTTCAAAGTGCGATTCTGGATTATTCTTCAGACCGAAGAAAAGAAATGGCAAAATGAACTTATAGTATGGCTTGTTTGCGTAAGCTATTATATTAAGCTTATATTCTGCGCGGTTCATTTTTTACTCAATATGTTTTTAATTGCATTGTGATATATATCTTGCGCGTCAGTGTCTTCATACATGTGCCGGTGTCGAGTGACCCTCTCGCTGGTGTGCGGGACAGATTGGTGTCACGTCCTGCGTTGCCCTGCGAAATGAATGGATCAATCGTTTTTTCGACAGCGGAAAACGACGTTGAAGCAGCGGGATACACGACGATGGTGGTTGTCGGAAAAATAGCCGTGTAGGGGGCTGTGAGCTAGCCCAGCCTGAGCCGACCAATTGCCAATTCCAGCTAGTTGATCGAGGAATTCAAGGCCAGGTTCGCTGAAGACCAAAACCCCCTCATTCGATAATGGATTTCCATGGTACGCTGGCGGCTGATGATCAATGCGGGCCCCATCAATGATCTCGGCTCTGATTAGAGTCTCGTCGCGCTCGGCGTAAAATGGCACGGTGAAGATGAGTTCTGCCCCGGGCCTCAGTACCCGATAGCATTCCTTCAAGCCGGCAGACATACTGGGGATGTGTTCCAACACGTCGCCATGGTATATGCCATCAAGGGAGTTGGACGCGAAGCTCATGTCCATCATGTCCTCATGGCGAACGCCCTGATCTCCAAACTCGCCC
>CALFRH010000648.1 GCA_937919225.1 uncultured Parvularcula sp.
GATACGCAGGTCTGGACGTTACATCTTCGCTCGGCTTACTCTCTGGGAGGATTGACGCTCCGCACCTGCCACTGTCAGCGCGTCGGTCTGAGCGTCAAGGTTCTGGTCTGTGGTTGAAACGAGAGCATAGCCGATGATCATGCCCCATGATGACAAAGACCCTCCAAAACCCCAAACGTTTTGTCACGGGTTTTTGGAACGGCTAACAGCTTGATTGTTCGTGTGGAGATTGAGCGTGACAAAAACGACCGAATATGGAACCATCATAAGATCGATTACACATTTATCCCTGAGCTACGTACGCCATGAAACGGCAAAACCCATTGCCCCCTATTCGACTATTTTTAACAGCTTTGCTCTTCATGTTTGGTTCGGAGAACGCGACAGCCGATCTGTTGGATCAGTTACCTCCTGTCGAAGCTGTTCTCGCTGTTGACGGATCAGAAATAGACGTTGAATTTCTGAGGGCTCAGATTCGCGAAATTCAAGGTGACACAGATGATAGCGACCCCCGGTCCTTAATAGGTTGGCCATCTAAGAGCATTATTACCTTTAAATCTCAAATATTTGATGCCTGCGGTCATGTAGAGGAATTCAATAAATTTTTCGAACAGCATGGCGATCAAACCTTTTTCCTCACCCCTCAAGATAGAGAGCTTCTTACAAATTGCTTATCGAATGTATTCGAATTTCTAGATGTAAATTTACCCCTACCCGCCCCCGGATTTTATCAGAGGTTCTCCCCAAGATACGTGGAGGAATCGGTTAATCTTGGATACCTTTGTGGCTTTAGAACACAGAAATCGTTTGCGATGTTCTCGTTGAGCATTTGGCTCTTGCATCCAAATGCAATCGAAGATCGCGAGGATTTCCAACATACCTGCCTTAAGTTTCGTCCCGCAAATCGTGTATTCTCATTGGGTGATTACGAACATGGTGCAACAGACATAGCGAGCCGCGCCCTATATCCTTTTTTAGTATTTGGAAACTGGGAGGACGCAGTTCGATATTCTGCTTACCAGTCGTTAGTTATACAAAACTGGAAGGCTAACCTTTGTGACGAAATTTTGCGCGACTATACGCCTAACGATGACACTTTTCTCACCGCTTTTTCGGAAGAAAAGTGTTACGAATTCTGGGAGAAAACGGAGTAAGATATGGTTGATAACCTCACAGCAAGTCCTCTCGATATTCCATATCCAGAAGCCATTATTAATCTTAGCAGCGTCCGCGCATTACAAGACGAATTTATAGCATCAAACCCTTCAACCGACATAGGAGATAGGGTAGAGTTCTTTCCAAACGATCCTTATCAATACACGAAGAATACTACAGATATCCTCGATATCTTGTACAGCCGACCGCGCCTGCCCGATAACGACAATGGCCTATCATACGGAAACAACTCCCAGCTTAGATATAGTGAGGTAACTTCAATATACATTGGTAGCGACGGAAATTACTATGTGGCGACTACCGGTTGGCTTTACGTCCCTGCGGCAAATACAAGATTCAGAGGCCAATACGAGGAATTAGACAGCACTCTCTGGGCTCCAGGTACAGGCGCCCTCCCTCCAACTAACGGCTCTTTAACAAAAGAAGTCCTTGGGACATATAGTGTCACATCCGGTGCTTTCATAGACATTAGACTTGCGACTCCAGAAGCAAGTGCAGCCGCGCAGGCGTAT
>CALFRH010000649.1 GCA_937919225.1 uncultured Parvularcula sp.
CATAAGACAAATCACCATTGTAACCGATTATAGATTGGCAGAGGTCGGTACCGATCAGCCGTCCATCTCAATATCGGATACGGAATTCCGGTTCGAAATTATCGATGAGGCAACCAGTGCCCGCGTGCCGATTGACGACCTGCAATATATGGATGTCGTGATGATTTCTCGCGGATCGTCGACAGGTTCCGGCGGCGAAACTCAGAGCGAATATCTGCCAGTCGATGTCCTTTTCATGGTTCTGACAGATGGCACAATCCAAGCGACAAACATAACGGAGCTTTTGACCCGTCTACAGTCCCTCGGTACGGGGCCATACCAATTTGAGATCATGGCAACTAGCTCGGTCACTGGACTAGACTACCGTACCATCATTGAGGTCGCGGTTGAGCGCTTCTCGTTAAACGGCACGATCCAAGTGTCACCGACCGGCCCCGGATTTGATGTTCAAGATGCCGTCGTAAGGCTGACGTCGATTTATGAGGACACCGAGTTTGAAATTTCGCCGGACTCCTCGGGTAGTTTTAGTTTCGGCACAGTCCCGACCGGCGACTATAACTTCCTAGCGCTTGTACAAGTCGGAGATCAGTTTCTCTCGGCGCAATCCACCGTCCTCGTCAATGAAGACAAAACGGTCATCGCGACACCATTGACGCTTGATCAAATCGTCGCTGGAGATTTGGATTTCGAAGAAGTCCAAACCTCTACATTTTCGACCAATGCGAGGTCTACCTTTGCCGGATACAGCGATCTTCAACGCATTGAAGCGATTGAAATGCTGAGAGAAGCGGTTCCAACAAACTTTGACGACCTTTCAGCTTCAGAGATGGTTCGCGGTCCTTCCGTCCAAACAATGCAATCGGTTCCGTCCACCCAACGATTGCAAGAGGGCGATCCGGACACAATTGCTATCAACACCTTCGACAACAAGAGAGTACAAGCGGCTTTAGAATTTTTCGTCACAGATATGACCCTCAATGTGGACGTAATCTATCAGCTTGACGCAGTCTTCTTAGGCGACCTTCTTTGCCCCGACTGCGGCCCGTATTCGGACAATTGGTCCTTCTATGTATATGATCAGAGCGGGCAGCCCATCTTGCGAAGAGGCAGTAGCTTTCGAAGCTCGCTCAGACCGCCAAGCTTCCCGTGGCTCCAACCTATTGTCGAGTTTCCAAACTTCCCCGCGCGATCTGCAACCACCGGAGAGGTCTTAGAAACATTGAACCTTCCCGTGATTGAAAACCCAACAGGGGCTCCTAGACGCCTAATTATCCGTGCCGTCCTGAGAAATTCAGTCGTCTCTGAAGCAGATTCCATGTTTCTCGCCACGCTCAAGGGCGGCGATGTCACAACGACAGAGCCACCAGAGATTGTCGTACAAGCGAATGGCGAGCCACAATCCGATGCCCCGGCACGCGGCAGATTCGCGGGCATCTCTGGAGAATTTGTGAGTATACCTGCCAGCGGCGTGGCCAACACGTTTGACTACCGTATCCCGGTCAAAGTCGATTTCTCGAACCGAGAAGAAACTGTCCTCCTTAGCGATATCAGCAACGTAATCGTTTCGGCCCAATTTGGTCGCGGCAATGAAGGCGGCACCATTGAGATTTTTAACGGGACGCCCCCCCTTGACCAAATTACTGAAGTCGGGGACGGCGAGTTCGAGTTGCTCGTTTCATATACCGATCCCAATGGCGCATCTCAGGTCAATGATGATCCACCCCCGTCAGAATATGTGATCTACAAAATCGAGGTCGCAGTCGACAAAGAGGGGTTTACAGTCTCGAACAGCGTCAACTTCCCTGAAAGAAAAGGGCTATGGGCTTATTCCGGCAATATAGACACCTATCCGGAATTTGATGTCGGAGGCGACAAATGGGCGAGCCGAGCGGTCAACATTTGGATCAATGATAATGAAAACCTGATCCCAACACGTTTCGGTGACATTACTGCCGAACATGCTCGGCCTATTCGTAACAGCGGATCCCATTCAAGAGGTGAAGAAATGGACACCCGCTTCTTCGGCCTCGGTGCAACTGCTGGGGGTACAGTTTATCGAAATACCGCCACGCTCGTTCTCAACGCAATCGAGGGGGACACTGTATCTGAAGCCGCATTAACAGATTTTGTCGAAGCGCAACGCGAAGCCTTGGAGGATCTTTACGACACAAATGTCTTCAGGATCATTATCGGACCAATTGGAGATCCTGAAACACGCACCTTTGATGATGGTACACCGCCTATCGAGCTGCCGAGTGGTTGGTTTCGGGACCTATATCTCACAGGCGAGGTCCTCGACGCTGATGACATGGTCCGGCTAGATATTGGCGGCTCGCTGAATCTGGGGCCAGGCGATCGCTACATCACCAATAGCGCTCATAACAACCACTATCATATCAGCTTCCAGCCAGCCCGGCTCGAAGACGGGCCATAGCCACTCCTAATTAAGCCCGCCCTCAAAACGGTGGGCTTTTTTGTTGTTTGGTACATGGGGAAATAAGCTCACACAGGAAACGGGGGCGAAAGCCAATGTTTTGCCCCAGCAAGGGTACCCCAAAGGGCTCACAGCCAAATTCCTTCCACGACTGGCAATTGATTGAGGCAACAGCGCCAAACCGTTCGCTATTCCGATCAACCCCGCAAGGGGGTGACGCAGGGCGTTGGTGATCGTCGCTCTCGGCCCGGCTTTTCAGGGGCCTCAAACGCCAGACGAAAGGAACAAGGCCATGAGCATTACAGGAACACTTCTCGCCGCGAACGACACATATGAAGGCTTCATCGCAGACCTGATGGTTGATGCCGATATCACGCTCGAACCCAACAAAAGAAAGACCGCTGAGAAACACCCAGACTTCACCGTTACCGCCAAAAGCCCAAGAGGCCGCATCATCCAAATCGGCGCAGCTTGGTGGAAGACCTCGGAAGCGAAAAATCGGATGCTCTCGATCCGGGTGAACATTGCAGGCAATACGCTGAATGTGAACGCGGTCGGCAAGGCAGAAAACGTCGAAGAACTGACCATCTATCCCTGGGCCGATTGATCCCAGAAAGGCGGCGAGCTAAGCTAGACGACGCGTTTTAAGTCCGCCCCAGAGCCAAC
>CALFRH010000650.1 GCA_937919225.1 uncultured Parvularcula sp.
GTCGGCATTGTCCGCGACTTTCTGATAGCGACGTTGGCGCGGACGCTGCTCCGTGATTGCCATCATGGATGCATAGGCGAACCGCTCCAGGCTTTTGAAAAATTTGTAAGTGGTCTCTGGCGTCCGATTCGAATTGACCAGGAATTTCAAGGCGGGTGCGCGCCAGAGCTGGTGGTCGATGAGACGCAAGTGGTTGAGACACTCGGTGACTTGTTCTGTTCGGTCGCCAAAATCGCCTTCTCCGGTCGAGATGGTGACATAGGCATCCACATAGGCGGGCAGCTCATTGGTAAGAAATTCGCGCGTACCGCCATTGGTTTTTTGAATCACGGCTTTGCGAAAATCGCTCGCACCCTTTTTCGATTTGCGCGCATAGATGGTCGAAATCTGATTGAGCAAATCGTCGAACCCGGAGCCGCCGAGGCGCGATTCATGCTCTGACCATTGGCGCGAAAACTCATCCGCTTCTTGCTTGGACAAGTTGGCGTTTTCCAACAGGTCGGTCTTGATAATGTCGTGGCCATTCGGGGCCTTGCCGCGCGTGTTCAAAACGCGGAATACATTGTAACCGCCATCCCAATCTTCGACGACGACTTTCACAAGCAAGACCTTATGTTTGATGGTTTCAGCCAAGGCGCGACGCGCATCAGGGGACAGGTTTCGAACTTGGCCAATGAAATTGTTCAAGTTCTTCTTCATGCGCATCTGGCTGTCGCTATCGTTGGGCTGAATATCCTCATTCAGCGCCGCACCGCGATTTTGAATGGCTACGCTCAAATAGGGGCCATCAATGTGATAGAGGGAGATTCGCCAGAAGGGACCGTTTGGCCCGGCTTCGTCCGCGATTAAAGTATGGATCTCATCTTTGCGTGCTTCGTCGGTTTCGATATCGCGCAGGACCGCGAGCAAAATCGTCAGCGTGGTTAGGCGTTGCTGTCCATCGACAATGAGGTAGCGGCCGGAGTCTTCTTTCACCAAAACGATCGCGCCGATAAAGTGATTGTCGCCGTTTTCGCTGGTGTCTCTGAGGTCGGTCAGCAGGGCTTCTGCCTCTGCATGTTCCCAAGAATAACTGCGCTGATACGGCGGCATAGCCATTTCCATGCCGTTACACAACAAATCTGCAAGCGTACTTTCTTGGGCACGAAGGCCTTGTGTCATCTATTCTAAACTCTCTAAAAACCCCACCAACCACATCGATCACCCCTAAGCCTGCTCGACGTGGCCATCAATTGAAACTGGCATAGAAAAAGTCCGGTTTCAGCCAAATAGTAACCAAGAGGTCACACGCGATGAAATGGGCAAACGTTCAAGTTGAAGACGGAAGTCGGGCGGGACTGGTGCACGGGGACAATATTCTGCTGACCCATTTTCCTGACGTTGCTGCGCTGCTTGGCGACTTGTCAGCGCGGGAGGCGCAGGCCGGCGAGGCCGGCGAAATTTCCCTACGCGAGGCGGCGTTATTGCCGCCCGTTTTAAAGCCTGGAAAAATTCTCGGTATTGGCGTGAACTACTCTGCCCACGCCAAAGAGTCTGTCACCTTCGTCAATAATCCCACGTCTAACGTCCAGAAATGGTTCAACAAACAAGCCACCGGCGCGAATGGGCCTTACAGTCCGGTGCACCTGCCAGTGGTGTCCGATCAACTCGATTACGAGGCTGAGCTTGTTGTCGTGATCGGAAGGACGGGGCGGCACGTGCCGGAAGATCGGGCCGACGAAATGATTGCAGGCTATTGCTGTGGCTGCGATTTTTCGGTCCGAGATTGGCAGCGTGCGAGCCCGACCATGATCATGGGAAAGGGGTTTGATACCCATGCGCCGTTTGGCCCATTCCTCGTGACGCCGGATGAGATTGCGGATCTGGATGGTTTGGAAATCCGTGGC
>CALFRH010000651.1 GCA_937919225.1 uncultured Parvularcula sp.
GTGTCGCTTCGCAGGCCGGCAACTCCCTTGGCACCGTTGAGTTGTCAGTAGACGACGGGAGTGGGGCCACGGTGGTCGGTTCCGTTGCCGGCTTCACCGGCTCTTGGACTGCGTACCAAACCAAGGCCATGAACATCACGAACACCACCGGGGTTAATGACCTAATCCTCGATGCTCCTGCGGGATGGTACCGCATCAACTGGCTTGAGTATGACTTCACGCCTTCTTCAGGCGGCGGCAATCCAGTGACGGAACGTATCGAAGCAGAGGACTATGACACGCAAAACAACACCGCCCTCCTCAATAAAGATGGCGGCACCGTTGTAGAAGTGCAGGGCGGAACGGCTCGGTACAACAATGTGGACTTCGGTACTGGCGTTTCTTCTGTTGATGTCCGTGTCGCTTCGCAGGCCGGCAACTCCCTTGGCACCGTTGAGTTGTCAGTAGACGATGGAAGTGGAGCCACGGTGGTCGGTTCCGTTGCTGGCTTCACTGGCTCTTGGACCGCTTTCCAGACCAAGACGATGGCCATTAGCAATACCACAGGGGTCAATGACTTGGTCCTTAACGCTCCTGCCGGATGGTACCGGATCAATTGGCTTGAATATGACTACACTCCATCGTCAGGGGGCGGGAACCCCGTCACCGAACGGGTTCAAGCGGAGGATTATGACACTCAAAACAATACAGCCCTCCTGAATAAAGATGGCGGTACAGTGGTTGAGATGCAGGGCGGGACAGCCCGGTACAACAATGTGAACTTCGGCGGCGGTGTTTCTTCCGTAAAAGTTCGTGTGGCATCCCAGGCGGGGAACTCTCTTGGCACCGTTCAGCTGTCAGTAGACGATGGAAGTGGGACTTCAGTGGTCGGCTCAGTTGCTGGCTTCACCGGCTCCTGGACTGCGTTCCAGACCAAGACGATGGCCATTAGCAATACCACGGGGGTCAATGATTTGCTCCTCGATGCTCCTGCGGGATGGTACCGGATCAACTGGTTTGAGTTTACAAGGCCCTAAGGGAGATCATCTGACGTGACCACTTTTGCAAAAGTTCGCAAACGGCTCACGTGGATGGGTATTGCTCACCTATTATGCCTCGCTATGCCCTACGCTTGGGCCGGCGAGGCATCGACAGTCTCAACAACAGACACGGAGCGGTATTTAATCCACGATTACGAGGCCTATGTCGCGCGGTATTTGGTTTTGACAGAGTTAGAGTTCAAAAAGCACTTACTGAGATATCTGCCTACGGATGAAGAAATAAAGCGGATTTATCCAACTCATGCCGCCTCCGCAATTGAGAAGAGAACGGAGATTAAAGAGCAGATCCTGGGTACGCATAAGGATTTTTATACTTACGTCCATACCAATCGCGATGAGTGGCGAAGCCTACAGCACGCGACACTCATGACAGAAGCTGACGGGTTCACCCCAGAAACCTATCAGGCAGCTCGAAACAAGGGCGCCATTACCGAAGACTTCCTTGTTCGCGCATTGCTAGTTCAATTCGATGGTTGGAACTTTGGCACCAAAGAGTTCATCTTTGTTGATGGCCGGTGGTGCTATCTCATCCCTTTTGAATAAGACGTAGGCCCCTCAACTTAGATAGCCACTGGCAACACTTACTCGTCAGCATTCAAACCAGACTGCATCAAGGTCAGAAGGAGGGCGAGTTCCAGCCCTTTGCTTGCCGTTTTTGACTCCCAACTCTCATCCAAGGCGTGAGCTTGGCGGGTCACGCCGCCATTGCCGATGGTGATGGCGGGAACGCCCAAACTGATCGCCACATTGGCGTCTGTTGAAGCGGGCACAAGGAGGGGGACCGCCCCCATCCCTTCCAGCACCGCCACGGCCTGACGGGTGAGAAGCAGATCGGGATCCCCCTTCGCTGCGGGGCGTTGCCCCACCTGATCAATCGACACTGTCAGCTTTTTACCGCTTCGACGGCGCGTGTTCTCCGCCTCGACAGCGTCTTGAACGGCACTGCGCAACGCATCGTCCAGCTTGTCGAGGTCGTCTTGAACAAGAGAGCGCATGTCCACCTCCATCCAACTTTCCGACGGGATGGCATTAATGGCTTTGCCGCCACCAATGCGCCCCACAGAGAAGGTGGCTCGTTCCGCCTCAACCACCACCGCAGTGCCCCGTTCGGTAAACTGAGTAATCGCATTCCCCAGGGCTTGGTGGGGATGGGCGACACCAAAGCCGCCAAAGGAGTGGCCGCCCGGGCCCTTGAACGTCACCCGATAGCGGTGAGAGCCCACGGCGCTATTGATCACCCAATTCACATTACCACTGTCGACTGCGATAAAACTGTCGATGGACAGATCAGGATTGGCGAATAGTGCTTTGACCCCACGGAGGTCGCCTAAGCCTTCCTCCCCAACCGTCCCGACAAAGAGGATATTGTCACGCGTCTCAATCCCATGCTCGTTCAAGAGTTCTGCAAGACTTAAAAGAACGATAAGCCCCCGCGTATCATCCCCAATTCCCGGTGCAGAGTACGTATCACCTTTTTGGGTCACGGTAACATCCGTTCCCTCAGGAAACACCGTATCGATATGGGCTGCCAGAACAATTGTTCGCGCGCCCACGGTGCCAGGGCGGAGGGCGAGAACATTGCCCTCTGCGTCGCGGGTGGCTTGCTCCACACCGGCCGCACGCAACAGGTCGAGGAACGCCTCTGCGCGCTTATCTTCCCCGAAGGGGGGCGCGGGAATTTCCGTAAGCGCAATATGGCGGGGGAGGTTGCGCTCTTCCTGATCAGACAATGCTGATAGGGCCGCAGCCACCTGGGGGTGTGCTCTTAGCGCTTTCAGTTCCGTCCGAATGGTGGGGTCATCGGTACGGCGGGCGACGTTGACACCTTCGGTACCCTCAACCGCTCCCGTGGCGATGGCCGCCTGGGTGACCGCTCGTTCTACGGGCTGGCAGCCTGCGCAAAGGGCAATGCCCACGATCATCAACGGAATACGGAGGAATAGAGAAACCATGGGCTACCAATCGCAATAATAGAATTGAATTCTATTATTGCGAAGCCTCCGGATATCGCAACCGAAAAGTGCCATAAAAGCGAACATGGCCGGTAGCGTCAAAAAACTCCTGTTTGGATCCGACGGTTGCTGGAGAAGGTGCGTTCGCCATCCAGAGCAGGCGAACCAGATAGAGGCTCGCCCGCCCGCCCGTTAGAACCGGTATTTCGCTTCCAAACCCCAAAACCGCGGCGGGGTGATGGTCGTGAAGGCCGTGCCCAGATCGTTTGCCGTGATATTACCAACACCCGTGACATACTGCTCGTCAAAGACATTGTTCACAAATGCACTCACGCTGAGGCCGGTGTTCGCGGAGTCCCATACGGCGCGGATATCGGTACGATTTTGGGCTTCCCCGAGTGGGAAGGCAGCAAACCCACCGCAAGATCCCTGGAACTCTGATTCATCATTACACCGCCGTTCACTGCGATAGGCGTGGTTACCTTGGAAGGTTAAAGCCCCCGCATCGCCCAAGTCGACACCATACTCAGCACCAAAAGCGAGGTTCCATTTCTCTGGCCCGCTTGGCTGCCCAGATAGGTCAAGACCCGCATTGGTGATGCGTTCTTTGAACTTTGCATCAATGTACTGAGAGTTAAAGTAGACACGGAAATTATCCGTTGCCGCCCAATCGAGCTGTAGATCAACGCCCCACGCCTCGTCATCTGATGTTTGAACTATGTATTGCGACACAGAACTACCCGGCACATCGACGAGCCTGATCGATTGCTTATCTTCATAGACGTAGGAAAATGCCGAGACATTGAAGATGAGCCCCATATCAGGGAACGTGCTTTTGATCCCTGCCTCATAGTTGGTGACGTCTTCATTATCAAAGCGTGAGGCCACTTCGACGGAGTTAAATCCGCCCGCCTTATATCCTTCTGTATAGGATGCATAAGCGAGAACATTATCTGTTAGCTGATAATCGATGACGAAACGGGGGCTGATATCCTCCCAGCTGTCTTCAAGAACACAAGCCACCCCTTCTTGCACGGTGACGCCATTGTCACATGGAACACCCGCAAGGGGGGAAAGATCGAACACAAGGTCAATCACCGTCGTTGCGAGGGTTGGTCCGACGGAGTCCAAAAATCCTCCTTCATCCAGCGTTGCAAGCGCGGCATCAAGACCCGGTACAGACCGAAAATCATTGAACCATTGGAAGCTTTTTTCATCGCGGGTATAGCGCAACCCAGCTGTCACATTAAGGCGATCAGTGGCGCTCCAGATGGCATCACCGAATAAGGCGTATGCTTTGTAATCGCCCTCATTGAACATGGTTTCTTCCCAAACATGCCCAAGAACGGAGGCGGGCGCGTTCTGTGGAATGAGGAAATCATTTTCAAGGCTGCGGAAAACGATGATGCCAAAATTGTTGAACGCTAGCGTATCTACGGTGTCAGTGATCGTGTGGGATTCTGAGCTCTGGATGGCATCTTCGTCATAGTAGCTGGCGCCAATGATCCAATCGATGCGGCCTGTACTGCCCGCTGCACGGATCTCTTGATAAAAGGACTCATTATCCTCGACATTGTTCGTATCAAAATAAAGGTCGATCCGGTTGGTCCCATCCTCGTCCTGCCGGTTCTCGGTCTCGAACGTGCGCCAGGCGGTCAGCGAGGTGAGGGTGATATCACCAATATCGTGAGTGATGGTGAGGTTCACCTCATCAAGAGAGCGAGCCTCTTTATTTTCTATCACATCATTCAGCAACGGCGCTGAAAACGGGTTGAGATAGGTGCTTGTATCAACAGGGACCGGCGGGATGCTTGGGGCATCAGGAAGAGGCACAATCCCGATGGACGGCCTTGCGTCCTGGTCTAGCTCATCATGGACAT
>CALFRH010000652.1 GCA_937919225.1 uncultured Parvularcula sp.
CGGATGCATATATCCTGCGCGTCGACGCGCAAGATATATTGGGGCTGACCGAATGAGTTTTGGCATCTATCTCCCTTGCATCGAAATCGAAGCCGAGGTTCACATTTACGGTACCGATTGTCCGGCGCCTTTGGAAACCGCAGCGCTCAAGTTTATCCATGCTCGGGCGGAAGAAGGCGAAAAGGCAACGCTGGATGACCTGACCCGGTTTCTCGGCGTCGGCCGGTGGATCGCTTACCACATCCTAATCGGCTTCTGGACAAGGGGGTGGGTGCTGATCTTCCCGGAATCCGGCAAGACGCAGCTTTCAGACAAAGTTCGCGACCGCCTCGAAAACGGCAATATGACAGGAATGGAAACGGCGGTTCAACCGGTGCGGTTGAAGTTCATTTATGATCTGGTCGGTGGACAGGTCGCACCGCATTTGGGCGAAATGGCGCTTCGCGCAGAGAGACGATCAGATGCTTACACCTACCCAAAGCGCAAGGTCTTGCCAGACAACGCACCGGTGAAACAGAGGGGCTGGCAACGCTTCGACATGCCTCTTAATGGCTATCTGAATTTGTCAAACTCCGAAATGCAAGCCGCCTTTACGATACATCCATACTATCGCAAGAATGTTCGCGCACAGGGGATCGACAACATCGAGCTGAAGATTCTTGGTTCAGCTCATGAGCTGACAGCCGGAAACGTTCGCTATTATTCGATCTTCTTCGACGTATATAAAACTGGTGCGAACGACTTCCGCCTAGAGGTAAATGACAGTCGCCCGTTCCAGAGAGGCCTAGGAAAACGGCTGGAGTCTGCGATTGTTTCGGCTTTAGAGGATGGGCCGAAGCTAAAAGCTTCCCTCAGTAGGGAAGCCAAATCACGAGATTTGGTTGCGAAACCGGAAGAAAGGCCAATAAAAGCCTTCACGAGGACGATTCGCCATGTTCGCGATTACCCGCAGCGCGCAATGCAACCACCAACGATACAGGAGCTGGCTGAATCCTGGGCCGCGGCCAAAACACATTTGCTCGAACTGGTCGCGCAGCGCGTGGATTTAGACAACAGTTTTGTTCTCCTTTCCAAAAAAGAGGTGCAGAATCATCTCAGACGCGAACTCAGCGCTGCCGATGGCCAAGTTGTGCTATCGTCCAGCACGGCTGAATTCAGTTTATTGAACGAAAAATCACGAGAAGGTCTTTGCTCGGTGACCGACAGCCTGGCGCGCATCGCAGCAGGCCCTGATTCACGGTTGTTTCTCGCGAGCACCAAAGGTGTCAGACCAGAAGTCGAGGCGGCGTTCGAGCAATTGCAGAAGGATAAATTTTGTCTGGTCAAAATCAATGACAAAAGCCGTCCCCACATCGCAGCTTCATTTGCGACATTTGGAACCGACAGATTGCTCATATCCAGCGAGCCGAAGCTATCTGAAACTGATCAATTGGGATTTCAGCTGACCTTCGCAGCGCATTCCGAGAAGACACGCGATGATCCGCTTCATGCGTTGCTTGACCGCGTCGCTCAGGACCTCGCGATAAATGACCCTCGGGCACCAGAATTAGCACGCGCACGTCCCGGAGGAACGAAACTGAGCGTTCCCGGAGAGTTGAACGCTATTATAATGAGTATCGATGCATTGATACGCGAGCGCGTCCCCGGCATCGATGCCGCCTCCCAGTTCATGGACGAACTTGAATTAGAGTCGTTCGAACCCGAACGAAACGCAGTGTGGGTGGACGCGATGGCCTCCTTGTCTATCGAGCTCGAACACTGGGTGTCTTGGAGAAGCGATGCGGCGGAACTTCTAGTGGACGCTGAGATTCACGATGCAGCTGTATCCCTGATCGAACGAGCAGCCGAGAACGAGCCGCTCGTCGTGGGTCTCAGCCACGCGGCGGATCTAACCAAAAATCTACAAATGAGGGATGCGATAACGACTCGCGCGGCTGCCAGCTCCGGCACTCTGTATCTCTGCTTGCCAGGTGATCGCAACCTAGATACCGAAGCGCAAGAGCTCGAAGCGGAGTTCCGGTCGATTAACAACATAGTTGTTTCACGCGGAGAAAAAGGATCGCGGTGGGGGTTTGGGTTTGTCTTATCAGCATCGACTTGCATCATCGCGACGCGCGGCATTGGTCAAAGGATTCAAAACATCGGGCGCGCACGCAGAGGAACAGAATTGGGCTTGCAGCTGTTTGGTGAAAGCTTGCGAAATTTAGCCTTGCAAATCGTACGCGAAACCCACGAGATTGGCGCATTCACAGAAGCACTAGAGTTTTCGGAGGCGCAGGGCGGCTTCAGCGATTCGGGTTTGCTCGAGCTCTATACCGCGTGGTTTGGACGTACAGACCCAGCATCTGATGGCAATCGCGGCGTAACTTTCACTGAACCCATCTTGGCCAAATACCCGAAAATGCCGTGGAAACCCTCCTCCACAGAGCTGAAAGCATTTCCCTCCGTCTGTCGGCACGCTGTTTTGAAATCAGCCGCTCGTTTGGTACTTTTCTCCGAAAAATCGATGCCTACGTATGATAGCTTTATCGACGCCCTGTCTATCCTGGCCTCCGAGCACTGGTCAAAAGGAGAACTACTTCAGGCGACCGTTTTAGCGGAATGGAACCCCGAACTTCCAATTTCGCACCCCACACTCCGTGAGATGACTGCATCGATCGCGATTGGATGTGAATACGCAGGCGACCCATCGGAGTTTTTCAGCCAGAAACAAAACCCGCTTCATCACAGCACCTTCCTCATGCTCGCTGCATTGTTGTTGCTAGATGGGCAAGGCGGTAGCATTTCGGGGTTCATCAACGCCGCTGAATCAAGTCGGCAATCGGCTGATCAGCTAGAATCTGCGTTGACAGACCTCGTTGAGCACTTGGCGCGTCGCGATGCAGAAGACCGGGGCTCGAGTTTCCATTCGAATTCCCTCGAGAACCCACACACCAAGCCTGATACAAATGAACTCTGGCGCGGAGCCGAGGAATACATAAACCAAAGGCGTGGTCTCGCTGCGCCTGCCACTTCTGTGAGAAGACTGCGCGACATCTTGTTCAAGGAGCAAGAGTCGCTATTGGGTGATCTCTCGGTCTTGTTTGCAGATCAGGCACCAAACCTCACCGTAGAGACGGAAAAAGTTCGTCGGCTTCGTGACATCGAGAAAAAGTATCGGATCAAATTCAGCAACTTCGGGCAAAAACAGGCAACGTCCTATTTCTTCGATGTTCAATCTGAATCTCTCATTTCTGAGGGGCTCGATCAGATCAAGCCCAATGTTCAAAACAAAGAAATCACTTCGATCCAGAAAGTTATCGAATTCGGCGCAAAAATCCTCGCCGCCGACGCATACGATACACCATCGGAAAGGCGCGACCGCCATATTGCGCGCTGTTGCGGCGTTGTCGCAGATCTCTTGGCAGAGCCGCCCCACTCTGTGCTAGCGCCGATTTCAGAACGCTTGTCGGCTCGCATGCGAGCGGGTAAGCCAATGCCAGAATTAGCTACGCCCATGCAAGATATCCCGACGTCGGGAGGCGCTTGGGCTCCAATTGATTGGTCTCAACTCCAATCTGCCTATTTCGAGTGCGAACTTGACCCGGGCGAAGGAATCTTGCGGTACAACTCTGTGAGGACTTTGACTCAATTGGAGAAGGTGCGAGCATCCCTTCCAGCGTTAGCCGCTGCGTCTTTAAACGAAAATCGATGGCGCAATACCTGGCAGCTTTATTCGGATATAGATAAGTTTGGAGGCGAAATTGCCGAAGCACATTCTCTGCAAGATGCGTTCGTCCAATTGACGAGTATCATGCTTGAACGCGTGAAGTCCATTGAACTCGAGGCTCGCGGATTGCTACTAAAAAAGACTAGAAATGCGTTTGCGTCACAAGGATTCGAAGCCGCTAGGATGGCAATCTTGGAAGATCTGACTGAGTGCAGAAAAGCGCTAGACGCACCCACTAACGAAGTCAGCGAACAAGCAGCCCAGCACCTTGATCAAGCTGAAGCGCAGTTGCAGGCAATGCAGTATCATTATCAGCATGGATTCAAAGAAGAGTCGGCTTAGCTCGAACAAATGTCAAACAATTGGGATCAAGATCAACGAGTATTTATTCAACAGCTTCTCGAAGCAGGACAGCTGGGTGTCGCACAATGGATGTCGGCACAATGGAAACTCGATCTTCAACACGAGCCTTGGTTGCCCGAGAACGACTCCTCTGTGCGGGCGCTCTTTCAGCGCTATTTGTTGCGAGCAAAATCCGGTCTCCCCGAACGAGCGAACTTAAGGGCCCAGAACATCCATACTGAATCCGTATCGCTTTTTCTCGCTTTGCTTAATATTCAACTCTCAAATGATGACTTCCCCAGCGCGACGGAAATACGGAAAGCATTGTTCGACTATTATGGCGCTAGTATACAAGCAGGCGATCAGCTGGAAGAATCCGAAAACGCCTGGTAGATCACCTTGAGCGATCCAAGAATGATAAGACTGGCACCGTATCTAGCGTTCCGCGATGGTGCGATGGCGAAGCAGATTAAAATTGTCATTCCTAAATCGAAAGTCGGACGCAAGAGGGTCGAATCATCAACGGGTCTGCCCAACGGCTGGCGACAGCCTGTTCTTGGTCTCGGAGCGCCACCCGAGATCAACGAGACGACCAACCAGACCTCAGCAGAGAACAAAATGGGCCAAACTGACGGATTCGAACGACTCGCTGAATTGACCCGCCCCGCTGGCTCGATCGAAAGCGAGCGCGAAACAGCAGCGCCAATACCTCTCATGATTGACACGTTTCCATCTGCGACGGTCGCGCCCCTGCCTGCAATTTCATATCGTCACATGATGGACTTCATGCGATCCAGCACTGATGAACGGTTGCGTGCGAG
>CALFRH010000653.1 GCA_937919225.1 uncultured Parvularcula sp.
CCGGAGTTTGTACAGATATTTGAGGTCGCCTTGTCCCGGCGAATGTGTTGTTCGCGGGTCGAAAGGGTCAGCACAAAGCCCCGCTCGCCATCCGCATCAACGGTTTCGCCGCAGAGCCGGCCGGGCATTTGGCGAACGAGCTTTTGTGTGCACGCAAAAAGGCCCACATAGGGTCCACCGAAGGTCAGGGGGTTGCCTATGGATTGGCCCTCCCCGACCGCAATGTCGGCGCCCATTTCACCGGGAGGTGTCACGAGCCCAAGCGAGACCGCCTCAGTGAACACGCTGACCAAAAGCGCCTTTTTCTCGTGTGCGGCATCCGCAACGGGCGACAAGTCTGTCACCGTTCCGAACACGTTTGGCGACTGACCGATCACGCAGGCCGTCTCATCATCGACATTGTCTGCAAGCTCAAGCTCGCCATCAATGGCGGGGGCGAGCTGAACAACTTCGATGCCTTGAGCTTCACACAAGAGACGCGTCGCGGCGGCATAGTGCGGATGAAGCCCGCCAGACAACACAACCTTCTTGCGACGGGTTGCGCGGCACGCCATCACGGCCGCTTCCGCGCAGGCAGTTGAGCCGTCATACATGCTCGCATTGGCGACATCCATGGCCGTCATCGCTGCGACCTGCGTTTGGAACTCAAACAAAGTCTGCAGGGTCCCTTGCGCAATTTCTGGCTGGTAGGGCGTGTATGTGGTTAGAAACTCTGAGCGCTGAATGATCATATCTACGCTGGCCGGAACATGGTGCTTGTAAGCGCCAGCGCCGACGAAGAACGGACCATCACTGGCCGTTGTATTCTTAGCAGCGAGCCGCGCCATGTGGCGCTCTACAGCAAGCTCGCCTTGATGGTCGGGTAGATTATGGATCTGTCCATCGAGACGGGCGCTCTCCGGGACGTCGTGATAGAAATCATCGACCGACGCCGCGCCGATCGTGTTCAGCATCGCGGTCCGATCTTCAGGGGTTAAGGGCAAATACCTCATGCTTGGATCTCCAGCTTCATTTCATCAGTCAGGCGCTGCGCGCCCGCACTTGTCTGTTGTAAGTCCATCAGAACGCCGTTGCGGTCTGTCTCGCTTTTGTTATGGCTCAGCTTGCGCACGCCTTAGATGGTCTCAACTTGGATCTCGAATGCGACAATCGCGTTGGCGAGTTTGTCGACATAGGCTGCGGGCGCATCTGAAACGGCCCATGGCGATTCTCGCGTCGCTTCCATGCGATCTGACAATAGGGAGACACTGGCTTTGATCGCTTCAAGACTGGCGTCGAACGTGAGACGCCCGCGTGCTTCGGCAGCGATATAGTTCCAAGTCGGTACCACGCGGCCGTGCTCAGCTTTTGAGGGATAGGCCGAGGCGGACACGTAAGCATCACTCGCATGAAAGACCGCCGTGACCGACGGTTCGGTCTTTTCCAGAGTCTTCCAAAACAAGTTTGTCCGCGCGACGTGCCCGATCAGACGCGTTTCATCCTCGCTCCAAACCAGCGGCACCACCGCCACAACAGGTCCCTCCGACCCGTTCGCGGCGAGGGTGGCAAGCGGATGAGCCGAGATGATGTCTCGCGCCGCTTGCTCGTCTGTATGGAAGATCGAGGACGGATGCATCTGCTTAGAGGCCCTCGCAATAGGTTTTATAGGCCGCTGCATCCATAAGACCTGCGAGCTCGCCTGTGTCGCTCAACTTGATCTTACAAAACCATCCATTGCCTTCTGGATCTTCGTTCACCGTCTCGGGTGCATCCGCGAGGTCGCCATTCCCTTCGGTCACTTCGCCAGCCACGGGCGCGTATACATCTGACGCGGCTTTGACACTTTCCACCACGGCCATGTCGTCGCCTTTGCCGATACTGGCGCCCGCTTCAGTGACCTCAACAATGACGACATCGCCGAGTTGTTCCGCGGCGTATGCTGTGATCCCGACCGTGCCAACATCGCCGTCGACGACAATCCATTCATGATCTTCTGTAAAGTAAGTGCTCATCTCTCTCACCCCGTTAGCGTTTGTAATTTGGTTGCACGAAAGGCAGCGCGCAGACTTCCGCGGCGCGGGCTTTGCCGCGAACCATCAGATCCACTTTCGTGCCTGGTTCGGTTAAATCGACGCGGACATAGCCCATCGCGATTGGACGATCGACGCTCGGGCCAAAGCCACCAGAGGTGATCACACCGACGCGTTCGCCATCAACATGAATTTCGGTCCCTTCGCGCGCCGGTGCTCGCTCGAGTGGTTGGATGCCAACGCGTTTCTCAGCAGGACCGTCTGTAAAAGCTTTCAAAATGCGTGTCGCGCCAGGAAAATCAGCGCGTTCGCGCCGAGACTTTTGGATGACCCAGCCAAGGTCGGCTTCGATCGGATCGCGGCTTGCGTCCATATCGTGCCCAAAAAGACAAAGTCCCGCTTCGAGGCGCAAACTATCGCGGGCACCAAGACCGATCGGCTTCACACGCTCATCGGCCAGCAAGGCATTGACCATATCTGTTCCGAAAGCAGTGTTAGGCAAAAGCAACTCATAGCCATCCTCGCCCGTGTAGCCGGAACGAGACAGCATGATCTTCTCATCGCCCATCTCTAGGTAAGCGCAGCGCATGAAGGTCAGATCAGCGGCTTCAGGGAAGTGCTGCACCAAGACCGCTTCAGCTTTCGGCCCTTGCAGCGCCACCAGCATGCGATCGTCGGCTTTTTGCAGCATCGCGACATCGCTCAGCTTATCTTCCATCAGCGCCCAGTCTTGCGCCTTCACCGCGCCATTGACGACAATGTAGAGCATGCCCTCAATGCCGGGCATGCGGGTGATGATGAGATCATCGAGAATGCCGCCCTCATCATTGAGGAGCACCGACAAACGCCCCTGCCCCGGCTTCAAAATGGCAATATTGCTCGGCACCAAGCGCTCAATCGCGGCGGCGATTTTTGCGTGCCCACCAGGCTCGCCGAGCCCCTCTTTCAGGAAGAGAAAGCATGGCCCCATATGAGACACATCGAACAGACCGGCTTCAGACCGCGTCCACAGGTGCTCTGGCTTTACGCCCTCGAACTGCACCGGCATTTCATAGCCCGCAAATGGGACCATCTTCCCCCGATGCTGGAGGTGAACGCCGTAAAGCGGCGTCCGCTTCAATTCTTCTACTGTGGCGTCAGACAAGATCGGCGCCTTCCAAAGCAGGACAGTTCGCGCACGAAGCGGACCTGTGCTGCCCCCGCTGTCTTGGCGCCTGAGAGATTCCGTCCTGTGGCGGGGCTTAGAAAAAGCCTTGGCCTGAACTTGCTCCTTCGGCGAGGCTGCCACACCGTGTGCGCCTCTTTCCAGCGTGTTGAACCCGTTCCGGTCCTTTTGCCTGAGCGTTTCCGGGGCGGTTGCGCCTTCGGCGATCGGGAGTCGATTCTCTCCCGGAGCGGATTTGATAAGCGTTAGCTAGTCCGAATCCGGAGGGGCGACAAGCCTAAGGGCCGTTTCTTGGCAGCAAACTAATTGCGAAGCGCCAGCTCGGACAATTGTCCAGCAATGGCTGCATAAGCATCGAGCAACTCATCGACCGTGTCGGCGTCATAGTAGTTATCTTCATGGCCGACGCAAAGTTGGAGTGTGTACTCGGCAGTTAATGGGGCATCGAATGCGACCGCATAGATAATAATCCCGGCTTTACGCATGGCACGGCACAGATGAAAGATCTGCGAGCGGCTGTTTCCCAACGTGGGATGGTAATACATGTTGAATTTGCCATCCGTCATCAGGATCACCACTTTTGTAGTGTCTGCCGCCCCATAGTCGGCCGGTTTAGCGGTTGTGGGCCAAATGTCTCGCCATTTGGGCGACAATAAATACCACGACCAAGCGACCCCAATTTGCCCGGCCGTCATCCCTTCGGGTCCCAAAGAATCCACGGCGTCGTTGAATGCCGTGAGGTCACTGGTCAGTGGCATGAGCGACGAGTTCGGGCACTGTACCGCTAAGTCGGAAACCCATTTTCCATGACCCGGTGCATCATCGCGGCGCGCGGCAATGCCGGGTCGCTCTGCGACACAGACTTTGTCCAGGCCATCGCCATCGGAATCATCTCCCGGCGGTCGTCCAAGAGCTTGATTGCCATATACCCCTGCATTCACCGAGTTGCCGTAGGAAACGAACGCGATCCGGACTTTACCAGCCGCGCTGATGCTCAATAGTCGTTTTGCGGTGTCCTTGGCCGCCTTTTTCATACCGGCTAGGCGCGCACCGACCATGGAATCAGAGACATCGAGCATCAGGGCCAATTCCAAATCCGGCATGACAGCTTGCGCCGATGCGGTATTGGTTACTCTCAAGGCGTCGGGCGTGATTGCACCGGCGATCATTGAAGGCACCTTACATTCGACGGAAATTCTCACCGTCACAGTCAATCGATCTATGTCAATCGTGCGGGTTGGGCAGGACACATCTTGATGTGCGGTCTGCATATTGGCGTTAAACGAGTGCGAAACGACTTGCGTTAACTCCGTATCTGTCATCGCGAATTCGGACAAAGCCCGTGCGCCCGCCAAGGAGGCCGCATCAATCGCCGCTTGCACGTGCCGGTCTGCGACTTCGCGGCGCCAAGTATCAACCGATAAGGCTGCGATCACGAACAAAGGAATAGTGCACAGTGCGAAAATCACAGTGACGTTGCCGCTTATAGCGGCGCGCAAATCCCCAAAAGCGCGAATAAACACGTACAGGCTCCATGATGCGCTTCACCAAGAAGTCGCACAGCGCCCCTAGTACGTTGAGCCAGGAGGTATCAGCGCATCGTCAACAAAGTCTTTCTTTTTAGGAATATTTTCCTTCTTCTAGGCTTGCTTCTTCGGCCCCATGAAGCCGAACAGGTGCCCTGCCACTTTTCGCATC
>CALFRH010000654.1 GCA_937919225.1 uncultured Parvularcula sp.
TTTTCGAAGGCGATTGGATAACTGAGCTACGGTTCCCGATATTTGCAGCGTTTTTTACACTTGGCGGTACCATGCTGTCACTTGAACGTCATCCGATTACCCTTGGAGTTTGGTCGTTAGCCTGCTTTGCTCTTCACGTGATGCTCATTGGTGCCGTCTTCTGAGAGCTGTTCTGAATGCAGAAAATGTCGCAATGGTTGAAACAGGTTGCGCAAGCTGATTGGTCAAATAACGCTTTATTCGCCGGGCTATTGGTAACCATCACGGGTATCTTTCTCACCTATATCTTAGGGATATTTGACCCTGCACCGGAAACTCCAGGCTCAGCGGATCGACGGCGCGCGGATGCTGAACAACTTGTAACTGACATTTCTGACGTTGGGCGACACATAGGTGTGCTTTACAACATTATTTCTTCAGGACGAGGACCGCGCGGCGCTTCAGCTGAGGAAGCGTATCAAGACTACCTCGATCTTCGCGCCTCTCAAAGCCGTGTGGCGGTCAAGCAACGACTAACTGACCTGGACAGCTCTGTTCAGGGATTTCTAGACGCCTATGCTTCAGCCCTTACTGCAGCAGATAAAGTGTTTGATTGTGCCCATAACCTTATGGGTGTCAGGCGCAATCAGAGTAGTTCGCGCAATTTAGATATTCCAATCGCACCACATCCTCTAACAGCTGTATGTCCAGAACAGATTGACTTGAGCAAGGGCAACCCACGATACCCCTCCTCTACCCAAGTTGCTGATGCATTGGCATTGTGTGAGGCAGAACTCGCATCAGCAGCAGAAAGAATTGCCGATGGTGATTTTCGTGTTAACGAGTTTTCATCCTGCCAGAACACCCCTGATGCACCGGCCCTCGAATACCATAGGAGCCTAGACTAACCGCACATTTGCGCATTGACGCATTCGCGTATTTACGTAAATATGATATTATGAAAACTATTCTTATAGCCGCCCAGAAAGGCGGAGCAGGCAAGACAACGCTTTGTAGAAATCTATCTGTGGCTGCCTCAATGGATGGGCAAAAGGTGCTTTGCCTTGATCTGGATCCACAGGGCTCACTCAGGGGATGGTGGGAAAGTCGTGAAGCTGAGACACCGGCGATGCTGGACCGCGACCCGCACCCCCATGCATTACGCCCCACACTGGACGCTGCCAAAGGACAATTCGACCTCTGCATCATTGATACGCCACCAGCAGCCCCAGAATGGCTCTCTGAGGCGTTAAGCGCGGCTGACTTGGTAATGATCCCAGTTCGTCCATCACCAGATGATTTGCGCGCTGTTGGCGCAACTATAGCGGCTGTGAATACAGCGAAAGTACCCTTTGCGTTTGCGCTGTCTCAGACGCCGCGTGCGCGGATTACAGAAGAAGCTGCCCGCGTCCTTGCACAGCATGGCAGGGTTGCCCCCGTGAATATTGCTCAACGCGTCGCTTATGCTGAAACTGGCGCAACCGGTCAGGGGGTATCTGAGACAACCGATGACAAGGCAGGGGCAGAAATTGCCGCTGTATGGGATTTCGTGAAAGGGATTCTCAATGGCTAAGAAACCCGTGGCTCTAGATGGCCTGTTGAATACTGAAAGCAGGCCGACCGATACAGGCATACCGCAACGCGGGACAGGGGAGGGCACCCAGCAAAAGAAAGCGAAGCGTGATGGTGAAAAACGGCTGACATTAGCTCTTGATGGCGACACATACCGGCGCTTGCGGTTACACGCAGCTCAGACAGACCAAACGCATCAAACGATCTTAGAGACCGCTCTTACGGAATACCTTAAAAGCGTAGATGCGTAATTACGTAATTATGGAAGGTACTAGCATGTTCCGGCATTTTGCACGCCGGCATGACCGCAAGCACATCGTGAAGTCACTCCAACGCAAACAACGGATCGCTGACAGATCTATGCCCGGTTTCGGCTATGATTTCAGTGAGTGTTCTAATTCCCAAGCTGCCTCGCGAACCTTGTTTTCTCGCAAGCCATTACTTACATACCATTCGCGAACCACGCTCTGACCGAAAGTCTATGCGTACAACCGGGGGAACCCGCGCCTATCCTCGAAAGGGAAACAAAATGACCAATACCTCTGTATATTCTACCATCTTACACTGCGTTTACGATGAACCCGAAGAACGCGGGCATCTGGGCCGTGGTACTCACTATTCTGTCTTTCGCGTTCCTGAGTGGTTCGATGTGACCGGCAAGCCCGTGAAAAAAGCATTGCAGCATGATTTTGCCGTGCTTTGGGACGAAGATCACGATGAACGCATCATCCCTGTTATCGAGCGTTTGTACGTGAACGGGCTATTATTCCCGGTCCAATTCATTGGAGAACGTAAAGGGGGGATAACTGCGATACTTGCTTCAAAGTTCTGGTTTTCAGGATCGGGGTCCGATCTGAAAACTTACCAAGCAAAATTCGAGAAACTGGCTGGCGACATCGAAGACGATTGGTGGAATACCGCTTTCGGTATGTTTGACAAGTCACTCGTGCATGGTGTGCCTCACCAAACTGACCTTATGGGTATTGTGAATGATCGTGCCGAAAAGGTGGATACTTACGTGCGCAATATCGACAATCTTTGGTCGATTGGTAGTAAACCGTTTGCTGATTAGGTCTGCGGATCGTGCCTTTCGCCTCTAGCGATGATCGTAAGTCCTCCATCTGGCAATGGTTTTTGTAGCTTCAAAGCTTCTTCAGACGGCGCAGTGAGCCAGGTCATAATATCAGCCTGGCTTTGCAAGATCACCGGCATTGCCTTTGGATGGATTGCGCTAATTTCGGCGTTTGCCTCAGTCGTTAGAAAGCCGAAAATATCATTCGTGGTTTCGCCTTCCTTGAGCTTGCGCACCGATGTCCAGCGAGTCCACAGACCCGCGAAGAACGCCAGCGGCCTGTCTTCATCAAGCGCAAACCAGATCGGGGTAGGGGGCTGGCCTACCTTCTTCTCGTACTCTGAAAAGCTGGTAAATGGCACAACGCAGCGATTGCCCACGCCAAGCCATCGCCGCCAGTGCGGGGAGCTGGTGTTTCGGATGTTGGTAATGCCGGAATCTGTCCTACGATTTTTCAGCGCAAAGGATGGTGAAGGCATACCCCACCGCATGAGCGTCATCACACGGCCTTCCTCCGTATTCGCCACTACTGGGGCAGGGTAGTCGGGGAAGATGCCAGACATGGGCGGCAGGTTGCCCGTGCGGTCGTCTATGCCATCGAACAAGGCGCGGATCGCGGCTTGCCCCTTTGTCATCGAGTACAAATTACACACGCCGAGAATATGCTCCGATTGCCACGCCCCATCATGGACAGGTGAACTATACGAAACCGATGTTGTTCCGTCTGCAAGCTCCAACATTGGGAATGCTGCCAGGAACGCCCGCGCATTGTCCAGGTCGCGAAAATAGAACGCTGTGGCGCTGCCGCCTGTGGTCGTTGATGAATGGTTTGCGTAATCACCAGCGCCCAGATTGTTGTTGAGCCATCCAAGATATTGATCGCTGAGCATACCCATGCCACGCTCTGGGATCGCAACCTTAACTCGCACCGGGAATGCATTATCGTCGCGCTTTTTTTGGGGTGGTGTCCTCTGAATCATAAACAAGAACATTATGCGAACATTTTTTCTGAGAAAACCTAGTTTTTTAGGTCAGTAGTGTTGACTTATTTAACATAACCCTGATTACGCGACTTATATTTTTGTAGCGCAAAGCTAAAATGTCACCCGTGATCTGAAGGGTTGTCCGAATCTTCAATCATGCTTATGTAGTCACGTAACTACATACAGGAGCTACAGTGACCCACTTCACCAGCAGAGAATTCAACCACAGTATCAGTAAAGCGAAAAAAGATGCCCTGGATGGACCCGTCTTTGTGACGGACAGAGGGAAACCGTCGCATGTGTTGCTCAGTTATACCCAATATCAGCAGATCACATCCGAGAATGTCAGCATTGTTGAAGCGCTTTCTATGCCAGGCTTGGCGGACATAGATTTCGAACCACAAAAGTCGCATATCGTTGCTCAGCCGGTCGATCTTTCGTGATCTTCCTGCTCGATTCAAATGTTGTGTCCGAGCTTCGCAAGGCAGCTGACGACAGAGCTGATACCAATGTGACCGCTTGGGCTGAGGGTCTCGCACCGGAAAGCCTCTACATTTCAGCAATATCCTTGATGGAATTGGAAATCGGTGTCAGGGGCAAGGAGCGCAAAGACGCTGTGCAAGGTCAAATGTTGCGGACCTGGCTGGATAGGCATGTCATCCCATTTTTTGATGGCAGGGTGGTTTCCGTTGATGATGCTGTCGCGCTTCAATGCGCCAAGCTCCATGTACCCGATAGGAAGTCTGAGCGTGATGCCTTGATTGCGGCAACAGCATTGGTACATGGTATGATCGTAGCGACCCGCAATGAGAAAGATTTTGTTGAAACGGGTGTTCGTTTACTCAACCCTTGGACAGGAACTAGGGGCAACCAGGCATGAAAATTTGCTCGATACGCACAAACCGGGATCTGACTGCTGCGCTCAGACATGTTGATGTCCTCTGGGGTGCGGAACCAGGCACGCCCAAAGGCGACGAGTTAGACAGTCTTGTAGATATGATCACCGCGTATGAAGATCTTATCTACCCCGTTCCAAAGCCCCAAAATAGAAGGCCATGAACGATAAACGTTGGCCACATTTTCCTGGATGGGATGAACATGCAGCAACGGCTGAAGCACTTGCGGAAGCCTGCGGGGCTAAAGCTGTTTGTTCTCAGAAATATGAATATTTAAAGGTCGAAATCCAACAGCTGGCTTCAACGCCTGAACAAACACGCGCACTCCACTGGCTAGCTGAACTTATCGAACAAGCTAGCGACCAAGATCAGAAAACTGCCAGCGATCCCGGCTTTGCGAACAATCGACTGTACCCTTTCGTTATCAACGTCGAGGAGAACGTGTGGGGTTACCACAGCCCACAATTTGGCGGGGGTGGTGCGCCAAGTCTTGAAAGCGCTCTGGAAGCGGCACAAGAATTGTTAAACCACGCGGCATCACTTTGCTTTGCTCAGACTAGAGGGATGCCATCTGTTGTCCCCCCTACCCTGAGTAGATCAGATACCGATCGTGTTGTATGGCTGGCAGTGACAAATACCCCAGTCGCTGATCACTTATAGCTTGCTGAAAACCGCTAACGCTCCCCATCGTCTTCTCGATTACGTCGCTCGCTAGTCCAAGGAGGATCAGTTCTCTGTTGTGATCTCATCCGTTTTAACCGCTCTTGAGCATTTCGTCGTTTCAGCTCATCGGTATCAACCGGGCTTGATGTTTCGCTAATGTCTTCTGTATCACGTTCCGATGCATTTTGCTTAGTCTGGGAACCACGCAATCTATTCAACACAACTCGCGCCTGATTTAAGCGTTCTCCCAAAGCATCTTTAAGCACAAGCAACCTCTCAAAGATCGTTTTTGCTTGTCGTATCTCATGGACCACCCTGCCCCGTTCAGTAACTGGTTCATAATCCCTATCTTCCCGTTTAGCTCGCTCCTTCGCACGGCGTTCAATTGCGGATACTGATGGTCCCATATGCTTTTCTGGGGGCCGGTCCAGCATAGCCGCTGATGCTTGATCACCACGTACCTGCGCTTCCGCTCGCTGTGCCTCTAGGCTGCGATGATCCACGCGCTCAGCAACATCGGCCTGATGCAGCCGCTCGTTCTGCATATCGGCCCACATCTCGCGGGTGGCCTCGATTTCCTTTGGCCCTGTTGTGCGATCATCCAGAACGCGGGTTTTGGCTCCAAACCCATCCGGGCCAACCTGGCGCGTGGTCACCATGATATGCGCATGATGATTGCGCTGATCGCCTTGACGATGCGGTGCGTGGATCGACACATCCACCGCCGCCCCATAGCGATCTACCAAGGCTCGGGCATAGTCGCTCGCGAGCTGCCGGCGCTGTGCAGCACTCAGCTCGTGCGGCAAGGCCAACTCCCACTCGCGGGCGACACGGGCATTGGAGCGGACCTCGGCCTCCTCGGCTTTGTTCCAGAGCGTGGCCCGGTCCTGCACCCAATCCGGCGCACCGGCAGGCGCGTGAATGAAAGACGCCTCTATACCCTGTTTGCGGGTATAGTCATGCGTCCGGCCTTCACGCTCACAGTCAATTCGCGCACCCGCACGATAGGCGGCGGCGGCGGTGGCGGACCGCCCGTCGCTGCGGCTGATGATCTTGATTTGACAATGGTAGCTTGCCACTGGCTCCGTCCGTTTTCTCGCCGCTCGCCTCACGACGGGCCGTAGGCGAGAAAACGGACCATCGCGCACCACCCCGCGCGTGGGTGGTCTGGGAAGTTTGAAGGGGCGAAGCGCCCTTCACATCGGCAACGCCGATTTGGGTGCAGGGTATCCCTGCCGCACTTGCCCTTCACGGGCTGCAAACTTTAGTTTGCGTATGTGCGCACTTCCCTCTTTTGGAGGAAAGTGCTAGCCTAGTCCAGAGCTATCATCTGATGACAGGCTACGACAATGACACAGACAGAAATCGAACGGGCCGAAAAGAAGGTCGCTCAAGCAAAAGCGCGACTACAGGCTTTGAAGGCCCGTGCTTCGACGAAAGAACGAAAGCTAGATACCAGGCGCAAAATCATCCTTGGGGGCGCGTTGTTGGAACGAGCTGAACGCGGTGATGAAGCCGCTCGTCGCATCATCGCAGATGTTACCACAACTCTATCCCGAAAAGCTGATCAGTCGGCGTTCGACGGATGGGTTCTGAGAAAGACAACTGATGAAGGTAAGCCATGATCGTAAATGACGATTTAGACCTACAGAATGCGAGCCAAAGTCGGTACAGAGGTTTCGCAATCATCTGTACGATCATAGCTTGCGTTGGCGTGCTGATGTTTATGGCGTCCCTATGGAAGCAGAGTGTTGGTCTTGGCATTCTCGGTCTCTTGATCGCTGGTCCGTTCGCCTTGGGTAAGAAGATCTTCGAGAGCCTAGAGGCCCCTACTAGTTTATCTCGTGCACACGTCGAAGGGGCAAAGACACTTGTTCTGTCAGCACCACAAGATCACGATGGCATCCCTATCGGTCATGCTCGTATGCCCGAAAATATGGAACCTCTTCACACGCTTATCGAAGGCGCTACAGGAACCGGTAAAACTCAACTTCTCAAGCAGATGGTTGATTACATTAGGAAGCGTGGTGATGGGTTGGTGGTCGTCGATACAGGCTACGATCTGCACAAAACCTTTGGGCAACGAGATGATATCATTCTTAGCCCTTTCGATGCATCATCACCTGGTTGGATGCCCCATAATGAGGTTCGCATTCCTTCTGACTGGAACGCACTGGCTGAAACGCTGATACCAGCCGGTGAGGGTTCCGCTAAGGAATGGAATGCTATGGCGCGGGCAATGTTTTCTAGCGTTTGCCGAGGATACCAACGCACTATCAAAGATGCCGGTGAAAAATTCGATTCAGCCGAATTGTTTCAGCTTCTGACTGCTGCTCCCGTGGGCGCTGTTGCACCTTTTCTGGAAGGTTCTGCCGCGGCATCTCTAGCAGATAATGAAAAAGGGCTAACGAATGTTCGGATGTCTTTCTTTGATGCCCTTGGGTTCTGGCAAGACCTGAAACCTGGTAATTTCTCTGTTCGTAACTGGGTTGCTAATCCTGATCGGCAATCAATTTTCATACCGCATACAAAGCGCACATTGCCTGCATCGCGAACGCTGATCGCGACCTGGTTGGATCAGATTATAACTGAAGCCTGTGACCAAGGGGAGAACAGAGACAATCGGGTTTGGATCATCATTGACGAGCTATCGTCACTTGGCCGAATTCCCGCTCTTGAAAGTGCCGTGACAGAGCTGCGCAAAACGGGCTTTCGAGTCGTGTGCGGCATCCAGAATTACGAACAGGTCGAGCAACGCTACACACGCACTGGTGCTGTGACAATTAGCAATAACTTGTCTAATAAGGTCATACTCAGGGCCAATAACGAGGTTGCGGCAGAGCGAGCATCAAAACTTATAGGTGATGCTCGGCATCGGATCACTACGCGTGGTTCATCTGGACAAAGCACAAGCACTAACGTGCAAGAAACAGTGGAGCGGGTTGTACTTCCATCACAAATTCTGTCTCTCCCTGATCTTCATGCATATGTTCGGTTCGCTGGAGCTGAACAGACACTTGCAACTCAGATCCCAATCTTTGGTAAGGGGTTCCTCTAGATGAAGAATATCCGCATAAATATCAATATCTTCGTTGAAAAATTATCGCTTGAATCTGAGAGAAATTTTGATGTCTTCGGAGCGGTTGATGCAGAAATCATAGGGCTAGATCAGCACCAGTACGAGACCCGTGACTATCTCGATTTCACTGTAGAACCACCCTATTATCAAGAGGGTACGAACAAACCTAAATTAGGGTCGTGGATCCAAGGCACTTGGGAAGTTGCGCACAACAAAGCCGAAATCCGAGCTGTATTCTTTGAAAATTTGGGGTGTGATCCAGTTTTAAATGAAGTGGTTCAGGTCCATGCTGATCGAGCTAAACCTTACACTTTTTGCACGCGAGAAGAACTTTTATGCCTGAAACCATACGGCAAAACACTGTACCGCTAACCTCTAGGAGATTTTTATGCCTATGTTCACAACACTTCTCGTTTCGACCTTATTCTTAGCATTTCCTGACATTTTGAATGGAGGGCAGTGTTATGAGACTGGTGGTTATATTGTCTGTACTGAAAAAGTGCCTTCTGGATGTTATACGACGGGTGGTTATCGCGTTTGTCATATCCGCTAAACCTTCCCCTCCCTGCCTGACCCACCCCATCCAATCAGCGCGGCGCTCGTGGTAAATACTACCGTATCCTTCACTGTAGCAATATTGGCGTTGTCGTACTTGCAGGCTCCTACGTCGCCTGCTGTTATCAAAAACTACACAGCACTGCGCGGGTCGCTGCGATATGTGAGGTCTTCACTCCCCGCTTGGCTGTGTAGTTTTTGATAACTTATAGATCATAAGAAAGACAAAATTTTCGATTCAATGTTTTCAATGACTTACGAGGGGGGGCTGTGACTCCTAGAGAGTCATACCCCCCTGACAAAAACAGCCATTTCTAACGAATATTTGTCACAAAAGTTGACAGCAAAGTCACAATGTATGACTATAAGCTGACCATAAACGGGACACGGATGGCACTACCCTGTGACAAAAATAGCTTTACCACCTTCAACTAATTCTCGTGGAAACTGGGTGCAAACCGAACGCGCTGCTCATGAGGCGTGGGCGGCTTTAATGAGATCGAGTCCGCGTGCTGCCGAGCTGATGCATCATCTTGTTGCCCGTGTTGGCGAACACAACGCAGTTGTAATCAGTCAGGATGATCTGGCCCGTATGATGGGTAAATCAAAGCGGACAGTAATACGAGCAGCACAAGACCTTGCAGAAGCTAACTGGATCGAGATCCGCCAGGTTGGTAGGTCAGGCGGTGTCAATGCTTATGTAATCAATGACCGTGTTGCTTGGAGTGGGAAACGGGACGGAATACGATACAGCCTGTTCTCAGCTAATGTTATCCTATCCGACAAACACCAACCTGATGCTGAAAAGCTAGGTAACCAACAGCCACTACGTCAGCTTCCTAAGCTAGGCGAAAATCAATTACCGACTGGTCCAGGGTTGCCGCCACCCAGTGAACCTGCCCTACCCGGAATGGAACCCGATCTTCCTCAATCAGAGGCAGCACCAGAGATTGAGCTGGGCTATAACGAGGAGCTTATTACCGACAAGGACGGGAAATTATACATCCGCAAAAACCTCGACAACCGGAGCTATAATGATGATGGCACCTATGAAGTGGTTGGCAGGTTCACTCAAATGATCGAACTGACACCTACAGAGGTAGCCAAAAGGCTTAAAGATC
The DNA here is from genome assembly GCA_937919225.1 of uncultured Parvularcula sp. GTDB lineage: Bacteria > Pseudomonadota > Alphaproteobacteria > Caulobacterales > Parvularculaceae > Parvularcula. The sequence continues at coordinate 9,921 of CALFRH010000654.1, forward strand.
AGCAAGATACAAATACTCTTTGAAATCAATGAGGACACAAACGCATATTTACGTAAATATGCGAAAATGAGGAGAATAGCATGATCGCTCAACAGACCCGTAGACCGACTGACGAATTTTCGATGTACGTTTACCGCTTTGGCTGGTGGATTTGCACTGTAATAGCAGGTTTTTGGCTATACAGCATGATCATCGTCTCGGCCGCCGTGATGATTGAATGGCTCTTGATTGCTGGCAATCACTGGTTTGGTTCTGCGACCTGGCCGAGCAACGGGATCGTTCGGGCCTTTTTCGAAGGCGATTGGATAACTGAGCTACGGTTCCCGATATTTGCAGCGTTTTT
>CALFRH010000655.1 GCA_937919225.1 uncultured Parvularcula sp.
CCCCTCCCCCCCCTCTCCCCTCTTTTTCTCCCCCCCCCCCCTCTTTCCCCCCCCCCCCCCCCCCCTGGCCGCCCCCCCCCCCCCCCCCCCCCCCCCCCCCCCCGTCTGCCGGCTCTACAAACACCGCGCCATCAGCATGCACCTCGTTTACCCACGCACAAGTGAGGCAAGACCGGGTGACGACGGCGCTAAAGACCCAGCTTGCTCAGAGATACGCAAAGGAAAAGTCTTTTGGGGCAGTCAAACCCCCGATAAATCAAGCGGACCGTCCGCGGGCGGTGTGAGATAGGCCCCAATCACCTCATCCTCGACATCTGTTAAACGGCCCGGTGACCATTGGGGACGCCGATCCTTATCGATAATCTGTGCCCGCACCCCTTCGTGAAAGTCCGGGCCCGCCATGAGCCGCGCTGCCGCGCAGAACTCTTTCATTAGGCAATCATTGATTGCCTCTGGCGCCTCTTTGATAAGACGGTGGGTGAGAACAAGGCTCGTAGGGCTGCCGCTTTTGAGTCCGGTCAGCGCCTTTTTCGCAAAGTCTGTCTCCACCCGGCGCAATTTCTCCACTAAGGCGGCGACGGACGAGATTTGCATGAAGTAAGTGTCAATGTCTCGCACCTGATCGATCAACGGCCCCGGTCGGCCGGGCCGGTAAGCTTTCAGCGCGGCATCGATGGCGCCTTTCGCCTCGCTCCCCAGCGCCAACCCCAAAAGGATTTCGCGCAAGGCCGCGACCTCAGCCGCTGGGACCAGGTGCGTTGCAATCTCCGCATCGAGACAATCCTGCCCCGATAGCCGCCTGCCCGTCAGCCCAAGATAGTACCCAAGCCCCCCCGGCAAGCGGGATAAAAGATAAGTGCCCCCCACATCGGGGATCAGACCAATGCCGCATTCGGGCATGGCCCACAGGGTGCGGTCGGTGGCGATTCGGTGACTTGCCGATAAAGAAACGCCGACGCCGCCCCCCATCGTGACCCCATCCATGAGCGCCACATAAGGCTTCGGGAACGCAGCGATTCGGGCATTCATTAAATATTCTACCCGGAAGAATGTTGCCGCCGCCGCCGGATCTTGCTGTCCAGCGTCGTAAAGCCAGCGAATATCACCGCCAGCACAAAAGGCCTTTTCCCCTGCCCCTTCGATAAGGACCGCCTTCACCTCATCATCATCCGCCCAGCGGATCAGCGCCGCATCGAGTGTCGCGCACATCTCTTTCGTGAGGCTGTTCAACGCCTTCGGTCGCGCCAGGGTGATAACGCCCCACTCTCCCACCTTATCGCAAAAAATAGGCTCTTCAGCTTGGGTCACGGTGTGGTCTCCTCGGTCTCGCTGCCCTCTTATAGGAATTTAGAGGTAAGGCACGAGCGGCTGTTGCGACTCATTCTCATTATATGCTACTAAGAACCAATCGCAGATAAGAGAGAAGCGAGCCCAACCTATGTCCCCCTGTCCAACATCGCGGCCATCGCCACAAGCTGATGGTACCCGCCCGCTTTTCATTACCGACCTTGGCGCCAGTGCGGGCTATTTTGTCTGGGGTATGCGTGCCTGCATCCGCGGTCAGGCCAGCGACTCGATTGTCGAGAAGGCGTTTAGTGAGGTATTTGGCCACGATGCCGCCTCCATCCTCGCTGATATCCATGCGTTGGCAGCCCTCGTCGGCAAGTCCGCGCGAAACCGACCCACGATTGGCGCCCCGGGGTGCGCGTGCCTGACGCCCCATGAAATCAGTATGGTGAGAATATTAGCATCCGCTCAGGCGGGGGAAGGCGCCGCTGTGGAAGCGCATCTGGTATGGATGGTCACTCCGCAAGATCGGGCCGTCCTCAAGGTGCTCATTCACTACTTGGCTGACCGCTTCACCTGTCACGGACTTGTGATCAACCCGCCACCGGCGCCCGCCCCGCCCCAACGGGCCACGCCCCGTTGTCTCGCAAACAAGCGTTCTGTGGCGACAGCGGCTACGACAAACCGCGGACGGGGATAAGGGCGCCGTGAATGTCTTTAGCGGCCTCTGACGCAAGGAAACACATCGTCTCCGCAAGATGCTGGGGCTTCACCCAGCCATTTGGGTCTGCGTCTGGCATCGCGCCCCGGTTCGCAGGCGTGTCGATAATGGTGGGGAGGACCGCGTTCACGTTGACGCCCCTCTCCCGAACCTCTTCAGCCAAACTCTCTGTCAGGCGCATCACCGTGGATTTAGACGCGATATAGGCGCTCATCTCCGCCTTGCCCGACAGCGCAGCGAATGCCCCCACCGTGACGAAGGACCCGCCCCCGCGACAGAAAAGAAGGGGAAACGCTGCCTTCATCAGAAGAAGAACTGTATCAACATAGAGGGCACTCATAATGACCC
>CALFRH010000656.1 GCA_937919225.1 uncultured Parvularcula sp.
ATCGGTAATGATGTCGACGGTAGCTTCCTCCGTTGCAGAAACAAATCCAAATGGCCTTTCTGGTGCAGCCGGCTCTTCAACGACCATAGTTGGCGTGAGTGGTGGTCTGCTATCCGCGATTGAGGCCGTTGGTGGCGGCGACAAAGTCGTTATCAATGACGGTTCAATCATCGCGATTATGTCGCCCAGAGCAGGCGCCACTTCAATTGCGGATGCCGATGGCGTAAATATCGGGTCTGAGCCAGATGCAAAATCCTATTCATCGATCGCAATGAACAATAATCGCGCCTACGGGATTCATGTGGGTGATGGCAATGATGAAGTCATCAACAATGGTGACATCACAGTTGAAAACCGTGTGAACTTAAATCGTTCGCGCGCCATTTCTCGCCCCGGCCAAGGGCAGGAGGCCATTGACGCCTTCGCGGAGGCGTTCGCGCGCATCAATGGCGGTTACGGATACGGTATTCGTGCCGACGGCGGCGATAACTTCTTGGTTAATGATGGGTTAATTGATGTGATTGTGTCGCCCTACTCTGAAGCGAGTACAAACTCCACTGGAAGAGGGTTCGATGGCGACGCTGAGGCGCGCTCAACTGCGACAATTACAAACCTCTTTGCTGTCGGCATTGAGACAGGTGATGGTATGGACAGTATCATCAATTCCGGAACCATCAACGTTTTGGCGAACCCTGTCATGAACGCCAACGCAGTAGCAAATGCAGGATCGGGTTTTTTGGGCATTGGTCCGGGTGAGGAGGTTCGCCAGGAAACGGAGTCGGCTACCTCGATTTTCTCATACGGCATCCGCAGCAATGGCGGTGATGATTATATTCTAAACGAAGGAACTATTTCGGTCGCTCGAACTCGCGGCAGCGGCGGCGTAGAAGCAGTTTCATCAGGGACTGGAAACGATATTGTAGAGCTTGGCGCGTCATCAACGACCATCGGCGCGATTTCCATGAGCAGTGGCGATGACCGTCTTATTGTGAACGGCGGTGCGGTCTTTTCTGGCGCCGTGCTGGGCAGCAGCGGCATCGACACGCTCGAATTCGTTGGCGAAGGAATCTTCTCCAATACAGATATTCGCACGCTCGATATTCTCGAGAAGAGTGGCGCCGGCCACTATCGTATCGAAAGCCCTTACTCAACCTGGAGCAATATCCTCATCAATGAGGGTACGCTCACGGCGACGGCCGTTCCAATCGCGGGAGCGGGTCTTGAAACGTTCGTAGATGGCAGCGGCCGCGTGGGCACATTCGAAACGGGTGCCGGCTACCGGCTCGGAGGCACTTTCACTCTGAATACCGGACCCAATCCATTCACGGACGGTCAGCGCTTCCGCGTCATCAATGCGAACAACCTGACCTATGAGCCAAGCACTGAAAACTTGCCCACCGCAACGCCTTTGCTGAGCTTTGACATGGATGCAGCGCTCTCCACAGTTGATGCCGTTGCCAATGTCGCTGACTTTACAAGCGCCGCTGCAACAAGCGATCAATTGTCTCTCGCTCAATCGTTTGATGACACGCTCGCAGCCAGTGATCCAGCATTCTACGATACCGACTTGGCCTACACGTTGGGCGGCATTCAGAGACTATCGACCGTAGGCGAGATACAAGCAGCCTATGACGCGCTGATCCCATCTGTTGCCACGACAAATGCGCTGACGATCAATGCCGCTTCTGCTGGAGCAGGGAATGCCGTACAGGACACACTCAGTTTTGCGCGCAGCAATTTGTTGAAGGCGCATGGAACCACGTCCAAACGCCTTGGCCATATGAGTATCGACTATACCGATCAGCCTGGCGGTATGGTTTGGATTGCAGATCTAAGTGAAGATCTTGGCGTCAACCCTATCGAAGCCCAGTCACTCCATGACGACGAATCTCGTGCGTTCATGGCCGGCGTAAATGTACCTGTGAGTAAGCAAAGCATGGTTGGCATTAGTTTCGGGATTAGTGAACGAGCGTCGCAAGACGCTTTTATCGGCCGAGACGGGGAAGATGAGGATTTTTTCGCTTCGGTTTATGGAACACAATTATTTGGCGAAAGCGTGTTCGTCGAGGGCGTCGCTGGCTACTCGGCACTGTATTCGCGCGGCAATGAGATCGGGTCGCAGACAAATGCTCTCAATCTTGCGAACGAAGCGCCGAAAGTTGTCTCCGGCGACGTGCGGCTCGGAAAGATGTTCGTAAATGCGCCAGGCGCTAACCTGGAACTCTACGCAAATGTCGCCTATTCAGACGCAGACTTTAGCGGCGAGGGTCAAACGACCAGCTTGGGCTTTGCACAAAACGTCTCGCTTCTTGATCGCTCCTTTATCGAGACCGGCCTTGGCATGCGTTTGGACGGCGTGTTCGACACATTTATCGGTCCGGTCACCGGATCGGTCGATGTGCAATACTCTAGAGACCTTAGCTACAGCGCCGGCGGAGCCCTGGTTCAGTTCGAACAGTCGCCGGATCATGCTTTTGCGATCGGAGGCTTCAACCGAACACCTGATGCATTGAAAGCGCGCTGGGGCGCGAAGTGGGTCGTCTCCGAGCGCACCCATTTTGACTTTATCGGTAGTGGTGAGCTTCGCGAGGAGGGATCCGCCGGATCATTAAGACTAGGGGTTACAACCAAGTTTTAGAGCGTTGGTTTTTTTTGTTGATGCGGTTGACTAGACATCAATATTCTTCGCCAAGGGCGCCCACGACAAGGAAGACGACAGACAAAGGTTCCGGTAGTAAAACAGGTGCTTTGGTAGTGCTTTGCAGACATCATGGTTATTGGCGGAAATGCAGAACGCTGGTTAGCACCACATCGTTCAGTATTAGATGGATGGTGTCGAAGAAGCGCTAAAAACGGCGTATCTCTAATGTCCGGTTTTAGGAACTAACAGAACTCATGTTTTGCGCTTGGTTTTGAGATATTTAGAATCGTATGAACAATGAAATTACGCGCAATGCCTGATGGTTGAATCCACTCAGAGATCAGAGGACACATTGGAGTATCTACCCAAACGCTATCATCGAAACGCATTTCTGTATTCGATTCGACCGTTGCAATTACGGAATCCTTGTATTCCCGAATTCGCCGCGCACGCTCAAACGGTGGAAGGTCGTCTGGACTTGGTGGACGTGGAATGGGCTTCAATAGGCGACGCTCTCGACTGTTTGGAGACTGGTCGTGACGATGACGATGACGATGAACGAGCCTATCGGTTTACGTTAAAGCAAATCATATTCGGATACGCACTCTGTCACAATTGGACCTTTTGGGGACATTTTGAACAGGATGAGAAGCCATGGTTATTGTATAGAAGCTTGATGGAGTCGTGTTACCTTAGGTTTGCTCAAGATTTGAAACTGCGACTTACGGCTCACTGAGTTTTCGCCTTACGCGTGTTGATCGAATGGATAGGGCGTTTGAGATCGGGGAGCCAGATTACAAACCTAGCAGATCATCATTTTTAGACTTGAAAGAACTACTGGAACGGC
>CALFRH010000657.1 GCA_937919225.1 uncultured Parvularcula sp.
GCCGGGCTCGAGAGCCGCCGCTGGCCGACGACCATAAATATCCGTGTGTTGCTGCCCCTCAAACTCGGTAAACCACACGACGTGATCGGAATCTGCTGTCGGGAGCTGCAAAAACGGATCGGTTAGCAGACCCGCTGCAGTCATGCTCTCAGCGGTTGGCGACGGGTTGGCAAATTGCGATTCGAGCGTCACAACTAATAGGGTTACTAGCGTCAACAAAATTCCTGAGATCAGTAAGAGCAGATCTTCCTGCCGTCTCATGCCGTCATTCCCCTGCAAAGGTGCACGCTTGCCATTGCCAGTCTAGAGTCTGTTCAGGTTAAAAAGCCTTAACGTTCTAACCGTTAATTTAATGACAATGATGGTGGTGACGCTAACGAGGCGCGATCGCCCGTACTGTCCGCCATCCTCTCGGCAAAAGCAGTGATGGATGGCTTGAGGAAACAACTGTGGATCTGGCGATCGCCTCTCGCCGATTGCTGGGGCCATAACCCGCTCAATATCGGGATTTGGCGGTGGTGCGATCGCGAAAATTGAATCGGCGGTCACAGTGAAAACTGTCATAAAGGCGATCGTTGCCGGGTTCGGCTCGCTATCGTTAGAGAGAGAATTGATCCCTGGCGGGGAAAAGCATTGAGGAATTACCCGAATCAAACTTGTTCGACGGAGGTTTGAGGAACCGGTTTGCCACGCTTCGGTTCACCCCATCGTGCTCCCACTGCTAAGGCGTCCAAATATGGGACGTTGGTTTTGGTGATTGCCGCCTCCATTGGTCTCCACGGTCTGCTACTGGGCTGGCCGCTACCGTCTGAGACCCCAGAAGAACCTCAGGTCTTGCCCTCGCCGTCCGAGAAGTCTGCCGCAGTTGATGTGACCATTTTGCCTGCTGGGGCGATCGCGGCCAATGGCCAAGACGATGAAACGGCGATCGCCGATGAGGACGTTGAAGACACGTTAGAGGACTCACCCGAAAGTGTTGGGCGCTCCTCTGCACCGGCACCCGTAGAGCGATCGCCTGAGATTCCTGAAACCCCGCCAGAAGATACTGTCCCCCCAACTGAAACAATACCTGCTGAGCCCACCGCATCCACTGCTAATCCTGCCCCGGTGCCGAATGATCAATTCCCGGATGAACCCGGCTCGACGGGCCTGACCGGCGGTGACCCTGACCCGGTGCCCACTTTGGCAGAGCGGTTGGGCGATGTCGGAGCCTATCAGTACAACGGCCAAAAGGGGTTAGATTTTATCCAAGCCCAGGCCGCGCAAGATGGCTGGGCGACGCCCGGACAAACCTTGCCTTCGAAAGCTGATTCGCTAGAGGTGCCGTATCAACTCGGAGCCGAGTGTCTCGATACGGCGCCCGTTCCGGGGCTGCTGATGGCGGTCGTCAATCCTGATCAGACCTTTGCTCGCGGCCCTGAAGTTGTGGGTTCGACGGGCTATGCTGTCTTGGATGAGCAGGCGATCGCGATGATCAACACTGGTGAATACACATTTCCCAGCGAAGATGAACCCTGGGCCTATAACGTTGAGATCAAAGTGTTGTATCCAGACCATTGTCCTTAGTCGCTCGATTCCGCCCGCGTTCGGCCATCTAAAAGCGTTATGCTAAAACCCAAATTTAGTCTGCTCGCGATTGCGATCGCTGTTCTCACCCTGGTGCTACCTACTCCTCAAGCCGCGATGTCTGCTGATCCTGCCATTCTGTCGCCGGGCGATAACCTCATCATTCAGAATATTCCGCCGATTCCCCTGAGCCTAGTCGAGCAGGCCGATCGCTATACCCAATCGCGCACAGCCGCTTTGCAAAGCTGGCATCCGACCCGTCGCGAAATGCTGATTTCTACTCGGTTTGGCGAGAGTTCACAGGCCCACCGCGTCGGTCAGCCCTTGGGGCAGCGCTATCAGCTCACCTTTTTTGACGAACGGGTGTCGAGGATTAGCTATCAGCCCACCGATGGTGACTACTTTGTGTTTAGTAAAGATAGCGGTGGCAACGAGGCGAATCAGATCTATCGCTATGACTTAGAAACGGGCGATATTACCCTACTGACCGACGGTACCTCGCGTAACAGCGGTGGTGTTTGGTCAACGGCGGGCGATCGCCTGGTGTATACCTCTAGCCGCCGCAATGGTGCCGATGCTGATCTGTACATTGTGGACCCGTTGCAGCCAGAGGGCGATCGCCTGCTGGCGGAAGTCGAGGGCGGTGGCTGGTTTCCCACCGATTGGTCGCCTGATGACCGACAGATTGTCGTCATTCAATACATTTCCATCAATGAAACCTACTTGTGGCTGTTTGATGCCGCAACGGGGGAACGTACCCGCCTCACCGAGCCGACCGGCGATGAGCCCGTCGCGTATTTAGAGGCACTCTTTAGTCCTGACGGTCAGGGCCTATATGTGGTGAGCGATCGCGGCTCTGAGTTTTTGCAGCTCGGCTACTTCGAGTTGCCGACTCAGACCCTCACTGCCCTGACGGACGATGTTGCCTGGAATGTGGAAGCAGTGGCCCTGGCGCCCAATGGCCAGCAGCTCGCCTTCATCATCAATGAAAATGGCGCGAGCAAACTCTACTTAATGGAGACGGCCACCGGACAAAAGCAACCGCTTTCTAATCTGCCCGCCGGGATGATGCGAGGGTTGGAGTGGCGCAAAAACGGTGAAGAACTGGGCTTTACCTTGATGTCAGCCCGGTCGACCGCCGATATCTTTTCTCTCAATGTCGCTACGGGCGAGGTGCAGCGGTGGACTCAGAGTGAAACGGCGGGGCTGAACCCCGAAACATTTTCTGAACCGGAACTGGTTGAGTGGCAAAGCTTTGATGGGCGAACCATTACCGGATTTCTCTACCGTCCCCCCGCCAAATTCATGGGGCCGCGTCCGGTGGCGATGTATATTCACGGCGGGCCAGAGGGGCAGTTTCGTCCCGCTTATTTGGGTCGCCTCAACTATTACTTAAATGAACTAGGCATTGCCCTGCTCTTTCCTAACGTGCGCGGCTCAACCGGCTATGGCAAAACCTTTGTCAAGCTCGACAACGGCTACCTGCGCGAAGATTCGGTCAAAGATATTGGAGCGCTGCTGGATTGGATCGAGACTCAACCGGAGTTGGATAGCGATCGCGTTCTCGTCAACGGGTCAAGCTATGGCGGCTACATGTCTCTGGCGGTGGCGACGAATTATAGCGATCGCATCCGCGCCTCGATCAATGTCGTCGGCATCTCTAACTTCGTCACCTTTTTAGAAAATACCGAAGACTACCGTCGCGACCTGCGCCGGGCGGAATATGGCGATGAGCGCGATCCGCAAATGCGGCAGTTCCTGATCGATATTTCGCCGATGACCAATGCGGATAAAATTCAGCAGCCGATGCTGGTGGTGCATGGTGCGAATGACCCGCGCGTGCCGCTGAGTGAAGCCGAGCAGTTAGTGGATATTTTGGAAGGCAAGGACGTGCCGGTTTGGTATTTAGTGGCGACGGACGAGGGTCACGGCTTTTCTAAAAAGCAGAACATTGACTATCAGTTCTATACCAACATCCTGTTCATGCAGCAGTTTTTGCTTGAAGCGGCTTAAACGCTTGCAGTACAACGGCTGGAGTTTAGTGATGGTGTTAGACGGCGATAGAATCGGTTTCTGATAGGCCTATGCTTCGTGACACACGACTTCGATGTTATGACCATCTGGTCCAATAACGAAAGCGGCGTAATACGTTCCACTATATTCCGGACGTATGCCCGGCGCGCCATTGTCTTTTGCTCCAGCTTCAAGAGACGCCCGATAAAACTCATCAACTTGCTCGCGGTTTTGCGCAACGAATGCAAGATGAAGGTGTGCAGGTGTTTCCTCGACGCGACGGATACAGAGTGACGACTTGCCATCAGAGCTCAGCTCAATCCCGAGCGCTCCCTCTGAAACGACTTCTATGCCAATTGGTTTCAAGGCTTTCAGAAAGAACGTTTTACTGGCCTCATAGTCGCTGGTGCCAAAAACTACGTGATCAAACACTTTTACTCCTAGAACGTGCGATCGTTGCGAGTTTCTACGCCTGATCCATGCGCGTACAGTAGCTGGGTTGTTCTTCAATGACGCTCGGTAAACGTGCTTAAGCCGCCTAACGAACAGCATCACCGGGTCGCCTCGTTTGATGTTCCACTTGAATCCGACCGGATCGGCGGCTCCGGTGCATGTGTTTGTTAGCCTGTGTTCAACACTCTCTCGCTGATCACCGTTGGTATGGAGGCGGCGAGAGTGGGATCGGGTCCGGATTCCGAGCAACCCACTCCACAGCCCAATTTACCAGGCGGTCGCTGCCGTCGGGGTTCCGACGAAGCGACCGCACGACCTGTGCGCAGGCGTCGAGGTCCGCCGGGTCCAGAGCCTGGTGTGTGCCCACGTGTTTGTTGAAGGCGCTGGCCATGGAGGCGTAGTCTCGATCCCAGTTTCCACCGCCATTGCGATACCACTCGTCGCGGACACGACCGGCAATCCGTACGACCTCGCCCTGTAACGTCTTGCAGGGACCGCTCGAGGGCACTAGGAAGTCCCAGAGCTCAGCGAAGCGCTCGGCGTCCGTCCGCGCAATAGCGACGATGGGTGAATTGCCGTCATGCATGCGCCGCCTTGCTGCCGGTTCCACCGAGAACAAAGCACAGAGCGCCTCGGCAGCGGCGGAAGTTTCCTCGACCGAGTCGCTGTTGAAGCCGGCTCGATGGAATTCAAAGTTCTGGCTCGCGCGCAGGACCGCTTCCTTTGCTTGCTGAGTCACTGTCGCGCCAGCGTTTAGGAGCGCCTTCGCCACCGGGACCATGGCCACAAGGTGGACGTTTGACATCCGAAGAAATCCGTATTCCAAGGGTGTTAGGTCGTTGGTCGAGCGCGCGTTCACGTGAGCGCCATGCGCTAGGAGCGCCTGGACGGCGTCGAGGTGCTTGCCATCGACGGCGGAGTGCAGGGGGGTGAGACCTTCGTTCGAGGTCCGGTGCACGTCAGCCCCCAGATCGATCAATTGGGCAGGTGTGAGCCGGTGGTGGAAGCGGGAGCGGGCGCTCTCGTGGAGGGCCGTGTAGCCCCAGGTGTCGGTGGCGTGAATGTCCGTGCCGCGCTCGATCGCCCAGCGTGCCAGCTCGACAGTGCAGCGACCGTTCATCAGCAGCGTCCCCTTACCGTAGCCTCCGCGCGCATCCGGCAGGCACCGCTGAAGCGCCTCGTAGACTGCCCCGTAGTCGTCGCTTGCCGCCGCCGCGTCCAAGAGCTCGTCTAGGTCCTTGGGGAGCGTCTTGCGCGTCGCCTTCTTCTTGGTCGTATTCTTGTCCTTCACACAGCCATCCTTCGTCGTCGCTCCTTAATCTATAAGGACGCTCGGCGTAATCTCAGCTTCGTTATTGCTTGCCCACATCTCAT
>CALFRH010000658.1 GCA_937919225.1 uncultured Parvularcula sp.
AACCCGGTCCGCTAACGTGTGCAAAAGAAAAGAGCCGCACCACTTAGGACACGGCTCTAATTCGAAACTTCGTAAGTATTAGGACTCTGTGCTACGTTCATACCAGATCAGATTCCGCTTTTTGTTGTCATTTTTGGGTTTGCGGAATTTATCCTTCTCCATGTCTTCAAGCTGGCGGGCCAGCACTTCAAGTTCGCTCGGTTCTTCCCGTCTCCTGGGAAGTCCCAGCAGACAAGCTCCGATAAATGGGGATTGGATCGGCATCGTTTTTCTCCTCCAGTGATTCTTTCAATTGCGCTTTGAAATCCTCCGACGAACCGTCTTCGTTGCTGAGCAGAGGCTTCTTTGGCAGCAGCAACGACCACAGCGTTTCCGTCGCATCTCGTTGGTTCTTTTTTTCAACAGTAGTTTTTGCCATTGGGTCTCCTTTCGTTGGTGTTGAACCCGACCTAGTGTTACCGCAGATCATCCACACTTCCGAAGCTGGACTTTGGAAAATTGATTTGAATCTTAAGGTTACGTGGCGGGATTTCTTCCATTGTCTGTGGATAAAATGTGGAGAACTTGCCTCTTCTCCCCCGGTCAAAGCCCTACAAACAGGATTTCTGACCACGCACGGGTGACTACTTCCACAACAGCGCACGTAGCTAGGAATTTACGGTACGGGGCCTAACCACGCTCACTTTGTCGAGGAAAACTCCGTCGGTTTTCAGAAAAGACCGAGTTTTCCGCAATTTTCTTGAAAGACCGCCGGTTTTCAGCAAACCTACCGGTGGGGAAGGAACATGTTGCGAGTGACTGAGGGAAAAGACAGTACAATCGCAGTCAGTACGATTGCTGATGCACTGGGGTTGACGCAAGAAGTCACCGTGGAAAAAATGCTTGCCTTTAACGCATCTAAACAGCTCGAAATCCTCCCAGAAAAGCCGCTGAACGAAAAGACGATCAGGAACGCCCAACGCGATGGCGTAAAACTTAGGCAGGAAGGCACTCGAGAATGGTTGTGCGCGTTTATGAACTGGGTGATCGGTCAAACTACGCATGGTAACAAAGATATCCGCGCAATTAGGGAAATACTCACCGATCTGGCAGCGCTCAAAAAACCTGAAAAGGCCAAGGCGAAAAAGTCCAAACGTACAACAACTGAGCTGGATGCTTTCGCACGGGACATCGTTGATCACCAGAAGAAGTTCCCCGGACTTCTGGAAGATCGTTTTCGCCTTGCTGGGCACTACCGCCTCATTCGGAAGACTTCACAAAAGGGACTGGACCACTACTACGAAGAGCCCCTATTTGTGGGCACGGAAGATCAGCGGTCTTGGCTCGCGTCTGCACGGCAAGGTGCGGCTTGGGGCTGTACCACGGTAACTTCGGGTATCTTGGTGTTGGTACTAAGCCACAAAGATGCACGCACCAGCTTTGGATTCCGTGTGATAAAAATGGATTTTGCTAGAGGTAACCCTAGAAGCGGTTATCCCGCGATCATGCTCCGAATTTCAGATAACTCTTCCGTACCAGCGGTCTCTAGGGTCGTGCTAACGAAAGTTGATGACGAAGATCCAGATATTGAGCTTTGGAACTCAAAGATAACCGATGACGACAACGCTGCCGACAATCACGAAATCGGGAGTATGGTTGATCGTATCGACGGGGATCATCCCATGCACTCCGCATATGAAAAGCTTTCTATAGGGGAGCATCTGACAATCGCGGAACCAGTCGAATGGGAAACTGCAGAAGCAGTCCTCAAGTCGATCAATGCGGAAAGAGCGTCTCGTCGAGATCGTTGAACGGGAACTCTAGCTCATCTCCCTGTGGGTCACGTATAACGAACCTATAACCCTTTCTGGCCATAGCCATGAATGACGCTTGAAGCATGATAGCCTCGTTCAGCGCATCGTTCGCAGAGTTGTGCCCTCGGCGTAGTGTGACCTGCAGCAATGCATTTGCCGCCGATTCATCAAAACTAGCTTCGATATCAAGAGTTTCCTCGTCTTGGGTGCTGCTCATACTTCCTCGCCCCGCTTCTTCTTTGAGAGTAGCATCCTCTAGTAAGTGCGTCTATATCTAGTCGAACAACCCGACATTTTGTCGACATATTGCGCCGTTCTCTGTGAGTTTGCCTTACGTTCCTTGAACTGGGCTCCTCGGAAACGCAACCGAAGGCCTCAGAACTTGGCTAGGCTTTTACTAACGCACGAGGCTGGCTTAGCCAAATTGGGGCTGGTCTAATGTGCGACCACTAACTCGCTTCAAGATTCGCACCGGACAACGGGCGAGTCGACATCGAAGGAAATGACGGCGTTAGCTGCTTTTGTGAAACCCGACACACGGCCGTCCGAGAAACCTGCATCGTTGCGGTCATCAGGTCGCGCACAGCAAAGGGACCTGGCTGCTCATGATGCTTCTTCCGCCCATTCCTGCAATTCATCTCACCACCCAATTGTCGCAGGGCAGCCCGTCGAAGGAGACATTGGATTTGGCGTCGAGCCCCAGAATTGTGTACTCTTGCTGACAAACGAGTGTCTAAGGACCTTTTGAAGATGGATCCAAAGCAGGCAGCCGCAACACTACTTGAGGTTTTGGTGAATGAGACATCCACCGATCACCTTAACGGAAAATCGAATGTGTCTCAGGCACTGTTTCGAGCTGGTGGCGATACTCAATGCCGAGAAGTGCTGATGCACGCGCTTAAGGACATCGTTGATTGCTGGGATATGTATCCGGACTACTTTAGAACGGCGGTTCCAGGGCATCTAAAGCTCAAAGCCTAAGCCGGAAGCTCGGCCCGAAGTGCCGGCCCTTACCTGCCGTTGATCACCTCATCTCGATGCTGCGTTCGCAACCCGCTAACCAGCCATTCGCTGCAGACGCAATCTCCGGGCTTCACCGATCTCACATGTCGCGGGACGAAGCTGACATACCTTTTTTTGTTGAATGGCTGCTACAGAGAACCGAAGAAGAGCTCCATATCAGCCATCAACGGTTGTTTTGTGCACGTGTTCATCCCATGTGCACAGTATCTGAAATGGAGATTTCATGTCCCGGTAAGGAAGGGAGGCAGCGCGCCTCCCGGAGCACATACAACACCTGAAACATTGCCGTCGCTTTGTAGCTGACGGACAATTTTGATGTGCTCACTCGTTTCCTACCATCAGCGCCCAAATCTGACTTGGGCCAGAGACATGAAAGTGAACACCCTATGACAAGGGAATACTCAGACTTCCTTCCTCGTCGCGCGCGCGACGCCGGATCACACGCCAAACTCAGCCCCCTTCAGGCCTTGGGGTGGCAACCCTTCTTCGCCCAGCAAATCAGTGTGGACGATTTGTCCGCGACACCTCCCGTTCGCGTCGTCGAAGTACATCGCAGTGGGCTGCACGCCCTTGGTGAAAACATTGATACTGTACTTCCTCCCAGAGCGGATGTGACTGTCGGGGACTGGCTGATGCTGGATCCTTCGCACCCGCGATCCAGTCGGATTCTTGAGCGCGCAAGCCTCATCAAGCGGCGCGCGCCCGGCACAAACCGGCAGGAACAGCTGATCGCGGCGAACATTGATACGGCCTTTATCGTGACGTCCTGCAATCAGGACTTCAAAGTGGCCCGGCTGGAGCGCTATGCCGCCCTCGCGTTTGAGTCACGGATTACGCCTGTCATCGTGGTCACAAAGACAGACCTCGTGGCGGATGCTCAAAGCTACATCGACGCGGCACGCTCGGTGTCGGAAGTGATCGACGTGGTCGGACTTGATGCACGCGGTTCCGCCCCGAAAACCGAACTTGCGGCCTGGTGCAAGCCCGCCAAAACGGTTGCGTTTCTGGGCTCTTCCGGCGTTGGAAAATCGACGCTGACCAATGCCTTGCTCGAAAGCCAGTCTGTCGAGACCCAGGACATTCGTGAGGACGACGCGAAGGGACGGCATACAACAACGAGGCGAGAGCTTCATGCGATGCCCAATGGTTGTCTGATCCTCGACACCCCTGGCATGCGGGAATTACAGCTCACCGATGCGGCGGAAGGGATCAACGGGCTTTTTGCTGACATTCAGGAATTGGCCGCGTGGTGTCGCTTCAACGACTGCCAACATGAGACCGAGCCGGGATGCGCTGTTCTGACGGCTATTGATGAGGGCGTCCTCGATGCCGGTCGGCTTGGCAGATGGCGTAAGCTAATGGCGGAGGACGCGTTCAACTCCGCAAGCATTGCGGAACGCAGGTCGCGCGACAAGGCGTTCGGAAAAATGGTGCGCGGCGCCAAAAAGATCAAAGATGTCAGGAGGTAAGACGATGACGCAGTCGAAAGCAGGTCAAATCGTATGGCATGACCTTTTCACATCGGACAGGGCGTGTTCGATGGCATTCTACCAGCACGTCGCTAACTGGACATATGAAATCGAGCGGGCGACGGATTTTGCCTGGGGTGGCGGCGAGAAGGATTTCGTCCTTGCCATATCCGGTGACGAAGCGGGTGCGGGGTTGGCCGAGACGCCTCCGGAGCAGGAAAATGGCTGGATCGCTTACATCGAGGTTCCCGATGTGGACGTGGCGGTCAAGCGCGTCGGGGGGCTCGGAGGCAAGATTGTTAGGGAGCCGTTCGAGGTGCCGGGTGTCGGGTGCAATGCACTCGTCCGCGATCCGCTCGGCGCTCTCGTCGGGATTTCGCTGTCTCGGCATAGCTTTCCCGTGCCGAGCCAACAGTTCGGCCCCGAAGTGTACGTCAGCAACGGGAATGAATTCCCGCAGGCGTTCTACGCCGAACTCTTCGGATGGCAGGTTTCTCCCGAGCGAGAAAGTGAATGTGTCGGTCTACTCGGTCGTCCGGGCGATCTGGTTGCGATCCAACATACCGCGACTTGGCCATCAGGTTCAAACGCTGCTTGGGTCCCGTGCATCAAGGTTGCTTCAGTCTCCGATGCCTGCCGAGCTGCGGAAACCCAAGGGGCGCGGCCGGCTTCAGTGGATGTGAATGAAACCGTTCAAGTCCATAACCCCATCCTGTGTGACCCAGACGGCGCGCCGTTTGCTTTTGGCACCGAATAGACGACCACTTTCTAGCAGCTCGCCAATTCTTCACAGGAACTGCAGAGCAGACATTTGTACGCTCTGCGGCATCTGTGGCTCAGGGCTCGTTGCCGCCATCAGAGCAATTGCGGCATCTTATTGGATTGCCCGGATCGTGGCGATGAGGACGGCAGATTTCCGCTGCGTCGCAGTCAGGCTTCCAAGAAACGTTTAACCTTCTTGGATATGACCGCTGTGCGAATCTCTGGTTTTTCAAGAAGAAGTGCGTGCTTTGCGTTTTCGAGCACTACATAGTCTCCGCCTGACCACGCCTTCATTCGTTTCTGAATTGCACGCTCATCGACAACTTCATCGTGGTCACCATAGAAGGTGATACAGGGAAGCCGTGGTGATGTTAGCTTGGCGATGCGACGGCATTCTTTCAGACTTTCGTGAAGCCATTTCATACTCGACCCAGCAGTCTGAAGCTCAGGTTTCGTGC
>CALFRH010000659.1 GCA_937919225.1 uncultured Parvularcula sp.
GATCGATCCACTCACCCGCGCTCAAAGTGCCGTCATAAGTTTGATTGCCAGTGGAAATCGATGCCGTATCGATCGTCACCTCGACGGCGCCTGTCTCGGGCGCGTCCGGGTCCCATTCGATGTTTGCAGACCAAGATTTGATCTCGCCAGCAAATGCCTCGCCACTATATTGGCCAGCGAAAGCGATTTTGGACGCTTCGTAATCTACAACCCAATTGGTCTCGATGCCCGGCGCGGGTTGTGTAATGGGCGAAGCGGCTTCAGAACTGTCGGCCAAAGCCGGGGATGCGGCGACTATCCAAGAGGCGAGCGCTGCACTGCCCGCTACGGCGAGACGCGCGCGCGATTTGGCAGCTTTTTCAGTAAGTGCGGGTAGAATGCGTTGCATAACACTCTCCTTGCTAGAGATTTCCTGTTTCAATTGGCCGAGAAATGACAAACCAAGCCATCAAACTCGACTGCGAACACTCATATGTCGAAAGGGGCCGCAAAAAGGTTCAATCAAACTCTTCAAAAAAGTCGCTCACTGGCAGTCCCAAGTCTGTATTAGCAAACCAGATCCGAAGATAGGGTCTTTGCCGACAGGGCCAATATCCTTTATTGAAGCGGCAATCTGGCGTCGGACATCGCGAGCACTGGTGCTCTCTTTGATATCGGGATGTGTTGCGATGAGCGCGGTGACAAACGGCGCAGCCATCGACGTTCCAGATAGAAATTTACCGTCTGAAATAGAATGCAGATAGATGTCGACACCAGGTGCGGCGTATTCAATGTGCCGTCCTTGGACCGCGCGATCGTAGACTTCAAGATCTTGATCGATTGCTGTGACAGCGATCACCTCGTCAAATGCGGCAGGATACCGGGGTGGTGCGTCTGGACCGCTATTGCCGGCCGCGGCCACGATGATCATTCCTTCTGACGTCGCTCTTTTTATCGCGCGATTGAGGAGTGCGTTATTCGGGCCGGCGAGACTGATATTAACGAGCTTCACATTTGCTTCAGCGAGCCAGTTCAAAGCGAGTACTATTCGTTTAGCCCCGGCGCCTTGCGCGCCCTCAAATGAACTCAAGACTGAGGCGACGTGAAGGCGAGACGTCTGCAGTCGCCCATTACCAATTAGAATCTCCGCGACCGCTGTTCCATGCTCGCTTGGCCCCGAAAAACTGTCGGTAAAGTCTTTCTGGAAGATCTTAGGGTTTGAAGGGGACGTCAGAGTTTTCGACAAGGCGCCGTCGATAATCCCTATGGATAGACGAGCATCGCAGCCGTTTACAGGCCATCCGAGAACATCTGAGGCGTACTCAAATGTCGTGCGCTGCGAATTGCTCTGAACAGTAAAGAGGTGATCAACCCCAGCGATCGCGCTTGGCTCCAACTTGACCATATCACTAATTGCAATGGCGCCGCTCACGCCAGGTGGGCGTTCAAACTCTAGCATGAGTAGGCCAAGCCCAGTCAGAGCGGTCCGCTCATTTAATGAATAGCCCCTCCGAGTTGCCTTGATCGTAAGGTCATTTGCCGCCTGCGCAGTGTCGACCATGACAACAATGTTGGTCTCATTCGCGAGATATAGCTCCGGCGCCTCGTCGAATGCGTTTGTGGAAAGGCGAGGGGTTTGGCAGGCGGTGATCAGACCGCCGAGCAGGATCGTTACAATGAGGGTTTTGGTACGACGCATCTTTGGCTTTCTCGAAGTTTTGCGGATTCTCATGCCTAAGTCGAACATACAAGGCGAAAGGTTCAATTCTAGGTCCAAAAGCGCGCGGCTGCCTGGGTGCTTTTACGAGATTCCAAGAACGTCAAAACCGTTGAGAATAGCTCAAAAAAACGCGGGTCGTGTCTGCCGCAAAGGTGTCTGCGGAATAATGCGCCGCTTTGAGCGTGATCGCAGATCTGCCAAATGTGCCTTTGATTTGAGCGTTCAACTCTTCTCCTAGTTCAGCATGATCCGTTTCAGAGACGAAATCTTGGACCGCCGCGAATGCGGAGATACTGCGAAATGGAGCCACCCGGCCAAAATTCCAGGCTGCCTTGATCTCGAGGTCCCTAAGCCCGCTGGGAGGGGTTAGGGCAAAAATGTCTGCCGCACCTTGAAATGCGTGCTGCGTGCCGAGCGGAGTTTGAAACGCTTGTTCGCCATTCCCTTCAAACACTTCATATCGCACCGATAGTTTCGCAGGCCCTGCAAAACCGCTTGCGCCAAGGACATGATAGTCCAAATCAAATGTCG
This sequence comes from uncultured Parvularcula sp., assembly GCA_937919225.1. Lineage (GTDB taxonomy): Bacteria > Pseudomonadota > Alphaproteobacteria > Caulobacterales > Parvularculaceae > Parvularcula. The sequence goes on from CALFRH010000659.1 coordinate 2,231, forward strand.
CTGGATTATCGCCATATTCCGTTTGACGCGCAATCGCTGCCTCCCAGTCAACTCCATATGGGTCTTGGTGCATCCGTCCTTCTAGACGCAAACCCGTCGTGGCAGTCGAGGCCGCGTTTGAGGTGAGCGCGTCCTCGCCTGTCGACAAGTCGAATGCATAGTGAAATACACCTAGCCGAGCGCCAGCTACAGGCACATTGAGATTGGCGTAATAGGAATCCCCTTCAAACACGCCTTCGGGATTATCGTCGCCCAGAATACGATTGACCCGGTTGAAATACCCAATCTGAAGCGTGGCATCGCTATAGATCTTGCTTGCCAAGTGCACGCCGTCAAACGTCTGATCGTTCTGCCGGAAGCTTGCCGCTCCAATGAATCTTTCATCATCAATTGATAGTTTCTGACGTCCAAGCGTGATGAAGGTACTTGGCGCCGGCTGGTATTGAAGCTGCAAACGATTAAGCTCAGCTCCTTCAGGGTCTGCAATAAGAGGGCGGTTTGGTTTTATACCGCGGCCATCATCATAGTTGTTTTGCAGGGCAACGATGAAGTCGGCCTCAATGATTGCGGTGAGGTTTTCAATCAGTCGGAGCTCGACAGCCGGTCGGACCAGCAGGGTCAACCCCATGCCATCGTCTTCGACTTGCCCGTCTGATACGGACTCCAAGCGCAATACGCTCTCGCCGAAGAAATCAACGTCTTTTGGCTCTTGGGCGGTGGCCGTGGCGACCTGACAGAGACCAACGAGTAAGCCCGATCGTGCGATTTTCACCAAGGCGTCCGACAAAGCAGCTCCATCTCCAATGATGCTTGTCTCTAAGCTCTAAAGCCCGGAAAACCTATCGCGAGCGGAAAAGCAAATCGAGGTATAAAACCCCGTTGCTGTTCGATTTTGATAAAAAGTTGAACTCTTTAGCGCTCTCATGCGACACAGTCTTAGCAATCAATCATACGCTTATGGGATTTAGGTAGGAGAACACCTGGTGTCAGAGACATTTGAAAACCTTTCTGATAAGGCAAAAAGTGCCATTCTGCTGGACTACGTCAAAGGCAGGTTAGGTGTTGAAGATACTGCCGCGGTAGAGGCTGCCATTGAGAAAAACCCTCACTTAAGTCAGGAGGTTTCCTACTATCAAAACCTTTCCAACGCGAGCGAGCCCGCGCCGCGACCAGTGGATCACGAGTTTTCTTGGGCAAAACTTTCCAAAGCCGTTGCCGCTCTGCCAAATACCCATGCATCGCTCCCAAAAGCGGCCAATGACAATCGCGTCTCTTTGTGGCGCGCAGCGGCGTTTGCCTTTGGTATTCTCTCTATTGGTCAGTCGGTGGTGCTCTTTAGTCCGTCAGGCAAGACCGGCAATGACGGCGAAATCTATATGCCGGTTACCGAGACCTCTGAGTTCGAAGCAAGTATCCTGTTTGCGCCGGGGGCTTCAAGCCGCCAGATCACTGGATTACTGAACAAGCTCGATGCCGAAATTGTCGGCGGACCATCAGCAATGGGGCTCTACGATATTAGATTCCGAAACGCTGAAAGCTTAGAGCTAGGTTTAGCCGAATTGCGCCAAAATTTGCAGCTCGTGGCGAGCGTTAGTGCGAAATAAGATAGACCTGCTCGAAGCGCGTCTTGGAGCGTGGTCCTCTAAACCGGCTGAGATAAGCATCGCATAAGGAGCTTTTTTGCATGCATGATGCGTGTTTTGATTGTGCCCACCGGGCATTTTTCGATTTCCGCGACTTCTGCATATGTAAGATCTTCGAAAAACGCCATTTGGATCGATGCCTTGTGAGTCGGACTAAGGGCGTTCACACAGGTCCGAACGCGCTCCACGTTTTGGAACGCCTGTAACTCTTGTTCTGGCGTCGGCGCGTCGTCGGGCGTGTCCAAATCCGGATCGGCATGCACCATACGAACCCCTCTTCGGTTTTGATCAATCGTCTTGTTTCGGGCGATACTATAAATCCAAGACTTAACGCTCGATCGACCTTGAAATCGCTCTGCGGATTGCCAGACATCTATCATCGTTTCGTGCACGATGTCGGCAGCATTCTCTTTGTCGGCAATCCAGTTTTCCACAAATCGGCGAAGACCAGGCGCATGTCGGTCATAGAGTTCCCGCAATGCCTGTTTGTCACCGCTTGAAATCTGCGAAATGAGGTCGGTATCTTTGATGCTTGGCATAGCGCTTCAGCCTCCACGGACGACCAATCGAAAATATACAAAATTCTCAGCTGGTGTAGTAAAACCACGCCGTGCAAAGCATGTTGCTATCATTTCTGAACTCCAGACCAATGCATTTGCCTTGCTATTTGCAGGTCGTTGATGATTTTGCTCGACATCGTGCTATCGAAGCACGAAAGTC
>CALFRH010000660.1 GCA_937919225.1 uncultured Parvularcula sp.
GGCGTTCCGATGCGCGGCTCATAAAGTCACGTTCCGTTGTTCCCCACCTCCGACTACCTCTATACAAAGAAAGTCGTCATTTTTCCGTTAAGGATGTCGAGCATGCTCCAAAAAGTGTCGCTGTTTTCATAAAGAAAAAACATGAAATGTATTGAGATTAAAGAACCCGGCGGCCCAGAGGTCCTCATCTCTGCCGACCGCCCTCAACCAACCCCTGGTCCAGGGGAGATCCTGATCAAGGTAAGGGCCGCCGGGGTGAACCGGCCGGATGCGCTACAGCGTCGAGGGATGTATCCACCGCCCGATGGCGCAAGCGACCTGCCTGGTTTGGAGGTTGCTGGCACCGTTGCCCAAGCGCCGGACGATAGCCCTTGGAAGATCGGTGACCGGGTCATGGCCCTCCTGCCTGGCGGGGGTTACGCAGAATATGCTGCGGTTGACGCGCGTCACGCCCTGGCCGTGCCCGATGCGCTCACGGATGTGGAGGCCGCAGCGCTACCTGAAACGCTCTTCACGGTTTGGGCCAACGTTTTCGAGGACGCGCGCCTGACTGGCGGAGAAACACTCTTTGTCCATGGCGCAACCTCCGGAATTGGCACCATGGCCGCAACCCTTGCGGGGCTGGTCGGCGCGAAGACCTATGGGACAGCGGGGACAGATGAGAAATGTCGCGCTGCCGAAGGTATAGGATTTACTCAGTGCTTTAACTATAAGACCAGCGATTGGGCCGCGGAAATGAGCACGCTGGGCGGGGCGGATGTCATCCTCGATATGGTGGGGGGAGACTATGTGGAGAAAAACCTCTCCTTCTTAAAGCCTGGCGGACGGCATAGCTCCATCGCCTTTCTTGGCGGCATCAAGGGCACAGTGAATATCCTGTCAGTTATGCAAAAACGGCTCACCCTGACCGGTTCAACGCTGCGGGCCCGCTCGGCCGATGAAAAGGCGCGCCTGGCCAATGCAATCATGAACGCGTTCGGCAAAGACCTTGCGACTGGCGCTTTGAAACCCGTGATCGACCAAACCTTTGCCTTGGATGAAGCTGCCAAAGCCCATCAACGGTTAGAGGCCGGGGACCATCTGGGCAAAATTGTCCTGGCCTTATGATCACTTGTGATCTGGGGCCGATCTTTATATAAGAGCCACTGGCTTCGGCCTCCCCCGACATCCCGAAGGATGCCGCATCGTTCCCCTAGGACGATGAGACCCTTCCCTTTGGTCCGTCATTTAGGGGTCTGATACCAACGCGAGGGCTCAATTTTTAGGGTCCACTAAGGAGAATAATAATGTCCGATCGTCCCCTGATGCCAAAAGCCACCGCAGTTTGGCTGATCGACAATACGGCCCTGACGTTTGACCAGATTGCCGCTTTTTGTGGTCTGCATACTCTTGAAGTGAAAGGGATTGCCGATGGGGACGTCGCCGCTGGCGTGCGGGGCATCGACCCCATTGGCCAACATCAGTTGACCCGCGACGAGATTGAAAAGGCAGAAGCGGATCCCGATTACAAAATGAAGCTGTCCCGGCCCAAAACCATTGTGCCGGAGCAAAAGAAAAAGGCGCCGCGCTACACGCCTTTGTCACGGCGTCAGGAACGGCCGAATGCCATTGCATGGATCGTGCGGAACCACCCTGAGGTGCCGGATGCCCATATCGCGAAGCTGTTGGGCACGACCAAAACAACCATCCAGGCCATCCGCAACAAAACCCATTGGAATTCCGCGAACTTAGAACCGCAGGATCCCGTGGCTTTAGGACTGTGCAGCCAGTTTGACCTCGACACAGTGGTCTCAAAAGCCGCGGAGAAACGCGCCGCGATGGAGGCCGCTGGCGAGATCACGGAAGGCGCCACCTTGGCCCCTGCCGCTGAGACCGAGACGGCTGAGGAAGAGAGCGCTGGCAGTGCCGATATCGACAAGATCTTCGCAAACTTCGGATCAGGGGACGAGAACAAAGAGTAAAACCTTGCTGACCCGCCCATCCCCGCGCATGCGGGGTCTGTGACCATCGGCAGGGGCCCCGCCCCGCAAAACTGCTTTTCCAGTGACGCACGTAACAGTCTTGTCGCAGAGCGCGAACTATAGGTTCGACAGCGCGTCACACTCGTCAGTGAGACGTGTTAGGAGAGCATAACAAGGATGGACACCATGACTTTTTCGCGCCCTGCCCTTCTCGCCAGTGTGGCATTGCTGAGCCTTGGGGCGGCTCACCTCACCCCCGCTGCGGCAATGACCTCAACGACAAACATCACGCAAGAGGCGGAAACCAATATCAACGCGCCCTATAATGCGTTCCTCGCCAAATACATCACCGAGCAGGACGGCATCCACCTTGTCGACTATGCTGGGGTGACAGCTGAGGATCGCGCCTCTTTATCCGCCTACGTCAAAGCGCTTGAAGCCTTAACCCCCAGCACCATGAGCCGGGAAGAAAAGCTCGCCTACTATGCCAATATCTATAACGCGAAGACGATTGAGATCATCCTCGATAACTATCCGGTCACATCCATTCGCAAGATTGGCGGGAACCTCGTGCAGCCTGGCCCGTGGAACGAGAAGGTGCTGACGATTGAGGGCAAAGAGCTAAGCCTCAATAATGTCGAGCACGACATTGTCCGCGCAGACTTCGACGAACCTCGGGTACACTACGCATTTAACTGCGCCTCCATCGGCTGTCCGAACCTGATGATCCGCGCCTGGGAAGCAGAAACCCTGGAAGAAGACTTTGACGCCGCCGCCCGCGCTTATATTGCCCACCCCCGAGGGGTGAACATTGACGACCGCGGTCGCGTACAAGCGTCCAGCATCTATAAGTGGTTCAAAAAGGATTTTGGCCGCAATGACGGGGAAGTCCTCGACCATATTCGTCAGTATGCCACCGGTGAGAAGCTGGAGAAGCTGAACGCCGCAACGAAAATCAATTCCTACGATTATGACTGGGACCTGAACGAAGTTTAGCGCGAAGGTATTTCGCCGTTAGACAACAAGGGGGATAGTCAAGGATTATCCCCTTTTTTGCGTCTACGGCGGGCATAGGCTATTGATGATTCCTGGGGACTGTGAGGGATCAGGATGAGTGAAACGCGGTTCACCCGCAAGCTGGCCACCATCATTGCGGTTGATGTGTGTGGCTATGCGCGCCTTGTCGAGGAAAATGAAGACCGTGCCATCGCCGCGGTAGATGAATGCCGCGCCCTCATCGCCTCCGTCATCGACCGCCACGGGGGCCGCATTTTCAATCATGCTGGCGACGGAGTCATGGCGGAAACCCCAAGCGCCGTGGAGGGCGTTCGCGCCGCCTTTCAAATCCAGCGGGAACTCCAAGATCTGAACGCGCTTCACCCGGACCGCGAACCCCTGTGCGTGAGAATCGGCGTCAATTTGGGCGACGTCGTTACCAAACCCGATGGCGATTTAGCGGGACACGGCGTGAACATTGCCTCCCGACTGGAGGCCCTTGCGGAGCCCGGCGAAACCCTCATTTCCCATGCCGTTTTTGAACAGGTTCGCGGCACCGTCGAAGAATTGTTTGAAGACGCTGGCTACGAAAAGCTGAAAAATATCAACGCTCCCGTTGGCATATACCGCGCCTTATCCGTTCAGGGAGGAAAACCCGAAGCCCGTGCCCCCGCCGTTCACCGCATCATGGGCGTTGGCCAAACCCCGATTAAGAAAAAGGCCTTTCGCCTCCGCCTCATAGCCGCTGGTCTTAGTGCCCTCGCTCTCGGTGCCGGACTATTATGGGCATTGGGGCGTCAGCCAACTTCAGTAGCCATCAGTGAACGCACCATCGCCGTTCTTCCCTTCACCAACATGAGCGAGGATAGCGCCAACCAGTTCTTCTCCGATGGCGTGACCGAAGAGATCTTATCGGCCCTCGTCCGGCTTGAGGATGTAACGGTCATTGGGCGCAGCTCGTCTTTTCAGTTTCGGGATGGTGAGACGTCTTCAGCAGAAATCGGCAACCGCCTCGGTGCCTCTCACCTTCTTGAAGGGTCAGTCCGCCGCGAGGGAGACAGGGTGCGGGTCTCAGCCAAGCTCGTTGACACCACCAACGGCGTCCATCTGTGGTCCGACAGTTATGATCGCCACCTTGATGATGTGTTTCTGATTCAAGAGGCCATCGCTGATGACATTGCCATGGCGTTGAAAGCCCGCCTGTCCGACAACGGTACCGAGGAAGACGTCGCAATCCCGCGAGACGTATACGACCTTTACCTCAGAGGACGCTATCTCTTAAGCCAGCGGGGCGCTGCCCTCCCCCAAGCTGTCGCAATTTTTGAAACGGTGACGCAGCAAGCAGAAGATTTCAGTGATGGCTGGGCGTCTCTCGCCACCGCTCTGCACGTTCAGCCCGCCTACACGGGTATGGCCGAAGAAACAGTAGCGGAAAGGGCGATTGCCGCGGCAAACCGCGCCCTTGCACTCCACCCCGACAACGCCTCCGCCCTGGCGGTGCTCGGCGCCCAAAAAAGACGCCAAGGGGACTGGCCCGGCGCCGAGGGCGCTTTCCGACGGGCATTGGATCTGGAGCCCAGCAACATCTCGGCCCTTTATTGGTACGGGGAGTTTCTCTTAAGCGTTGGGCGTATTGAGGAGGCGCGGACGCACCTGTTGCGGGCCAAGGCGATTGACCCCCTTGCGGCCTATACGAGTGCTGGCCTCGGATGGGCTCTATATTTTTCTGCCGATATTGACGGTGCAGCCCGGGAGTTTGACGAGGCGTGGACCCGTTTTGGGTTGAAGGTGCCCTATGTGTGGGAGGGGCTTTATAGTCTCGCGCTTGATAAGGGTGATTACCCCCGCGCCCGGCAACTCATCGCAGAACTCCCTATGCCGGAGGGTATTAAGGCGCTACACGAACAGTTTATTACTGCCCTCGAAGTTCCGACGGGCGAGAATATTGATGGGCTGCGGCAGATCTTTGCCGCCCTCGATAATGCGATGCCTGTACCCTACTATTGGCGATATGAGGCCTATGCCCGCCTGGGCCTTAGCGATGAAGCCCTGTCCGCCGCCGAAATTGCGGTCACAGCAGGAGCCGTTCGAAACTACCAGGCGCTATTCACCCCCTCCGCCCGCGCATTATGGGACGACCCCCGATTTCAAGCCATTACGGAGAATTTGGGCTTAACTGCTTATTGGGACAAAACCGCATGGCCACCTTTTTGCGCCCATGCGCCCCAAAGCACCGTCTGCGGAAAAGCCTCTCTTTAGAGCCTGTTGCAGCCTGAATGATTCAGGCTGCAACAGCTCTAAGTTTTTGCTTTTGAGTGCGTGAGCCGATTTTCACTGATCCACGTTAGCCGTAACGCACTCTAGGAGCTAACCACCTACCCCCCGCAGTAAGCCACCCACGAACAAGCCACTGAAATTGCCAATCACGTACCCCAATAAGCCTGCGAGAATAGCGGGCGTAACGAGGTCGCGCCATTTTTTTGACGTCGCAACCGCCGCCGCGACGGTGGGACCAGTGGCCGCCGCCATGAGGCCAATGGCTGCCTCTGAATATCGCAACTTGAACATCGCCGATAGGGAAAGGCAGATCAGCATCTGTACGGCGATAAGGATACCAACGTACACGATGAGAATAAGCCCGCTGGATAGGGCAACGGATACATTGCCACCCGCGAACGCCCCGACGAACACGAAGTAGAGGATAACCATGCCAATATCGAAGGAAATGGCGCATCGCTCGGCAAACCGGGGAAGTACCTGTCCCGCCGCAATAGATAAAACGGTGATGACCAACACAGAGATAGCGGGAAGATCAATATATTGCTCTGCGACTTTACTCACCGTAAAAATGCCAAAAGACAAAGCCAAAAGCCCCGCCAGATCGAGCACACTCACCCTCGGCATTGTTTCACTGGGCTGATGATCGTTTGCGCGGTCCGCGACGGGCCCTACACCTTCCTCCCCTTCTGGACGAAAAAACCGTTTAATAAGACCGAAACCCGCCAAGCCGCTCACAAGGCTAATCAAGACAGGGGCATACATACTATCGGCCGCGAGAGTTGCCGCCAACATCGTGGGGTCATCAAGCTCAAGGGCCTTCGATGTTGCGGCAAAGTTCATAGTACCACCCACATAGGAGGCTGTCAGGGTCCCCGCGATGGCGTCCCCATACTCGTTCCCGCTCAACACCAGTGCCCCCAAACGCGCGCCCACCATAGCCACGACCGTAGCCACAGCAAACGCGATGAGCACTGGCCCCGTCTCTGTAAAAATCTTCTTGAGGTTCGCGGACAATAGCACCATGGGCAGCGCAAGAGGCAGCCCATATTCCCACAGCATGTCATATGCGGGAGCCGTGAACGGAATAATAGATAGGTTAGAGAGAAGCGGCGGAATGACGAATAAGAGAACCGACCCGCTAAACACCGGGTGATTGAACCGATCATCGACTAAAAATAGCGTAAAGGTGACTACCGCGATAATCGCTAGCAAAAAGACGGTTTGGTCCGCCCCAATAAGGGTTTCTGCCATTTCTATTCTCCAGATAGCGGACCATTAATCCCCAACTCGACCCCCGATCGCAACCGGCGATAGGGTGTGCTTGCAGGATCCGACAAAACTTCACCATCAGCGATACCAATAATGGTTTCGCCAGCAATCGCATCAAAGTCCGCACGGAAATGAGCAGACGATTTAACGACGATAATGTCGAAACTTCCGGGCTCCACCCCCATACAACGGATCATTTCTTGATCCGCTAGTTGGCATCGCATCGTTGTGATCAGAAGGTGCACATCGCATTCTGGCGCCTCAACCCGCAATAACGCCATTGGCCCCAGTCGTGGATTCAGTCCTTTAAAAAAGGGGCCCGTACAGATAAACTCGCCATCGGCGAGCGCCTCTACCGTGAACGCCCCTTCGAACGGCGTGTCCGTTGGGAGCCCCCGCTTCCCCCCAATACCCGTCTGAATTGAGGCACCGACCCCCGCGTTATGGGCAAGGGCGGCTGCCTCCGCATCCCAGATAAGGCCGCATAAGGCATTTTGAGCCCCTTCGCTGACCAGCGCACGGATAAAGCCGGTGGAATCAGAACTTGCCCCGCCCCCGGAGTTGTCTTGCGTATCGGCGATAACCGCTGTGCGGCCCGTGGTCTTTGCCACAGCCATCCCTCGCCGCACCGCCGCGGGCGCATCAAGGGCATCAATTGCGAAGCCCGGCCGTTGCGTTTCAAAAGCGTCGAGGATGGCTTCCAATGCAGCGTTCGCGCTCGCCTCATCAACACCATAAGCAAGAGCAGCCGGACCGGTCTCATAAGCATCCGCCAACGGGAAGCCCATGCAAAAAGAGGCAACCACGCCATGATCCGCCTCAGCCTGCTCCATCCCCGCATAGAGGTTCCCCGCCGCGGGCAGGCTTGTTGATTGCATTGGGCTGGGAATGATACAACCGATCTGCCGAAATGCCTTTGCAGGACGGCTGTTGGTCTCAATCATCTTGATCAACTCTTCCGCCCCTTGCTCCCCTGTATCATAGAAATCAGTATGGGGATATTTACGGCAGGAATGAAGCATATCAGAATAGGTGACCATGTCATCGCTGACATTGGCATGAAGGTCGAGGGCCGCTACAATCGGTACATTCGGCCCCACAACATTGCGTACACGCTTTAATATTTCACCATCGGCATCGATATGGGTATCGGCGATCATCGCCCCATGAAGGTCAAGAAAGACGCCATCAACGGGCATCGCCGCCTTCAGCCGGGTGGTGAGATCCCCAACAAGATTTTCGAAAGCCTCATCGGTGACCGGACCTGCCGCCCCGCCCTCCCCCCATAGGAGAGGCAGTATTGTGGCCTCCGTACGTCTTAGCACCTTAAGGGCACCACTGATCGCCAGGTTGACCTCACCAATTTTCTCAAGAAGCTCCTGACCCCGATAAACCGGTGGCGAAGGCACCCCCACCTCAAAGTCCTCAAGCGTTGTATTTAAGGCGGCAAAGGAGTTGGTTTCCTGGAGAAGCCCTCCGACAGCGATTTTCACAACAGACTCCCAACTTCGAAGTTAACGGCCCCCCGTCACAAATGGGGAGACACCGATCTATCTAACGCTCTGTGGTACCACGATGCAGGTTTTCATCGATCGACCGGATATGAATGTTTACAGTGTACACCCCCCTCACGCAATCCCTCTACTCAGCATTGATGTTATGGGGCAGTCCTAGACTACTCTCCAACCCAACAAGACCCGATCCTTGCGTCATAAGAAAAGTATCAGGTGATACGGTCGACGCTAGACCAGATCGGAAATGGAGATTCGAAGTAATAGGTTTCTGTACAAATCTTTTTCGGCAAATCGAATAGTTTCGGACCATCGCCATTCCCTAACCACGTTATCGTCCGCCTAGGATCGATACCCCGCCGATAGGCCGGCCTGATCAGCAACTTTCTTACCGCTTCGACGGCGATGGTCGAGATAGAACCCAATATCAACCAAAGAATAAAACGTACATTACGCCAACCTTTCCCTTTTATCGCGGACCGGAAAACGCTAAGCTAAACACTGGTTTTAGCCCCCTTTTGCGGAACAGTTTGATGAGTGATCCCCTTCCCCATTGCGTGACAATGAACGGCCCTACCCCCTACGAGCGGGGAGTGGCGCTCGGCAAACAACAGATGGAACAGATTCGCAACTTTGTTCGCACCTGGCTGATGTGCCATCCATCCTCCCTCGGTCCCTCCGAGGAATTTGCCCGCAGCCTGGTAGAAGAAACTGGACATCTAGCGGCAGCAAACCACTACACTCCCCATTTGGTGGAGGAAGTACGGGGTATGGCAGATGGGGCTGACATTGCGTTCGACATCCTGTTCGCCGCGCAGCTTCTTGATGAGGAATGGAATCTCATTCGCCAAAAAGAGGGACCGGTGTCCGACCCCGAACGGTGTAGCGTTGTGGGGCTGTCGCGCGGACGCCACGGCGCATCCATCCTAGCACAGAATATGGATGTTAGTCCGTGGAGCGAGGGGAGCCAAACCCTCACCCACACCCGTGGTGAGGGTGAGGCCTCAGATGCAATTGTCCTCACATTTCCAGGCTATATAGGACTTTGCGGCCTAAACGCTCGAGGAATTGGCCTTACATGCAACGCCCTTGTGGACTTACCATACAATCCGGATGGGTTGCCGGTCGCCTTCATTGCTCGCCGCCTTTTGGAATCCGCATCCTTGGATGAAGCGAAAACCTTTCTTTCCAACATCAACCATGCCTCGGGCCAGTGTTACACCATGGTTGATCGCGATAAGCTTATCAGTTTTGAATGCTGCAGCACGAGTGCAGAACCGATGCCCGCCGCACCAAACAGTCCGGCGACATGTCTGCACACCAACCACCCAATTTGGTATTCGTCAGCACCTGTTGTAACCTCGCCGGCATCGCCGACAACGCACGAACGACTAGCGGCGCTAGAGCGGCGGTTCGAAACACAAGCCGAGTCTTACGAAGAAGTGCTTGAACGGACCAGAGAGGCTCTATCCTCCCGCGATGACCCAGATCAACCCGTATCTCGGGAAAGGGCAGAGCTTGAAGGCTTTGAAGGCGCAATCAATTACACATATGCCTCTCTGATCTATGTCGTGGAGAATGGGGGATCGTCCCTCCTTATGGCGTCGGGCCCTCCATCCCAGAACCCCTATCGACAAATGGCAAGTATTGATGAGGATGGAACGATCCATTTTCCTCTGTATAAGGATTGATTTCCTATTTCATTTCGCTTTATCACTCACCAAGCACCTTCCACGATAATACTGGCGAAGGTAACTTAACCATCACGGCCCTCATGGTCATGGACAAATCGCGACCACCACCGTGAACCTGTGAAGAGCAGAATAGCCGCCCCCAAGCACCCCGCCGCGATACCACCAAAAACAATGCCATCGGCGTAAGAGGCGGTGAGGGAGCCGACGATACCGCTTAGGAAATTCCCCAGGGCCGTACATAAGAACCAAAGAGCCAGAACCGATCCCAACATCCGAACAGGGGCGTAGGTGTTCACTAAATTAAGGCCTACGGAGTTAATGCATAGCTCCCCAAAGGTCATGAAAAGATAGGCTGCCACCAACCAGAGGGCTGCACTCTTTCCATCGCTGGCAACCGATGCCTCCCAAAAAGCGCCAACCATCATCAAAAAACCAATGGCCGTAAAGATAAAACCGATACCGAATTTCTGCGCCTGATTGATATGCCGTCCGGCTGACGTCCAGATGATCATCGCCAACGGTGTAAAGAGCACTACAAAGAACGGATTGAGTGATTGGAACCAGGTCGCTGGGATCTCAAACCCCATCATATCACGATCCGTTTGCTGAGCCGCATAAATGCTGCTCGCTCCGCCCGACTGTTCGGCAGCCATCCAGA
>CALFRH010000661.1 GCA_937919225.1 uncultured Parvularcula sp.
CCCAGCAAAGCCTTGCATCTATTTTTTCGTGCGTCCGCCTCTATGGCTGTGCCTTCAGCAAGGGCTTGCGGGTCTTCTAACTTGTGATCGAGAGCGGGCAGCGACCCATAGATGACGTGCGCGGTGTTCTCGTCGTCTTCATGCGGCACAGAGAGCGTTAAGCAAGATAAACCGCGGACCAACTCCCAGTCGCGCTGTTCGAAGCGATTGTACATTGCCTTGTTTCCTTTCCTCACTTGAAAAATCTGTTTTGTGCGCGCTAATATGCTTAATTGATAGTATTGGTGTCAGGCTTGGTGTGACACATGCGCAAATCAGAGCCGCGTGTGGGCTTTTTAAATGGTCGACAAAGAAAGTTGCGGGGAAATTGGAATTGGCTGTGCATGGCAAAGAGTTCGGACTGCAAAGTTCGAAGTGCGTTTGTGCGAGATGAAAGACCATTTGAAAACAAGACGCTAGTGTAACTCTCACTGAACTGTGGGAATAAAGACCGAGGGGAAGACGGCAATGTCGCGGGAATTGACACCGGTGGGCGACTTTCTTGCTTTAACGCAATCGCGTGGTGCAGGAGGTTCTTTTACGACTGGTCACCAGTGGGTCGATCTTGAAGGCGGCGGATTTGGCGTTGTTTACCTTCGTCGAATTGGAATTGATTACACTTGGTTGATGTTCGAACGCTTTGACGCAAATCAGATGCTCATCGGTGAGCCGACGAGAATAGATGAGTCACGCTCCGTATACGGAGTTTCCTCGCAGTCTGTTGCAATCGACTTAGATGGGGATTTGCTTGTTTCCTGGTCTGACGAGTTTGGTGTGTATGGTCGCTACGTCAATTCCAATGGTACGTTGGAAAGTGATGTCTTTGAGATTTTCGTCCCTTCGGACGCCCCTAAAATAAAGGTCGGCCTTGATATTGCGTTTAACGCATCGGGAAATCTCATTGTTACTTGGCAAGATTATCGAAATAGGACTGATGATCCTACCCGGATTCAGATTCAGGTCTTTGATCCGAATGGCGTACCGATAGCAGCGGCTGAGGACGTTTATTCACGAGAGGAAGGCGTCGCGCGTCTCGACCTTGTGCAACTTGACACAGGGGCCATGGTGATCACGTGGCGTGAATACTATCGGGCAGAAAACGGCGCGTGGGAAATCGCAATCATGGGGCAAAGTTATGCGCCCGATGGCACGGCCTCTGGCGATGTTTTTGTTTTAGATACGGAGCCAAGCAACCTTTTTGTCGAGCCCAACCGGTCGGTCACTGCTCTGCCCGACGGTAAATAACTGGTCACCTGGAACGCCAGCGAAACGCCAAGAGTACCGTTAGGAAATAGAGATAGCACCGCAGACACGTTCGGACTTTTCGGGCGGGTTTTTGAGGCTGATGGGACCCCATCGGGCGATGCGTTCAAAATTGGCTCTACCCAACACAACCATACAAGCTCTGCGGCGTTGCTGACAGATGGAAGCTTTATTGTCGCTTGGCGGGGTCCAAGTGACACCGGCTCGATTTTAGCGAGGCATTATTCGACGGAAGGCACCCCGCTTGGCCGGGAATTTCGTTTAAACCCTGCCGGAAACGGCCAAACAGAATATGACCCCTACGTTTACCAGCAAGTGGATGGAACTATTGTCTTTGGTTGGAATGTTGTAGATTACATCGTGCGTCCAAATTACAGCTCCTACGACTGTCAAGCTTACGTTTTTAACGCGCTGCCGGAGTGTGATATTGCGCTGGTCTGCGACACCAACGAATATGAGACGCTGCGGGTGGATCGTACTGGCTTGGTTGATCCT
>CALFRH010000662.1 GCA_937919225.1 uncultured Parvularcula sp.
CGCAGACCCGATCGATCGGCTGGGATCAGATAAAGATTCGAAAGCCGCGTCCGCGGATCGAGCGTTGCATCAATTCGGCCAATCGTGGCGCTTCGTTCATCCGATGAGATCCCACGCCGTTTGAACGTGGCAGAGCGGTTTTCGATCGGCTCTAGGATCAACAAGTCGTCAAGCGAAACCGGGACAGCGAGTTCGATACTGTTTAGAGATACCAGGCGGCCCAAAACCTGACCTGGAGAGACAATCTGGCCGATATCGAGAGAAGACGCGAGCACACGGGCATCTGTCGGCGCATAGACGCGGGTTCGCGTCAGTGACAATTCGGAGGTTCTTTTGTTCGCTTCAGCGCTGGCCAGCCGAGCTTTCGCTGCCTCTATTTGCGGCACACGTGCGGCGAGATCATTCACCTCGCGCCCCGGATACAATTCCTGCCACTCCTGAATAGCGATCGCGGCCTCGGCTTGAAGCTGCTGAAGATCAGAACTCGCAGCAGCGATTTCTGATTCTGCGCGCTGTACCGCCAGCACATAGTCTGCGCGATCAATTTCAAACAGAAGGTCGCCCTTTTGGACCTCGGATCCCGCCCGGAACGTGGAACTGACGACACGAATTTCGCCGGATACTTGCGGGCTGACGGAAACTTCTGCCGTGGCCTGAACGGTCCCATTGACCCGAAGGGTCGGGGCATAACGTAAAGTCTTTAGATCGGCGATCCGTACAGTGACTTCTGACGCCCCCCGCAATTCGGAAATGCGCGGCGCGCGGTCATTAACCTGGCCCTTCAAGACCTGGGTCAGTCCGATCGCCGTGGCGATTACACCAATGACGAAGGCCAATTGCATAAAACCAAGGGTCCAACCGCAGGATTCGCGAGGTTTAGATTCATAGTTCGAATGATCCATATGGATCTCCAAATTAAATGACTGACCAGTCAGTTATGCTACTATTCTCAATTTTCAACGTCAGTCGAATGAACTTTTTGTCGCAATCGCTTGGCGATAATGCTCAATCGCTATACGCGCGCTAGGACGCATTGGATTGGAGCTGCGAGATGACGCAAGCACCCCTCACCCCTCCGTATGATTTTGCCGATCTGCTGAGCATCATGAAACAGCTCAGAACACCGGTGACGGGCTGTGCCTGGGATCTCGAGCAGACCTTCGAAACGATCGCGCCGTACACGATTGAAGAGGCGTATGAAGTCGCAGACGCTATCGCGCGACTGGACACCGATGATCTATGTGATGAACTCGGTGACTTGCTGCTACAGGTGGTTTTTCACGCTCAAATTGCCTCTGATGAGTGACATTTTGCGATCTCGGATGTCACGCAGGCTATTTGCGACAAGATGATCAGGCGCCATCCACACGTCTTCGGCAAAATAACGCAGCATAGTGCAGAAAAGCAAACGACGGCCTGGGAAGAAATCAAAGCGGTGGAACGTTCAGCCAAGGCTGAAACAGATGCCAGCGCCCTGTCCGGCGTCGCAACCGCCCTGCCCGCCTTGATGCGGTCCGAAAAACTTCAAAAACGCGCCGCCAGAACCGGATTCGACTGGACCAATCCAGCAGACATATTCGACAAACTCGAAGAAGAAATGGACGAGGTTCGCGAAGCAATCGATGAAAATGACAACGCGCATATTGAAGAAGAAATTGGCGATTTCATCTTAGTTGAGGCAAATCTAGCCCGCCGATTTAATATCGACCCTGAAGTTGCCCTCCGATTAGCCAATGACAAGTTTGAGCGCCGGTTTCGCGCCATGGAAAAGCGCGCCGAGGGCGGCGAAGCCGGCTTTGCGGCCCTCGACCTCGACGCACAGGAGGAACTTTGGCAAGCGGTCAAATCAGACGAACGCTGAATTCAAGCGGAGTCGATTTGTTCAGAATAATGCGTCGCCAACTCAACGATCACGACAGCGAGCGCATGACCGGACACACCAACGGTCCACCAGATCAGCGGCCAAAGCATTGTATTACTACCCGTCCCAATATTGATTCCGACAAAGATAACGATTCCCATCAAGTAGCTGGCAAAGTGGATCCAGAATGAGAGCCGCAAGCCTGCGCGAGCCTTGGCATTTTGCTTGGCAACGATCTTTGCGGCCTCTTTTTCCTGATCGATGGACAGTGCCAGGACGTCGACATTGTAGGCAGCCGCCAGAGCCATGATGCTCTCTTGCGAGGCGGCTTCGCCATTTTCGATGCGCTGAACGGTGCGCAATCCGATTCCGGCCAGATCAGCCAGATGCTCCTGCGACCAGTGGCGCTCCTCGCGCCAGCGTTTGATTTTTTCGGCATCAGCTTTGAAAGGCATTTTTTGTCTCCTATTTGGATTGGTACAACACACCCCAGAGACGTCAAATCGGCCGTTTCAGCCACGCCATGGTACCGTCAGCACCCCGCCACAAGGCCGCCACTCACCCGCCAGTCCTTGATATTATTGGAAAAAGTAAAGCCCCGAAGCTGCAAAGAGCTTCGGGGCTTCTGCTTGCGTCCTGTACCCCAGACGTGAGCTTAGTTTAGACCTTGTAGTACATGTCGAATTCGACCGGGTGTGGGTGCAGCTGAAGACGCTCCACTTCTTCCTGTTTCAATTCGATATACGCGTCGATCTGGTCATCATCGAACACGCCACCTTTCTTCAGGAAGTCACGGTCGGCATCGAGCGCCGCCAGAGCTTCATCAAGAGACCCACAGACTTGCGGAATGGCAGCCGCCTCAGCGGGTGGCAAATCATAGAGATCCTTGTCCATCGCATCGCCCGGATGGATCTTGTTTTCAATCCCGTCCAAACCGGCCATCAGAAGGCCAGCAAAGGCCAGGTACGGGTTGGCGGTTGGGTCCGGGAAGCGGGTTTCGATCCGCTTCGCCTTCTCTCCAGTGCCGAACGGGATCCGGATGGACGCAGACCGGTTACGGGCGGAGTAAGCCAGCATAACTGGTGCTTCGAAGCCAGGAACCAGGCGCTTGTAGGAGTTGGTTGATGCATTGGTCAGTGCGTTCAGAGCGCGGGCATGCTTGATGATACCGCCAATATAGAAGAGGCAAGTTTCGGACAGACCTGCATATTGGTCACCCGCAACAGTCGGCTTGCCACCCGACCAGATAGACTGGTGCACGTGCATGCCTGAGCCATTATCGTTGAAATATGGTTTCGGCATAAAGGTTGCCGTCTTGCCATAGCTCGCCGCGACGTTGTGGATCACATACTTATAGAGCTGAAGATTGTCCGCCATGGTGACCAGCGTGTTGAACTTCATGCCGAGTTCGTGCTGAGCGGGCGCCACTTCGTGGTGGTGCTTTTCAGGCTCGAGACCGAGTTCTCCCATGACAGAGAGCATTTCAGACCGCATGTCCTGCTCGGAATCGACCGGTGGCACCGGGAAATAGCCACCTTTGGGACCTGGGCGGTGACCCATATTGCCCATCTCATAGGATTTGCCAGTATTGGCGGGCAATTCTGTTGAGTCGAAGCTATAGCCAGTCATATGTGGCTCAGTGTTCCAGCGGACATCGTCGAAGACGAAGAACTCTGCTTCTGGACCGAAATATGCGGTGTCACCGACGCCCGTCGACGAAAGATAGGCTTCTGCCTTTTTCGCCGTCATACGAGGGTCGCGATTATAGGCCTGGCCGGTAATCGGATCCAGGATGTCGCACATGATCGCGAGGGTCGTTTGCTGGAAGAACGGATCGATCTTCGCGGTCGCCAGATCGGGCGCGAGGTTCATATCCGACTCGTTGATGGCTTTCCAACCGGCCACGGAGGAGCCGTCAAACATTTGACCATCAGTGAAAAAATCCGCATCGACCATGCTTTTGTCGAAGGTCACATGCTGCAGTTTCCCGCGTGGGTCGGTGAAACGAAGGTCGACGAACTCCACGTCATTATCCTTCATCATTTTCAAAACACTATCGGCCATATCGCCCTCCAGTTACTTCCTGTCTTTCCTGTTTACGGCGCTAAAGGGCACCGTCACCTGTTTCGCCTGTACGGATGCGAACGGCTTCGCCAACATCCGATACAAAGATCTTTCCGTCGCCAATCTTGCCGGTTTGGGCGGCTTTGGTGATCGCCTCAATGGCGCTCTGAACACCCGCATCCGCGACCACAGCTTCGACCTTCAGTTTCGGTAGAAAATCGACGACATATTCTGCACCGCGATACAATTCTGTATGGCCGCGCTGACGTCCGAAGCCTTTCGCTTCAACAACCGTCATACCTTGAACGCCGACTTCATGCAGCGCCTCTTTAACATCATCCAATTTGAACGGTTTGATGATGGCTTCAATTTTTTTCATACCCTCAACCCTTCGATAGCTAACAATGGCTTCCGCATAGGATGGCTCTAAGCGCAGGGCGATAGATGAAACGTTGCTGCTCTGCTCTGTGAACAGTCCTGCTCGATCGTGATGCAGCCGTGCATCAATCTTGCGCATACAAGTTCTGACGAAACATGACGCCTGCGTCATTGTTTGTTTGACGAAGGTCTGCTATCTTGAGCTCATAACAAGAAGAAGACTTCCGATGACAACACCTGTGCCCTACATTGACCCGAACCGCCCAAAACCCAAGCGCAAACCGCTCAAAGCCTGGCGGCATATGCAAAAGCTAATCGCGGACAAGGAAGATACCGCCCAGGTGTTTCACATCATCGAAGCCTTGAATGGTGGTTCCAACCGCAAGGATTTCAAACGGTTTCTGGCATCCGAGAATGGCATGATGCTGCTTAAACGCCGGTCATTCCTGCCCGATCTGCTGGACGATCATGCGCCGCTGAAAGCCCTGCCCAAGGGCACGGTCGGACGTACTTATGTCGATTTCATGCAGCGCGAAGGCCTGACGGCGAACGGTCTGGTTGAAGAAAGTCTTACTCAGCGCGCGCATCACGAGCAGTTTGACGATGACTTGCTCTGGTTCGTTAATCGGCTGCGAGATACGCATGACATGTATCATGTCTTAACGGGCTATGGGCGTGACGCTTTGGGAGAAGATGCTCTGCTCGGCTATACTCACAGCCAGCATGGCGGCCTCGGAATCAGCTTCATTGCCTTCATGGGCAATCGGCAGATTGCCAAGGAAGCGCCGCGCGAAGCTCGCGTCAAAGAAGTGCTGGCGGAAGGACGCCGGAATGGGAAACGCGCAACACGCATTGTGGAGCAAGATATTGAAGCCCTCCTCGATCAGCCGATTGAAGACGTACGCGAACGCCTGAACATCGCTGAGCCTGTGCTTTATAAGCAGGCGCTGCGCGTGTTCGAAAGCTATAATCAAGACCCACAGCTCGTCGCTGCATGATCTACCTTATTCGGCATGGCGAAGCCGCCGCACGCTGGGGATCACACCCTGATCCCGTCCTCTCCGACCTCGTGCGCGATCTACCGACAGCGGTCGCAGAGACGCTTTCCCACCTTGGTTTAGAGCAGATCATCTCTAGTCCTATGGCGCGATGCCAGGAAACAGGACGAGCTTTTGCGTCGGGATCAGACCTCGATCTGGCGATTGCGCCACGCGTGACCGAGATCACGACGCCGCAAGAGGTGACGGCTCGCGTACCCTGGCTACAGAACTTGATGGCTGGAAACTGGGAAGATACGCCAGAGCTCGTTCAGTCCTGGCGAAAGGCCTTGATTGAAACGGTCGCGAGTCAGCCCGCAAACACGGCCATATTCACGCATTTCGTCGCCATAAATGCAATCGTCGGACACCTTGAGAATACCGACAAAGTCACCGTCTTCCGGCCGAATTATTGCAGCCTGACCCGGCTCGACGTGTCTGATACGGGCGTGACGCTCGCCGCACGTGGCGAAAGCCTGGAGACAAAGGTTCTTTAGGAAAATGGTGGGCGGTAACGGGCTCGAACCGCTGAC
>CALFRH010000663.1 GCA_937919225.1 uncultured Parvularcula sp.
CGGAGAAGGCCGGGCTGCTCGCTGGAATGCAAACGTTGGTATCGGAGGTGCCCCTGGGAGAGGGAAATCCGCGAAGGGCGGCAGACAGGCTGGTGTTGCTCAAGCCGGTGTCGGAACTCATGGAGAGTTTCACAAGCGAAGCGAATCTAGGGCTGAACAAGGCTATCGCGTAGACAGTTCGGGAGGTTTGAACTCGGACGATAGTTCGTCTGACAATTCATCGTTTGATCAAGGCCAGCAATATCGCGATGAATTACGCGGCTTCGTTCGCGACGCGGAGAGCGTCTTAGCGCGGGAGCAGCACCAAGAAGGTCTATCATTAGCGCGGGAAACTGCTTCCGATTTTAGGCGCGGTGAAGAAGCACGAGAGCAGGCGGAGAGTTATTACACTGAGGCATCGCGTTACACGGCGAGCACCGATGAAAGATCGGGCCGCGGTGGCGCGATCAATGCCAATGAAGTCGCTGCGTTCGAGACTTATCTCGTAGATCACTTAACCGCGGTGAACGGGCGACCTGTCTCCATGCGAGAAGCGCAAGAATACTGGGTGGGTCTTACGCCAAGCGATATGGGCAGAGCTGAACAAAGAGAACTTCAGACTAGTTTCTTTGAAACGCGGCTGAAAGCAGAGGCTTTTCAATCGCCGGAGGGTTATACCTATCCTCAAGCCAGCGGGTATACCGGCCTCGGATCCTTCTCGAGTTACGATGACCAACGCCTTGCACATGAGAGCCGAAAGCTTGCGCAGGCGACCGAATTCAATACGCGCACGGACCCGATGAGCGCACCTTATTCTCCTGCAGTTGAGTCACGCTACGCTGAAACGCTGCAGCAGCAATCCGAAATCAGAAACTACGTGGGGACATCTTCTGATGAAATTGCGCATCAAATGGCTGCGACGAATGGCGAAGCACATGTCCAGAAATATGGTCTTGAATCGTTTGTTGAGCGGTCGGGTGGCGAGGAAAATGCTCGGATCATTCTTGGCGATGGCCGCTATGAAGATTTAGCTCTTCAGGAAGCCGAAAAGCAAAGCGGGGAAAGAAAAATCCGATCTGCGAAGTGATTTCAGAGTCTAGAGAAACTTGAACGCTACGAACATGACGATCGAAAAAACGGCTGCGGAAATCAAAAAGTTCGTAATGGAGAACTCCGTGGCGTCGCCATAATCAACATCAAAATCATCAGGCGGCAGTTCATGCAACAGAGCGGTACAAGTTCCGATGTGATCATCGTCGTGAGAAGGATAGTCGTGATCATTCATTGGATATTCGTACTACAATCATGGCTATCAGTCGAGCAACATCCCAATTGGATTTAGTGGCAAAGGCAGATCGGTACGACCTAACCGATTACCTGTCGCGGCAAAATGAAGCCAAGCAGCGCGATTGAGAAACTATTATGCAGCGAGTTCTAGACATTCGTGCTTCGCAAACGGTGTCGCCTAATGCGAATACTCTTTCAATCGGCAGCATTACGAAACGTTAGAAATTCAACCATTGACGGTATCCCCCAATTCCGTTCGTTGGCCTTTTACAGGTGATTATGGGGTTCTGTTGAATGGTTTTATCAGCTCTGCTACGGGCGATTTCTTTGACGGCAATATCTGTATTGGTTTCGTGCCAATCTACAACTGAAAAGGGGGCGTCAACGCCCGAACTTAAGACTTTGGAGTTTCCAACTGAAATTGATGGTGCATTGGATGAAGGGTGGGAAATCTACGTCATGCGCTTCGATAGCTGTGTTGCTCAAGAAAAGAGCCACTGTGAGGTATTCGAGCGTGCTAAAAAAGATACGTACATTGCTCAACTTCTTGCCAAAACCGTCATCGAACAGAAGAGCATTGAGGAGGTATCTGGCCTATCGCAAGCCGAATTCGACGCGTTTGTTGAACGACAAACCGAGGACAATGATCAATGGTTAGAGAGCCGAATCCAATCCAGCGGATGGTTCAACGTCTCTGAATATGGTGCCGACGCGGATAAAGCAGCGTTTTTTATCATTCAGCATTCTGGTGACGTCGAGTTCCAAAAACGAGTTCTCGAGGTGTTAGAGCCTTTGGTAATGCACGGCGATACGTCCAAATCTAGCTTTGCATTGTTATCAGACCGTATCGCTATCAAAGACGAACGGGAACAGTCGTTTGGCTCCCAGGGAGAGTGTTCTGGAGACGGCGTTTGGGCGCCATTTCCGATAGCATCAGGAGACGTGGACGAAAGACGCGTCGAGATGACGCTTGAGCCACTGGCAGAATATGTTTCGCGTATGTCCTCTTTTTGTTGAGGAACACGGAATGCGAGATCAACGCCTGCTTTGCGGCAGTGGGTTCGTTGTGCAAATCTGACTCCGAACACTTTCAGGCCTGGGGTCAACAACAGTCGAGCTTCGATCGCTGCGGAGTTTTCTAATAATCCACAATGTAATTTTTGCGCAAATCAAATGTGAACGAAGTCTATGTTGACATTCATTTTACGAGCGTCTTGTTTCGCGGCTTAAAACAAAATGTCCCGAGGCTGGTGAAGCAACCTCGGGACGTGAGATCACTGCATGTGGAGATGCATTTGTGACCTACTTTACGTATGCGCGAAGTTTCGCGTTTTGGCAACACAACTCTTGTGAACGACTAGACTTAGCGCAACTTGCTGAAAAGGCAGAATAGTGTCGGTGCTTAACCTTTCAGGTGTCCGGCAGATGCCTTTACTGCGCCAAGCGGAGGCTGCTGAATGCGGCCTCGCTTGCGTCGGCATGATTGCCGGCGCACACGGGCACAAGACCGATCTTCCAACGCTTCGCGCCAAGTTTCCGATCTCGCTCAAAGGCGCAACGCTAAAGGACATAATCGAGATCTCAACACAGATGGATCTTGGGGCGCGCGCTGTGCGTTGTGAGCCCGATGAACTGAAAGGCCTTCGCGTTCCGGCTATTCTGCACTGGAACATGAACCACTTCGTCGTGCTCAAACAAATCCGCGGCAATAAGCTAACGCTGTACGACCCAGCGGCGGGAAAAATAGACGTAAGCCTTGATGAAGCTAGCAAGCATTTCACCGGCGTAGCACTGGAGCTCACACCGTCGTCTGGCTTTCAGCAAAAGAAAGAGCGCAATCCGGTTAAGCTCACTAGCCTGGTCAAACTGAGCGGGACCGCCTGGAAAGCCATTGCGCAAGGCATAGCGCTCTCTATCTTTCTTCAGGTCTTTGTCTTACTCACGCCCTACTATATGCAGCTTGTGATCGACGAGGCGATCCTAAAAGGGGATATGTCTCTTCTGACGGCCATTGCCGTTGGTTTTGCGTTGCTAAAAGTGTTTGAAGCTCTCACCACGATCATTCGTGGTCTGGTCTTCCAATTTCTGTCTAACCTCCTTGCGTTCGCCATGGAGGCGAGCCTTTTCCATCATATGTCGCGGCTACCTTTGGCTTACTTCCACCGCAGGCATGTTGGAGACATTCAGCAGAGATTTCAATCTCTAGGACCGATTAGAGACTTTATCGCAAATGGGGCCATCGCCGCACTTATTGATGGCTTCCTCGCCATCTTCCTCGGCATCATCATCTTTCTGTATGATGCTATGCTCGGCTTCGTCGTTGTCGGGTTCGTGGTCGTCTATGCTGCGCTGCGTTTTGCGTTTCTCTCATTGTCGAAGCGCCTATCTGGGGACTTCCTCGTTGCAGACGCTAAAGAGAATACCAAGTTTTTGGAAACGCTTCGTGCCATGCAAACCGTCAAAGTCGCAGGCATCGAGAATGAACGGGAAGGCCTGTGGCGCAATCTCGCGGCCGATACGCTCAACGCCCAAATCCGAATGGGTAACGTCAATATTGGCTATGGCGCAATCAGTCAGACACTTATGGGGCTCTCTAACATCTTGGTCGTCTATCTTGCAGCCACAAGCGCAATTGGCGGCGCCATGACAATCGGCATGATTACCGCCTTCGTCGCCTACAAGGGCCAATTCGAGCAAAAGCTCATGGCTCTGCTTGAAACCTATGTGAACTTCAAACTTCTAGATGTGCACCTAGAGCGGGTCTCAGACATCGCATTGCATAAAAAGGAAGCAGGTCTCCAAGCGCCACCCTCCGGCAAGAGGCTCGAAGGTCGCATCACGCTCCAGAACTTGCACTTTCGCTACGCCCAGTTTGAGTCGGACATTTTGAAAGGCGCGAACCTAGATATTCAACCAGGCGAGTTCGTTGCGCTTGCGGCCCCTTCGGGCGAAGGTAAGTCAACATTGCTCCGCTTGATGCTGGGGCTCTACCAACCAACCCATGGCAAAATCCTTTATGATGGATTGGAAGCCAGCAAGTGGGGGCTTTCAAGCCTGCGCCGACAAATGGGCGTGGTTATGCAGGATGACACATTGCTCGCTGGATCGGTCGAAGAGAACATAAGCCTGTTTGACGAAAAGCCTGACCGAGACCGAATTCACGAAGTCGCGCGCATTGCGGCCATTCATGATGACATCGAAGCCATGCCAATGGGCTATCGTTCTCTGGTGGGCGACATGGGAACAACACTCTCTGGCGGACAGCAACAGCGTGTTATGCTCGCAAGGGCACTTTATCGCCAACCGAGGCTTTTGGTTATGGACGAAGGTACAAGTGCGCTCGATGTTAACACAGAACGGCGCATCAACGCTGAACTTAAGAGGCTTTCAATCACGCGTATCATTGCCGCGCATCGCCCCGAGACGCTTGCGGCAGCTGATCGCGTAATTGGATTGCAGAGAGGGAAATTACGGGAGGTTGAGTTCAACTTGCGGACGGCAGATGCATCGTGTCGAACGCTCACTGATACTTCTGAAGCATTGCTGAAGGAAAACGCCGAGACCATTAATGGTTTGGCCGCGGTTTCAAGCGCGGTTTCAAAAGAAACCGTAGATCCTATTTTGATGGGTGTGTTGAAACTAAAAGCTAAACTATTCAATGTATTCCACAGATAAATGTTCCATTATTGTTCTTTCATATTTATCCGTGTTGACACACATTGTATTGAAGTTAGCTTCTCAATTATGCCTTCGGGCATGCGGTGGTGAAGCACCGGTTTTGAGAGGGGTGGAGCAGTCGATGCGAGGCCCCATTTTTGAAAACTGCATGTGGAGATATGCATTATGAGAGAACTTGAATTACCAGAAATTGAAACCGTTTCGGGCGGAACAAGGTTGAATACCGTCGTGGGTGTCGGCACCCGTGGTGGGAGCCGGGACCCATTTCTTATCCGAATGCAAATTGATGCCCTAAGTCAGGATTCGGGAAACTTGTTTTTGGCCCAGGGCAGCGATGATAGTCTGTTTGACGGCGGTGGTGGCAGTCTTTTGTCCGACCCGAGCCCCGGCGACGGGGTACCCGGACTCAACGTCCAAGAGGTCGGCGATTTTGAAATTCAAATCACGGCTGAAGTGGATGGACACTTTGATAGTGTGCTTGAGGATGGCGAGGTCAATATTGGCGAAACTGAATTGAACGCCGGTGACACATTCACCATTGAGGATACTCCTGAGAACAGAGCATTCCTTGGCTTGTATGTGCCCGATACTCCGAACGCCGGTGTTTAAATAACAACAAATGGGACACCCTGGGCAACTATCTGCTCAGGGTGCTTTTGTAATGAGATCTATTATCGCATCGGTTCTTATGATTTCGGCTTGCACGCAAAGCGAAACCGAAACTGCGCCTCAGTTAGTCGAAACTGAAGTAAATCAGCAGGTTTCGAGCAATGACGTGTCGTTGTTAAACGCCGCCAGTTTATTTGAGAACTTTTGCAACGGCACTGAGGTCACATTGAATACCGTATCGCAAACGGCTTCCAGCAAAGGGTTACCTGAACTTGATCCATATGAGTTTAAGCCCATTATCTGGGGTGTTGTTAGATCAGAGACCAGAGCTTGGTTGATTGACTCAGATGATACGCGTCACGTCTTGCTTGTCGAGCAAGGTGGACTGCCCACGCAAGAAGAGAGGGAGGCAGTTCGAATTGGGCAAATTGTAACGGGAAATCCAGTTGGAAAAGGCGCAATAGCTCCCTTTCAGCCTGGTCTAATGGGATTGTTCTCGTGTTCGATTTACGGGACAGCGGAAATCGATTCGTTGACGAGGCAGCGAGTTGAGTCCCTTCTCACATGGCTGCCGACGGACGTTGAGTTAAAGATTGGAGAGCCGGCCGGGATCGGTCGGTTAGCTGGCGTTTACGCCAAGCAGATGACTTGGGTTCACAGCGAGTTAAGCGCTGACTCAATTACGTTTGAGCATTACCGCAAAGCGCCCGAAGAAACTCTATTTCCCAACTATAAGCTCTCTGCACACCGCCGAATTCTCGATCCTTCTCACGAGTGAGTTCTGGATCAAGACGTCTAAAACAATTTAAGTATCTGCTGCTAGCTCATGCGGTGAACAAATTTGATCTACTCCATACCGAGATCGATATTGGATCTTTGGTCACTCGGGCGGCGCACTTTCGTCCACGATGAAGCTCGAATGTACGATTTCAAGATAGGTGACAATCAGTTTTAAATAGACTTGGACCGCTCCGATTGGATCTCGATCCAAATGGTCGTAGGCCAGAGTGTCGAGATTGGAATAAACAATTGTTGATAGAAAAAATGTGGGCGAGGAAATGAGTCCCAGGTCGCGACACGCAAAGTTAAAAAAAGCGCGAGAAGTACGACCGTTTCCATCATCGAAGGGATGCAATCGCATCAAAAAGATCCATGCGATTACGGCTTGATGAAACCGCCCTTCACCCATCTCAATTCCTCGTAAGAATCTGTCCAAATTTTCTAGGCCTGGACCAATCTTTTCTGCTTCCGGGTATACATATCCCACCATATGAGTTTGGCTGTCTTGCGCGACCGCTCGCTCTGTTCTCAATCGCATCGGTCTATCCATGAGACCAGACGCCAAGGCTTCCAAATCAGAGCTCAGAGAATTGCCAGAAAATTCTAAACCCCACAGAGCATCAATTACTCCGTAGCTGTTCGGAAATTGACCTAGCTTCCGGAAGTTGCTCAGAGTGAATTCTCTGTCCGCCTGCGAATAATCAGCGTCAGCAAAGACCCTTAGTTCTGTTGGGGGTAGGCTGCGTTGAACCTGCTCGGCGAATCCAAAATCGTATCCCTCAAGCTCGCAGAGCAAATCTCCGATTTGTAATTCTGCAGCGATGATGGATTCATTTGTTGCAATCTCGTTTAGGTCTAATTTCATTTTGACTTCGTCGCCAAGGGTTCCAAAAGCCATTCGAGCAATCGACGGTTTTCCAGAACAATATCCGCGGTTAATGCCATACCCGGCTGCAAAGACACCCTCTTGGAGAAAGCCTCAACGTATTGCTGCTCCAATTCGATACCGACCCGGTACAGAGGTTCCTGTGCTTGGGTCGCTATTCCGAGTTCTTGCGGCAGTTGAGCAGCGTTTGCCACCTGGCTGACTTCGCCAAGAGCAACCCCAAACTTCTGGTATGGAAATGCGTCATACTGCAATTTCACCTTTTGACCTGATTCTACGAATCCAATTGCTCGGGAGGGCAGGTACACTTCAGCGATCAGAACGCTTTGTTCAGGTAAAATGACTCCGAGAGGCATGCCATTCACAGTCTGCTCACCGATCCGGGCCTGTAGGCCTGTAACTTTGCCATCAATAGGCGAGCGAACGATATGCGATGCCTCAGCGCGCGTTCGTTGTTCTTGCGTGCTAAGCTGTTCCAACCTCTGATCAATATCTGCTAAATCGCGCGCGCGAGTTGCTTCGGCCTGTTGCCGCTCCAGATTGGCGCGTGATTGTGCCGCTTGAGATTCGCCAACCTGGGCTTCAGTTTGCAACACCAATTGCTCAAGGGAAGCTGCGGCTTCTAGCCTCTCATTGAGTTGCGGCTCCGCAATCAATTTTTCTGCCAGAAATTCTTCTGCATCACTAGCGCGTCGCCGGGCAATTTCCAGTCGGCGTTCGACTACAATCAACTGTGCACGCAACTCCCGTTCTTGGCGTTCGGCATCCAAGCGTCTTTGTTTTGCGCCTTCAACATTTAGCTCGGCGGATTCGATGATCGCTTGTCGGCGACGCACCAGAATTTCTTTTTCGCGCGCCAATTGAAGCAACGTTGCATCGCTGAATGCGCCTCCGTCGCTCATGTAGCGCTCAGAAGTTATTTCCGTAATTGGGTCGCCAGCATCGACGTGCTGCCCGTCCTGGACCATCACGCTGGTGATCAGTCCGGGCTCGAGCGCATACAGTTTCGCCTCGGCGCCGTCGACGCGAAGTTTCCCGCGGACAGTTTCTTTTCGAGCAAAGTCGACGTTAAACAAAAAAGCTATCAACGCGACGACAAATATCGCGAGAAACCAAGTAATCAGAGACCATGAAGGCGGTAAGACGCCTGTTGGCTTTCCGAAACGGGACGTAGAAGCGCTTTGGTAATCAAGCGCTTCCTCACGAAACAAATCTGAGGACATACAAGTGCTCCACCACTTGGCTATTTCGAGAATTCAGCATGCGGTTTGATTTGCTGCAAGCGCCGTTGCGTGAAGAATTGTGTATTTAACGAGAATTAATCGTCGGCATGGGTGCAAATGTTTTGGGTGTGGTTTGAGTAGAAATTTCAACGTTGCAAAGCGTTGAGATCGCTAAAGCCAAAGTAAAAAATGCACAATCGTTGGCGGCTAGTCGAGATGAAATGCTCAATTAACACAATGGCACCTGGTGGCTTTCGGTACACTCCGCTGGCGGACAATCATCTACAAGCGATTGAGGTTCTTAGATACACATCTCATGTCTGCGAGTATTCATC